>JBILEW010000032.1:0-34765 GCA_044351885.1 Bdellovibrionota bacterium
TAATTCCGGAGGAATTAGGAAGAATGCGCCCGGAGAGGATCGAACTCCCGACCCCAAGTTTAGGAAACTTGTGCTCTATCCAACTGAGCTACGAGCGCGCGTGAAACTCTAGAAACAATACCAAAAACCGCTACTGAGGCCAATCCTGCCGTTTTTACCGGGAATTACCCTTCTCCAACCGCCCTTTTCGGCGACAGAGAGCTGTCGGCTAAGAGAATTGAAAGGGCCCACTCGTCGAGCTCCTCGAGTTCTTCATCACTCTCGAACTCAAAGCTCTCCCCGTCCGGCCAAACCCCTACTCCCTTGTATCCTGTGTCAGTGCGTTCGATCGATATGACGCGAGCGTCCTCACCAAAGCCGAGTGAACCTAAGAGGATATCCTCTGCTCGAACTCGCGGGGAGAGATCGTCTCCGTCCTTCTTCTTCATCCTTTGTAGGCGCCGAACACCAGAGACGCGTTCGTACCACCAAATCCGAAGCTGTTCGACATCGCCACCTTTACCTCCTGACGACGCGCCTTGTGAGGCACGTAGTCGAGGTCGCATCCCTCGTCTGGGTTATCGAGGTTAATCGTCGGAGGAACTACACCATCCTTGATGGCAAGCACTGAGAATGCAGCCTCTATCGCACCGGCTGCACCGAGCAGGTGTCCAGTCATCGATTTGGTGGAGCTTACAAGCAGTCCACCCTTAGCCCAATCACCGAAAACCGTCTTGATTGCAGCCGTTTCGGATACATCGTTGGCTGGTGTCGAGGTTCCGTGTGCGTTCAGGTAGCTCACCTGATTAGGCTGGAGGCCTGCCCACTTGAGCGCATGGCGCATGCAGTTCACTGCTCCCTCTCCATCTACACATGGAGCCGTCATATGGTACGCATCACAAGAGAAGCCATATCCGAGAACCTCAGCATAGATCGGAGCGCCACGCTTGAGCGCGCTGTCGAGCGCTTCAACTATGAGGATGGAACACCCCTCTCCGAGCACGAATCCATCACGGTCCTTGTCGAACGGTCGAGATGCGCGTTGCGGCTCGTCGTTGCGGGTGGAAAGCGCCTTTAGTGCACAGAAGCCTCCGATACCGATAGGAGTGACTGCGCTCTCCGAGCCACCTGTGACAACCACATCTTGCAGGCCATCTGCCACCATACGAAAAGCTTCACCGATAGCGTGAGTGGATGACGTACAAGCACTGGTTACCGTGTAGTTGACCCCTTTGAGGCCGTACTTGATACCAACGTTACCCGGTCCGAGGTTGCTGATCATTCCTGGGATGAGAAACGGGGATATCTTCTTTGGTCCCCCTTCGAGGTATGCCATGTGGTACTTCTCGAGGATAGGGAGCCCTCCGATACCGACACCAAGCAGACACCCCTTCATAGCCGGCTCGTAGGTGGTGTCCTCGAGCAGCTTGGCGTCCGTGAGCGCCTCATGGGTTGCCCCTATCGCATACTGCGAAAAGAGATCCTGCTTCTTCTGATCCTTGAACTCGATAAAAGGGTCTGCATTGAATCCCTTAACCTCAGCAGCGATATGAGCGGCGAACGCGGAGCAATCGAAGCGGGTTATCTGACCGACACCAGACTGACCTTCTTGTGCAGCACTCCACGAGGTATCGCGGGTGAGGCCCAGGGGACTGATGATTCCGATGCCTGTTATAACAACTCTACGTCTCTGCATGCGCTCCTAATCCTTTTTATAGCTCTTACAATCAGCGAGCTTCCCGAGCTTCAAAGCGAACTCTTCCGTGGCTAGCCTGTTCGGCGGCGACCCTAGGTCGCCGGTATTCATACCATAGGGGGAGTATCGGGAAAAGCAACCTCAACCTACTGTAATGGCTATATTTTCCCATTTTCTTCAAGAGTGACGAAACCTTCCGTACTGAGCCAAACAGTTGTATCCAAGACTATGGTCCTGTTGACGCTCTAGCTCTATTAACAGGCTGCGGAAAAATGGCTTCGTAGCGAGAAATTCGAGGTTGTGGTGATGGCCAAAGATCGGATTTCGCAGCAGAAGAGCATTTTTCCGCAGCGTGTTAAGATGGGTCTTGCTGTTTGCTCTGCTAAGCAACTATCAGAGGAGATTGCCGATTCCGATCTCTATGCTTAAGGACGCGAGGCAAAACCTACCACTCTTCCACGTGAACGTGCTCGTGCACCTGAACGTAAACGTGCCCGAAACAAGAACGTCAAGATTTTCGGGCACGTGCACGTTTACGAGCACGAGCACGTTCACGTGCTAAGTATTTAGGGATTGACCTCAAAAGTCAGACCATAGGTAAGTTTCGCCTCGCTTCCTTGAAGAGAACTCATCGCTGACCCAGTGGGCACTTCCAAAGAACTTGATGTAGAGTGTTCCGACTGAGCACGAGATTGATTATGCAGCTTCGCGACCTTCTCAAGAAATACTTCGGCTTTGATTCTTTCCGCCCTCTTCAGGAGGAAATAATCACCACCTCGCTCGCCGGACGGGACGTAGTAGCTCTGCTTCCGACAGGGGGTGGCAAGTCACTGTGTTATCAACTCCCCGCCCTCGCTCGGGACGGATTGACCATCGTGGTGTCTCCACTCATCGCTCTGATGAAAGATCAGGTCGACGGACTCCACGAGATGAACGTGCCGGCGACTTTTATCAACTCGAGCTTGGACAGCGGTGAGTACTTTCAGCGCTATTGCGGACTCGACAGCGGCGAATACAAAATACTCTACCTTTCGCCCGAGCGACTGCTGCAGGACGACATGCTCAGTCGGCTCACGCGCTGGAACATCTCTGCCATCGCTATCGACGAGGCGCACTGTATATCCGAATGGGGCCACGATTTTCGGCCTGAGTACGCACAGCTTGCGAAGTTGCGCGACATCTTCCCGCAGGTACCACTGATAGCGCTCACCGCCACGGCAACACCACGCGTGTGTGACGACATCGTATCCGTACTCGACCTACGAAATCCTGCACGCTTCGTGGCAAGCTTTAATCGCCCTAATCTCTCGTATCGCATTATCGCTCGTCGAGAGCCGCTCAAGCAGATCACCGATTTTCTCGACGACCATAAGGGTGAAAGCGGGATCATCTACTGTCTGAGCCGTGCCAAAACCGAGGAGATCGCTCACGCCATCTGCTCAAAGGGATACGACGCGCTCCCGTATCATGCGGGACTCCCTGCGGAGGTCCGTGCCAAGAATCAAGAACGATTCTTGAAGGACGAAGTTCCGATCATGGTAGCGACCATCGCCTTTGGCATGGGCGTCGACAAACCGAACGTACGATTCGTCATTCACCACGACCTCCCGAAAAATGTCGAGAGTTACTATCAGGAGACGGGTCGCGCCGGACGTGATGGTTTGCCGAGTGAATGCGTCCTCCTGTACAGCCAAAGTGATACTGCGAAGCTCTACCGCTTTGCAGAGCAAGCGACCGATCCGCAAGAACAAGAGATTGCACGTAGGCAGATCTCCCAGATGGTGCGCTTTGTCGAGGGTGCCGATTGCAGACGAGTGGCGATTCTACGCTACTTCGGCGAGGAGTACCGCGCTGACGACGGCACGGCACTGTCGTCATGTGGCGCATGCGACAACTGTCTTACTCCGCGCGAACAGTTCGATGGAACAACCGAAGCTCTGAAAATTCTCTCTTGCATAGCACGTGTACAGCAGAAAAGTGGCTTTGGCGTCGGAGCTGTGCACATAGCTGACATCCTCGCGGGAGCCGACAACGAAAAAATTCGACGCTGGGGGCACAACACCCTCTCTACCTACGGGGTGGGGAAAGAGCGCCCGCGTCAGGAGTGGATCACCTTCATTCAGGAGCTCATCAGTCGTGGACTTTTGCGTATAGACCTCGAGCGTTTCAGCATCGTGCAGATTACTGAGGCTGGCAAAGCAGCCATGAAGGATCGCGTTCCTATCCTTCTTACCAAACCACTCACGACCACCAAGCTCGCCGCTGAAAAGCGTCGCGAACTGAAAGTTCGCACTGGCGAGAAGAGCTACGACAAAGAACTTTTCGACAGACTGCGCACGTTACGCCGCAGCATTGCTGACGAGAAGGGCGTGCCTGCTTTCATGGTCTTTTCCGATGCAACCCTTCAGGACATGGCAGGCAAGAAGCCGCGGACTCTTACGGCGATGCTCGACGTTTCCGGCGTAGGAGAGCGAAAGCTCGAGCAGTATGGAGAGCTTTTCTTGAACGTCATTACGGAGCAAGTATCAGGCTGACACTCTACTGCGGGCAAGACAGTTTTGAGGGCTAATTCCCAACGATACGTTTATCTGTGAGCACTTACTTGAGAAAAGGCGCTAGCAAGGCGAGCAGTCATGGCCTTCGTTTGTTTTAGCCCGAATACAAGCAGGATGAGGGGCAGGACTACCATATAGCCGGCAAAAGTATGGGGATGATGCATCTCAGCAAGAGCGACGATCGCTAAGGCAGCTATGCCATACGTTATGAGCTTCGGCCGCTTGCTTTCGAAGGTCGAGAGGAGCGCAAGGTAAAGGGGGAGAAGAACCAAAAAGCCATGCGTCCAGGTGTAAGGAGCGACTAGCGATGATAAGGGCAACCATACAAGTATCGCCGGGGCCAATGACTCGTGCTTCACGTTGAGAGCTGACCATACTGCAGCACATATTGCGAGTAAGTTCAGAAGGAGCGGAATCTGGTCAGAGCCGACGACTCCGGCGATGATGCGACCAAGAGCTGGGGTCGGGAGGTTCATCGCCGAATTAGAAACCTGTTGCATCGACTCAGCCCAGTACAGAGCACTATTTGGAGCAATGATCAGAGAGATACCGATCTGCAGCACCAATCCAATTGCAAATCCAAGAGTATACCTGCATCCCCTCGAACGAAAATTCGAAAGGAAGACCCACACGTAAAAAGGGATGAAGAGTTGCGGTTTAATGGCGGTCAAGGAGAGTGCTACACCAGCCAGGAGGTCGCGTTGTTTGAGAGCGAGCGTCAGCCATGTCACTAAGCCGAGCAGCATGAAAGGATTTGTTTGCCCATTATGAAGCGTACTAATGAAGGGAGGAAAGAGCACGCTTGCAAACACGAGGAACGAGGTGGGGGTCTGCAGTGCGAGTAGTTTGCGCACGGAAGGCCTCGTTATGAGTAGCAGGCTAACACTGACGAGCAGCAGAACTAGGCCCTCCCACACCCACTTCGCTGCCGCAAAGGGAATAGTGGAGATGGCACTAAATATCCACAGGCTCCAGAAAGGGTGAAGAAAGCCAAACGTTGCCTCCTCAGCCCGCCAGCCAACGCTAACCATCACCGGGTGGATCGCAGAGACAAGATAGGGGTCGCCTCCTGCTCGGGCAACTACTCCCGCTGCCCAGAAGTGATAGAAATCGTACGGAAATGGGGCTGCGCTATCGCTCATGCGGATAGATTACGACTATGGGCTCAACACGGACAAGCGCTTACTTCTCTTCACGAAATTACTTTTTGCCCAGAGCACGCACAGCTTCGCAGAGAAGCTTAGGTTCGCCTCAGTCACCAAATGCCCCTGGCATCGTTCTCACTGGTCAGTAATATCCGCGGAAGGTTGTTTTCGATCAGACGTTGTCGACAGTATTGGACGATCTGAAATTTGCTGCAGGTAAGCCTCACAAGTTCTCCGTTCACAACCGCTGCCAATCCTGGTTTGGACCCTGAGCCAATATCGTATGCACTGCGCAGCACATCTGCGGAGTGCCAAGCCCGATTACATTCCGAAACAGCACCAAGCCCACGCAGCTTGCCACTTGCGTCCAACGTCAGGATGTATCGTGACGCCGACTGCTCAGGTGTAGTTGTCAAGAAGACCCAGACGAAGTTATCGCTGAATGAACACTGGATGTCCGAGATAGGCCCAAGAATAGGAGGCAGTCCCAATATACGCTTGACACCATCTGAAACGAGAAACAGATTGGTGAGCTCTTTGCCCTGAGTCGAGAAGATGAGACCGAAAGTCCCACCACTGAAAAGCGAAAGCTCTCCAGGAAGCTCAATCATCTTAGTCCCACCTGCTTTGGATAATATCACCCGACCTGACTGAGGGGGGATGCAGATTGTGTGGTCAAGCAGTGCAGCGATGTTCGTCCCGCCAAATGGTGACACCCCGACCGCAGCGGTAGTGAGAACGTTTCCATCATCAATCCAAACTCGTCGAGTTCGAGAATCTAGGTTCCTAGCAATCACAGGATTGAGATCTTGATAAATAGTGAACTTGCCACTGAAGTCGACAGGCTTCAATACATTCGTCTGAGATGCGGCGGAGCTGCCAGGAGCTATCTTTCTCTTCGCTTTCCGAAGGTCTACATCTGTCAGAAGCTCGAGCTTACCATCGATGATCTTTCCCATGAGAGCCTGACCCTCGCGGCAGGGTACCTTAGCGATCCTCACAACTCCACGGTCTGCACCGACGTTAGCCCCTGCCCGTGGAGAAAACAGTTGCCATGGAGAGCGGTTCTCCGGCTTATATGGCTGGCTCGCGCTCTCTTGGCTCGGAATGAGTTGAGTAATAAGGCTTCGACGGGGTCGCCCGCGAGCACCGTCCTGAAAGGTTGCTTTGAAGGCCTCTTTCAGATCGTCGGGAAAGGCGCTGATCGCATCTTGGAATTTATTGTTGAGCCTCACATCTGGATGAAATACCGAGAGTCCCTTCATGACTCGATGTTCAGCTGAAACTCCAGCTTCTCCTCCCGGTGGTCTGTGAGTTCCCTCCGTGAAGGGGTGGGCCCCTGAAAGTGCCTCAAAGAGCATCACCATGTACGAGTACCACACGCTCTCTGCGTCGTGAGGTTTAATGAGCTGCTCCAAATTACCCTTAGGGTCACACAAGCGCGGATCGACATATTCGCGGCTGTAGGCAGTACATGGATCTCCCTCGACTCCGAGACTATCAACGTCGATAATAGAGACAGAGCCGTCCGACATAATAAGGACGTTCTGGAATTTGAGGTCTCCCACTACTACGCCCATTTGCTGGAGCTCCCAGAGCAGGTCATAGAGCGCGACGAAGTACTTCGCCACATCCGCTTGCGTGGTCTGATTGCGCTTCTTCCACCCTACATTCCTCAAATTGCCGAACGAATTGCGCTCGCCGAGGAATGGCATTTCGAAGCCCGACAAGTCTCCTCCCCGTTCCGGGATGCGGATAAACGCGGTGGGGAGGGCAAGTTGGTCATCTACCCAGATGGGTAGCTTTTTGAGCTTCTGCTCATAGGCGCTGCCCGCTGGAGTGGCGCCAGAGTCATGCCAGATCTTGCAAACTAGATCTTCAGAAGACCTCCTCACGACCCCCTGCCCCCCCTTTCCGATAGAGGGCATCGCAAGTACATCCATCTCGGAGAGGATCTTAGTGGAGAGAGCACGTTCAATACAGGCAACCGAAGCGGTCACTGGGTTGTTTCGCGATGTACGGATTGGAGTATACGCCGGCATAGTTGAACTCTCTGAAGTGGCAGCCCCGAGCATAGCTAAGCCCGCCTCGAAAGCGCTGCGCGCACTGACTCTTACCCAATCATCACCCGAACTGATAACGCTTCCGAGACCAGGGATTGTTCCCTGCTTGTACAGAACGCACGATTCGATCTTACTCACCAAAAACTGCAAATCCGGCGACGTTTTTTGAAAATTACGAAGAAAAGAACGGATTTCATTTTGTTCAGCTTTCACCTCCTCGCTGATATAAGGGAACTGGGGGCGAAGTACCCTCTCGAGCAGACCGAGCTGAACGAAGAGTAGCTCCGGCACCTGTAGCCACGAGCATACCTCGACTATGTGCTGATCTTTTCCATCGCGCGAGACGGCCTGGGAACGAAATCCAACCTGATTTTGAGTGCTTTGTCGCCACTGCTCATAGCACTGCTCAGCGCTCGTATGCGTCTGCAAATTTGCGATAGAACTCGTGATAAGCTGTAAAGCGGACATCGCCGTGACTCGATCGTAGCGTCGTTAAAAGGGGGGGCTGATATTTTTAAAAGCGTCAGCCCCATCGCTTCAGATCCCTTTGCACAAACCTCCCGTAAGGATAAAGGGCAACTAGAAAGCTTCTGGTGGATTCGTCTCGCTCGAAGAGTTGTCCAAGGCAGCACGGTTCTCACGCATGAAACGCAAGATCGCATCGCCATTGAGCTCCGATCCATCAGCATCTTCTTGCGAAGATTCGAGCTGCAAGTCCTCGGGAACAGCTCCTGCCTCTCCCAAGATCTTCAAGCTCGTCCGAGCTAGAGCATCTTCCAGTCGGCTACCTATCGTGTCAGGGACATCAAAGATATCCTCATCACGAATGCCGATCTGAGTGTAGAATCCCCGCGCTTTTTCACCGATCGGAATGGCGAAGAAGTCGAAGACCTGCGTGTCCTGCAATCCAGTCGGAGTAACCGGATTGAGGAGGCTCTGAACCATGTGCTTCAGCGTATCGAGACGAGCGGTATCACTCATGTCTCCCGCTTCACCATCAGTGATCCAGATCAGGTGTCCGCGAGCGGACAGATCCTGGTCTCGACGCTCAGCGACCTTACTGGTCAAGTCTTGGAGAGTGACTACGCTTTCCCGAACGAGGGGAGTGCCCCCATCGCACTGGTACATCTCCGCAGTAACCTCCGGGAGATCGTAGACACTCACGTCCTTGACGAGCCAGTCGCCATTTAGCCACTTAATAGAAGCCCGAAGCGTGACTGTTCCGTCAGTCTGCTCGTACAGCCTCTTCTCGCCCTCGCTCAAGACATTCCTGAGCGATTGGAGAGCTTTACAAGTTGGATCTCGGCGGCTGTGCATACTGCCGCTGTTATCCAAGAACACGTGCACATAGTGCACCCGCCTAGCATCATCAGGATCAACCCTCGGAAAAAAGTCCAGGGCTGATGGGTCGGAGATGCCTTGTCCGCCCAAGAACAGTGATTTCTTCATCGTAGATTCTCTTTCCCAACCATCGAAGGTTGAAAAGTGACCAAGAACAAACACTAGGAAACACCTTCTCGCAGCACAGTACTGCAAGAAGCACAGCTGAACAGGAAACAGTGCAAGCTCTTACGAACTTGACTGCTATTCCAATCATCAAACACCAACCTCACCTCGTGCTTACGCACGCGAGCGAGTCCTCCACTCAGCTCCTCGAAAAGGAGCTAATCGTAGTTGCCCTTCTACCCTTATTAAGTTGTGAAACCTTGAGATACGCCACAAAGCGCATCATCCTTTGAGTAAGACATTAGCAAGCTGTTTGCTCGACGCCCTCCCGATGAGAACTCAGAACGGTGAAACGCGACTACTCGTCGCGGGATTACAAACCAGCTATTTTGTCTGAAGCCTGTAAGCCTACGAGTTCTTCTGAAACCTCGGAGAGTTCTGCTGTAATATCCTGAGATGAGTCGGCATCGACGGTAGCATCAGAACTAGTTTGCTCCGCCACGGGTTCAGAGCCGATAGGAGGGAGCAGCATGACAAAGTTTTTCCTGGGACCGGGCGGTAGAAACCTGCCGTTACTATGCTTCGCCGGAGTACGTTGCGTTTCTCCAACCCCATTGAGTCCGATCCACGAGACATCCTTGGAGGTCGGTTGTCGTATCGAGAGATCGATCAGCGCACTCCACTCGGCTTTGGGAGTAACCGTCACGATGTTGCCAGCCATCCATGGCCTGCTGCGATAAGGACTCATCAGCTGTTCTACGGCTGCAGGAGATATTGATCCATCCGGGGCATGTGATTGGTGTCCTCGAATCATCAGCGTTGTGCCTGTTCCCCGACAGAAACGCTCGAAATCGAGTAGTGTGAACGGATTCCTTCCATCGGAATCCTTCCGTCTCGGATCATTCAGAGGTAGAAATACTCCATCTTTAGACAGCTCCAAATCGAGGTCATTCCACGTCAGATCATCGAGCGAAGCGTTAGCGTGCTTGCCTTCAAATATCCGGCTGGCTAGCGCGGACCGATAGTCGTGAGTATCGATATTCGGTGGAAGTTCCGGCTCGAAAAGCTCGGCCATCGGTCCGTTCTGGGGAAAACCAGCGTGTGCGGCAAAGATTCCGTTCCCTGAGACTATGCTTCGCGGCAATATGCGGAAGATGCCGTGGAAAAGGGTGTAGAGCCCCCAGCGAGCCTGGTAGATCCCTTCCTCAAATACGTGTGGAGATAGCGAATCGGAGCGTACTGACTTCGGGCATAGCTGCTGGAGCTTCTCAGTGATCTCGGCTTCCTGAGCAGAGGTAGCTTGCGGCGCATAATCCCTCCCAAAAAGATCTCCAATGAGAGGTAGGTTGTGGTTTTTAAAGTCTCGAAGACCAGAGACATTCTGGTCTATTGTGAGCTCATGATTTCCCGGCACGATGACAACCTGGCGCGAAAACCCACGCCTTACCTTGAGGTCGAGAAGAAACTCAACGAGTAGTGAGCCTGTCATACTCCTGTCTACCATGTCTCCAAGTACGCAAAGGAAGACAGGCTCTCCCTTCTCCCAGCGCTCTATCAGCTTGTATTGATCGATAAGCAAAGCAAGCTTGGCAACATCTCCCTCGAGATCGCTCATGAATATAGCCGATCCCTTGTCAGGAAGAGTGACGAGAAAGTTCTCTTGCAGTGAGGTGTTCGGTTGCTCCGGTTCGAAGTGCTTATCCAGAAGATGCTCATGTGCTTCGAACAGCAAGCGTGCCGCATCTTCGAACGTCCGCGTACGACACTCCTCGAGGATGGCGGCGGCTGTTCCACGATTAACGGATACATCCTGAAAGGAACCGTCAGCAAAAAGCTTCACAGATGTCTGTTCGGTAACTGGCCAACGCACATGCGGCGGCATCTTGTGTGTGTAGAACTTCTCGAGATACTCGGACTTCAGCAGCTCTCGTTGCTTGAGCGCATCCATGTCCCCCACCAATGAGCGTGATATCGACAGCAGGTGCTGCATCGCGAGCTCGCTGAAGCTCAAGGAGGAGCGCGGATTAACAGAGCTCGACTCGCTCTTTTCGGTCAAAGTTGAGCTCTGAGGAGCTGGCACATTCGTGTTTGGAGGTCTCTCGCTGTCATCGGGAGCTGGGTCCGAATCGGCATCAGAACCAGGCAGCTGCAGGTCGGGGATCTCATCAGGAGAGACCTCACCGACTTTGTCAGAAGGCTGATCTATCTCCGGCTGCCCGTCGAGGCCGTCAACTTCACTCAGCGAAGGCAAGGTAAGCCCGAGCCCAAGTAGTTCGAAGAAATCGTCATCAGACTTTCCGTCATCGATGGAGCTAACTGGCATTCGAGAGTCCAGAATTATCGTGTCTTTACTCTCAGGGCTGTGCGATGCCTCCTCCTGGATGGGCGCTTCGTCTGAAGAGATAGGACTAAGAGAACCTGCTGCTTCAGATGCATCAGCCAGTTGATCAGGTGGCAGGCTCAACAGGCACTGATCGAGAAGGCTCAAGAGCGGTATGTCATAGTCCCATGAGTCAAGAGTACGCTTATCTGGCACCCAGACTGAGACCTTCCTTGCTGCTGCATGGCAATCCGGAATCTTCATCAACACTGCATGCAGCGCTTTTGCCACAGCAGTAATGTCGGTAGCATGCCCAGGGATTACGATAACTGGCCTGCCCGAGGTAAGGGCAGAGAGACATGAATTACGGAACTCGGCACTTCCCAGTGCCTCGGCGGCTGAAGCTTGGATCACGTCAGTTACATTGAGACGTTTTTGAAGGATCCCCGATAGCTCAAGCGCCTCAAGCCACTGGGCTGCATGTGACATAGGGTCGGGAGACGGAAACTCCGGGAGAACAAGGGAGGGCGACCTGTCGAGGTGCTGCGCGAGACCATCAAGCAGACCTTGAATGCCTTTGGAATGATGAGAACGAAGGAACTGCTTTATGGCAGATTGCTCCGATGCAACAGCGGGTTCACTGCTAAAGGGGAACACCGCCTTGACCGGCGACGACCGGAGCTTTTGGAGAATATAAGGAACCTGCATCCATGACCGAACCTCCACCTGAACCATATCGCCGCACGGAGTTCGAGCGACGCTTTCACGAAAGCCAAGTTTATCTTTGTGCGCATCGTACCAGGCCTCGTCAGGATTCTCGCGCGTAGCTGGAGGCAGCGTGCCATCTTTTGCGGTGTGACCACCTAAGTGACTGAACATGGAACCTCTTTCCTCTGAACACCTAACGCGCCCTCTTCATCGGCCGACTGACCGGAGCTGGCAGTTCCGCAGACTACTAAAACTGGCGTCGGTGAAACGACAGAGGGCGATTCAGAATCGTTGGGGGAAGCAAGGCAGAAGCCCTCCTTGTCAGGACAAAAGATCTTTGCTCGCCATTCAATTTTCACGGCGGGGAAATTCTGAAGGCGCGCAGACTTCGGCGAGTTCAATCGAATCGACTTCTCGCCGTCAGCTTTCCGAAGACTCGACCGTCAAGGCGTCAGATAACTTGTGAAAGGAGGTACTCGCATCTCCGAGAAAAGAACTATCTTCGACCCGCTCCACGCAATTGACCAATGCAGGGATAGTCCGCTCTACACGCTTGAGGACGTACGCGCGTTTTGATTCGGAGAGCTGGAGCCCACGTTGCTTGGTAATCAGATCGAGCAAGGGATCCAATTCCGTTTCCTTGGGACCTCCGACAGCGAGGTAGAGACCGGCATTGAGCCTACTTCTGAGCTGCGGGGATGTCGGAATGGCCTCTGGATCTGCGCCACCTATGAGCACCAAGCTCCCCTTCTGCCGCGAGATCCTCTCGATGAGATCTACTAAAATCCCCTGACACATCCCCTCACCCAAGCAGAGATCAGCGTCGTCGATAACGACCAGCTCCCAAGGGTGTATCGGCGTACCGGGAAGTTCCTCGGAAAACCAGCTTACCAACGAAGAACCTGAGATCAATCGAGCACGGCCATTTCGCTCTTGATGCCGTCCGACAAGGTAGACACCGAGGTGCGTTTTACCGGAACACTTCTCACCTCGAATGTAGGTAATCGAAAAGTTCCGCTTACCCGAGAGAGTCGTCACAGTTCGCACGGCATCCTCGACACCCGTATGTACGAAGAACGCCGAAGACGAGTAACGGAGAGGTTGAACCAACTCTAGTGACAACTGCTCTGTCATGAAAACACTACTACGGTAAGGCTCAACACCCGGCGAAGATGAAATCATCCGGGTCGCTCACGCGCGCCCAGAGACGCGCCCCGAGCGCTCCCATCTTACGTTCTAGGTGTTCGTATCCCCTGCGAAGATGGCTCGGCTCGTGAACCTGCGTTACACCTTCCGCTGCGAGACCGCCCAACACCAACGATGCTGCGGCGCGGATATCGAGACCGTCTACCGGAGCTCCCTGTAATTTCTCTACACCTTCGATCGTCACGGTTCGCTCGGCTATCTTGATCTGAGCTCCCATGCGGGCAAGCTCTGAAGCGTGCCCGAAGCGTCCCTCGTACACCGTCTCCTCGATAGTGCTCGTGCCCTCTGCAACGGTTAGCGCAGCCATGAGCGGAGCCTGCAGGTCAGTGGCGAGCTCCGGAAACGGCCCGGTCTTCACATGCACACCCTTCAGGCGTCCATTACTCTTCACTTTGACGAAATCCTCGCCACACGAAACCGAAAGCTCCATCTCTCGCAGAATATCGAGGAACGAGCCGAAGTAGAGCGGATCTATTCCTTCGACCGTCACCTCACCTCCTGTAATCGCGCCGGCGAGGAGGTAGGTGCCAGCCTCGATTCGATCACCGATTAAGGTAGCCGATGTTCCCCCGAGCTCGCTGCGACCCGTAATCTCGATGACCGATCCTCCAGCCCCCTGGATATCAGCACCCATACCGTTCAAGTAATTGGCAAGCGCGACGACCTCCGGTTCCTTAGCCGCACCTTTGAGTATCGTGAGACCGGGAGTGAGGCTCGCCGCCATGATGAGCTGATGCGTTGCACCGACCGAGGGAAATCTGAAATCTATCATGGCGGGTTTGAGCCCATTCACCGCTGTGGCGTAGACCACTCCGTGCTTGAGCGAGATATCCGCTCCCATCTTCGCGAGTCCCTCAAGGTGCAGATCTACCGGCCGAGCACCGATCAGGTCTCCCCCCGGAAGCGCAACACGTGCGGCTCGTCCACGAGCGAGGAGTGGTGCGAGCACCCAAAACGATGCCCGCAACGCCTTCACCAAGCTGTAGCTCGCCTCAGTTGCAATTAACTTCTCAGTGCGTACTTTCACCTCGTTACCATCGTAGTGAACCTCACCTCCGAACTGCTCCAGGAGATGGATGACGAGGCTAGTGTCGGTCAGATTAGGGACATTTCTCAGGACACATTCTTCGCCGGTGAGCAGGGTCGAGATGAGGAGTGGGAGCCCGGCGTTCTTCGCTCCTCCGGCACGAACGGTTCCTGTAAGGGGCGTTCCGCCAACTATCTCTATGAATTCCGACATCTTATCTCCCTACCCGCGCACCTAGCCGACCCGAGTACAATACGGCACCACAATATTCCAGAACAATAGCAACAACTCCACTCTTTTGCCGATTTACTTAGAAATTTTTCGAGGCGTTTCCCAATCCGGGAAGGGCGGGCTCGAAGGGGATTCGGAGCGCTTTCCCATGCACTGCGAAAGCTGGGAAGGGGTTCCTTTGGAATATAGGAGACTTATGGCAACGGCAATCCAAGCTACGAATGCTGAGAAGACGGCTATCACTATCGGTAAGAATTTTTCTGCTGCGGAGAACAACCTATTGGCGGCGTACAACCTCAAGGAGGGTGACTCCACCGCCAAACTGGCACAGGATCTTGGATTAAAAGATAAAAATGTTTCGATCAGGTCACTACAGCTGATTGCTGAGCAGCGCTTTCAAAGCGCCTCTCACACGCTAAACCTCTTCTCGAACATCATGGACAAGGTCGATCAACTCAAGCAGAGGTTGATAAACAAGCTCGGAAATTAAGAGAAGAGAGCCCTACGCGCATCCCTCTCGACGGGTGCGCGTAGCCTACCCTTCAAACGAATACCGGTACCCCTTTGACGGGCGAGAAAAATCGTATCCAGCCTTCCATTCCTCAGGCAACTCCTCACGAGCCACCGGCTTGAACCCGAGTCGCTCGAAGAACTCTCCTACATGCGGGTGAACTGTGAGAGCAAATACCGCTCTCCTTCCCCTCTTCTGTGCCTCCTCGAGTAGTGCTCGAACCAGAGCCCGAGCGCGTCCACGCGCTTGGAATCGCGGCAAGGTGCACAGCTTGGCCACCTCACACGAGTCGCCGTAATCGACCAGCGATGCCGCTGCGACTATCTGGTCGTTGACCGAGTACACCATGAAGTGCCGGATAATCGAGAGGAGCGCATCCTCAGTAATCGGCTTAAACGAACCGTCAGAGATGTTCGGTTGCATCAGCGCCATAATGTCACGTACGTCAGCCTCTGTTGCGGGACGCAGTATATTTGGATACTCGCAGGTAAAGAGCGTCCCCGCTCCTGCGTGGGTAAAGACCTCCTCGTAGATGGCACCGCGTCGAGCTTCGATGAGAACGATGTCGACGTCGTGCTGCTCCTGCTGATCGATCAAGAACCGCACCCGCTCGGGGGGTAAATTGAGGTCGGCTAACTGCTCTAAGGCTTCCCTAACCTGATCGACCGAAGGATAGGATTTGCACTTACCATTGATGTAAAGCCCAGGCTCGCTGCCGGGAAAGAAGATCTTCTTGGTACCGAGCTCTACAGCACACTGCACGATCGCTCGCTCTACTGCCTCACGCTCTCCCGCGGTCTCTGGAAAATCCTGCAAGGCCACCAACGGTGCGTTGCCGGAAGCGACCTCCGCCCTGATCCGAGCGACAAAGGCCGAATCTCGGAGATCTGCGGACTTAGCCTCGAGTACCGAGAACTTATCGCCAGCTCGATTCCAACTCTCGAGCGTTTCGGTCAGGCGAGCATCGGCTGCACAAAACACGACCTGTCGGATGCGCGCGGCCATGAGCACCCGCAGATCCATCAAAACTGCCGCGCAGTGGCTCGAGTGCTCGAAGCAGAAAGCGAAAAGCGTGTCCTGGAAGCGTCTGCAGTAATGGAGGAACTCCAACGCTGACAGCATCTGGATATCTATCGAGGGGTTGCTCGCCAGATTTATCTTAGGAGTATCAACCATGGTACGTGCCAGCGTCGTCAGCGGGAACCACTCTTTTCGACCCGCCAAGGTCCCAACTACCGAACTACTCCGCGATAGTCAACTCCGATACTCTTCAAACATCCCTCCTCTACATTACGCATTGAAGCTGAGTCCAGGCACCTTGGACCGCGGAGCTTCCGCTCCGCAAGATGGTCCCATCACGACTCGAGCTGTAGGCGGACTGGAAAGTCCGCGGTCCGATTGCGGGCTCTGTAATTCTTTCCAACAAGTAAATGGAGGTAGATTTTCTTGCGAGCACCTTCTCAGGTAGAGGGAAAGCCCACCTTCAGTACCGTGAAACGATCCATAGCTGCGTCGTCTCCCAGGAGCGAAACCTGCCACTCCGGATTGAGCCAATCGTTTGCCTTAGCGAGCGCTGCCCTTTTGCCCGCTCCAACTTCACACAGCAGCACTCCACTCGGCGCAACCATAGTAGCAGTCTGCGTGCAGATGCGACGCACCTCTCGCAACCCTCCCTCCTCCGCAAAGAGGGCACTCCGGGGCTCGTACGCAAGCTCGATGGGAACCTGTTCCTGCGGATCAAGATAAGGGGGATTGGCTAACACGAGATCGTAGGGCGGGTGGAACGCTTCGCTCCGACCGAACCAATCGCTCTGGACGAAGGTGATGTACTCACGCACCCCATGTCGCTCGGCGTTGCGCTCTGCCACGGCAAGCGCATCTACTGATATATCGACCGCAACCGCACGGGGAGTGACGTCCGCTTTCTTCGATAGCTCGGAAAGCAACGCAATGAGCAGGCAGCCAGATCCTGTACCGAGATCTACGATCCGGGGGGCCGGGAGCGATGCACACTGCTCGAGCGCCGCTTCGATGAGCAGCTCGGACTCGGGCCGTGGCACGAGTACCGCTGGCGACACCTCGAACGGAAGGCCCCAAAACTCTCTCTCCCCGACGATATACGCAAAGGGTTCGCCAGCTTTCCGGCGCTCTACCATCTCATCGAAGCGCCGGTGTACTTCGGTCGGGCACCGTTCGTTCAATCGAACTATGACGTCAGTGCGTGAACCACTCAACGCATGAGCCATCAGGAGCTCTGAATCGAGCCGAGCAGATCCCGAGGAGATCGCCAGCGCCCGTTCGGCGTCCCTCACGGCCTCTCCAATGGTCGTGCTACTGGACGGCAACTTCTCCACGTAGCGCCTCGGCTTGGTAATAAGAGACCAGCGGATCGATCAGCTGGTTGAGATCACCCGCCAGCACACCATCGACATCGCTGACTGAGATCTTGATACGGTGATCGGTGATGCGGCTCTGGGGGAAATTGTAGGTGCGGATCTTCTCCGAGCGATCTCCTGTGCCGACCTGAGAACGCCTGTCCTCACGGCGCTCGGCATCGATCTCACCCTGCATCTTTTCGTACAGGCGCGCCTTTAGAACTCGCATCGCCTTCTCGCGATTCTTGTGCTGCGATTTCTCGTCCTGCATCGCAACAACCAAACCGCTCGGAAGATGTGTGATACGCACCGCAGAATCGGTCGTATTGACCGACTGGCCTCCAGGACCGCCCGAACGGTACACGTCGATACGGAGATCTTTTTCGTGCAGCTCGACCTCGACATCCTCGGCCTCTGGCAGCACTGCGACGGTCACCGTAGAGGTGTGAATACGTCCAGCCGCTTCCGTTTCCGGAACACGCTGCACACGATGCACTCCCCGCTCGTACTTGAGGCGGCTGAATGCCCCCTCGCCGTTGATCTGCGCGATGACCTCCTTGACGCCCTTCGGTCCGGCATCGCTGTAGCTCATCACCTCCACTTTCCAGCCACGAGTTTCTGCGTAGCGCGAATACATTCGGAAGAGTTCGAGAGCGAAGATACAGGCTTCGTCGCCGCCTGCTCCAGCGCGAATCTCCAAGATGACGTTCTTGTCATCGTTGGGATCCTTGGGAAGGAGCAGGATCTGGAGCTGCTTCTCGAGGTCCTCGACGACTCCGGTCAATACCCGCACTTCGTCTTCGGCCATACTTCGAATCTCAGGGTCGCCGCCGGCCGATTCGAGCAGCTCTCTACTGCCCCTCAACTCCTCCTGCGCTTTGTTGTACGAGCGAAAGGTCGTGACGAGATCGGTGAGCGATTTATACTCCTTGGAGTACTTCTGAAACGTTTCGCGATCCGAGATAATCTCGGGTTGTGAAAGCTGACGAGACAACGACTCGTAGCGCATCTCTACTTCTTTGAGTTTTTCCCACATAGCACTAACAGATTACCTAACGAACCCCTGGGCCCCAACGAGCGCTCGATCTACGCACCCTCGAACACGGCCTGATGGATCTCAGCCCGTACCGCGCTGAAGCGTTTCGGAGTGTGTCCCGAGAACCCCGCGTTGGAGAGGAACACTACCACTACTTCACTGAGCGGGTCGATGAATACAGAGCATCCGGTCGAACTCGACACGACAACCGCGGTCGGAGCCAGCTTGGCATCGACGAATCCGCCCTCGCGCGACGAGCTTTCGAACCCGAACTTCCAACCGTTCTTAATACCAGGAATATCAGGCGACCAGAAGGAGCGCAGTGCATCCTGTGCAAAAAGCTCTGATTCCCCACGATACGCCTTCGACAACTCGAGTGCCCATGTGTGAACATCGACGGCAGTTCCGAAACATCCGCTGTGGCCGGATACACCACCCATCACCCATGCATTCTCGTCCCAAGGCTCACCGACGATCATCCGTCCACGCTGTGGGCACTCTCCCATCGGGGCGAATATCTCCACCATCGGAGAGAGATTCTTCCTGCGCATGAGCGCCAAATCGATGAAGCCCATACTTCGCAGGCCTAAAGGAGCTGCTATGAAACGCGAGAAAGCCTTGTCGAGCGAAACTCCCGTCACGATCTCGCAGATCTCGCCCAACACGATCATGTTGGTATCGCTCATCACCTGCTTCGAACCGGGCTCGTACTTGAGCGGCAGGTTGTGAAAGAAGTTGTAGCCGTACTGCTTGGCACCACTACTGGTTAAGATGCCCGGTCGAGAGCCGGCGTTGGCCTTCATGAGATCCTCGTATACCGACATCCCTGCAGGGAACCCAGACGAGTGCGAGAGCAGATGCGCCAGAGTGATTAGGGACTTCTGTCCAATTCCGAGAGCTTGCAGATGCCGCGAGGCCCGATCCGAAACCCCGACCTTGCCAGCCGAAACGAGCCGCAGCATGAGGGTCGCAGTACATATCGATCCCGTCAGCGCACCAAGATCAAACACAGTGTCTAGCTGCATCGACTCGCGCGCCGACTGCGCCTCTGCTCGCTTGGGAACTTTTGATCCTCTGACAAGCTGCGCACACAGCTCGCCGCGCTTCGAGGCGATCAGAACCCCGCCCGGCAACGCTCCGTCCTCTATCCCCTGCTCCATTACGGCAACTGCCCTCTGGAATCGAGGATCCAAGGGAACAGACTGGGTCGATTTGAGATCTTCTGCGTTCATCACAACGGGGACTCCACTTAGGTAGTCGCCGACTATATCCCGGTTCCCAATCGGAAGCCACAAACCGGGGGTGCTCGGACCGCCGCTGCGCTGGGCGAGGCGAACTCAACTAGACGGGCTTCGAGACTCCACCTGCGAGCCCCCGAGAAAACCATATTTTCCGATTAAATTCAAACACCTAGCAAGAAACCGACGACGAGGGTCGTTATCCCCTGAGAGCGCAGATCACACCTCATGACCAATCCGTCACAAATAATGGCAGCCGCCTCTTGAAATGCCTGTCATCCATGCGCATATAACCTGCGCACTCAACGGCTCGGTGAGGCTTCCAAGCCACACAACGTGGCGAAGGGGGTTCATACCTCCCGAGCTGTGCACACGCTAAGAGTGAAAAGAAGAAAAGGTAGTTCTGTAGGCTTTCGATTCACAAAGCCCAACCCTTTTAATATTCGGAGGTAAGGATAATGAGCAGCAAGAAAAACAAGATTCGGCCGTTACAAGACCGTATCATCGTAGAGAGACTCGCTCCTGAAGAGAAGAGCAGCGGGGGAATCATCCTCCCAGATGCCGCTCAAGAGCGTCCACAGCGCGGCCGTGTTGTCGCTGTCGGCAAGGGCAAGGTTCGTGAGGACGGATCGGTTGTTCCTGTTGACGTCAAAGAGGGCGACGAGATCCTCTTCGGCAAGTACAGCGGCGTAGAGGTCAAGGTCGAAGGCGCAGAGCTCTTGATCATGCGCGAGGACGATGTTCTCGGCGTTGTTCTCTAATTCCGGAATCATCGATTAACACATTACTATTGAAATAGAGGTAAAAGACTATGGCAAAGATTTTAGAGTTCGGCTTTGAGGCTCGTGAAGAGATCCTCAAGGGCGTCAAGAAGCTCGCTGACGCTGTTCGCGTAACGATGGGCCCCAAGGGTCGCGTTGTCGTTATCAAGAAGAGCTTCGGTGCTCCAACCGTAACCAAGGACGGTGTAACCGTAGCTAAGGAGATCGAGCTCGAAGGTTTCGAGGATATGGGCGCTCAGATGGTTAAGGAAGTTGCTTCCAAGACCTCTGATGTTGCTGGCGACGGCACCACAACTGCAACCGTTCTCGCTGATGCGATCTATCGCGAAGGCTTGAAGCTCGTTGCTGCTGGCCACGATCCTATGTCCCTCAAGCGTGGTATCGACGCTGCTGTAAAGCTCGCAGTCGACACCTTGAAGGGCATGAGCCGCTCCACCAAGGGTAAGGAGGAGATCGCTCAGGTTGGAACTATCTCGGCAAACGCCGATCGCGAGATCGGTGACACCATTGCAGAGGCTATGGAGCGTGTTGGTAAGGAAGGCGTCATCACTGTCGAAGAGGCCAAGGGTCTCGAGACCACTCTCGAGGTCGTCGAGGGTATGCAGTTCGACCGTGGTTACCTCTCGCCGTACTTCGTTACGAATGCAGAGCGCATGGAAGCTGAGCTCGACAACGCACTCATTCTCATTCACGAGAAGAAGATCTCCAGCATGAAGGATCTCCTTCCTGTGCTCGAGCAGGTAGCGAAGGCTGGTAAGCCTCTCGTTATCATCGCCGAGGAGGTAGAGGGTGAGGCTCTCGCTACGCTCGTAGTGAACAAGATCCGTGGAACCCTCAACGTATGTGCCGTCAAGGCTCCTGGCTTCGGCGATCGTCGTAAGGCGATGCTCGAGGATATCGCGGTTCTCACCGGTGGTAAGTGCATCACCGAGGACCTCGGTCTCAAGCTCGAGAACATCACCCTTCAGGATCTCGGTAAGGCCAAGAGGATCGTTGTCGACAAGGACAACACCACGATCATCGACGGCAAGGGTAGCGATGCGGACATCAAGGCTCGCGTTGCTCAGATCCGCGCTCAGACCGAGGCTTCGACCTCCGATTACGACCGTGAGAAGCTCCAAGAGCGTCTCGCCAAGCTCGTCGGCGGTGTTGCAGTAATCCATGTTGGAGCTGCTACCGAGGTCGAGATGAAGGAGAAGAAGGCTCGTGTAGAGGATGCCCTCCACGCAACCCGCGCTGCGGTCGAGGAAGGTATCGTCCCAGGCGGTGGAGTTGCTCTCCTCCGCACGATCGAGAAGCTCGAGGCTCTCAAGCTCGACGATGAGGAGCAGACCTTCGGTGTGAAGATCGTTCGCGAGGCCCTCGAGGCTCCGCTCCGCACGATCGCTTACAACGCAGGCGCTGAGCCAGCAGTTGTCATCGACAAGGTTCGCAACAGCAAAGGTAACGTTGGTTACAACGCTGCAACCGATACCTACGAGGACATGGTCAAGGCTGGAATCATCGACCCAACCAAGGTAGTTCGCACTGCTCTGCAGAACGCAGCTTCCGTTGCTGGCTTGATGCTCACCACTGAGGCCCTCATCGCTGACAAGCCAAAGGAGGAGTCTTCTTCCCCAGGCGGCGGAATGGGCGGAATGGGCGGCATGGGTGGAATGGGCGGCATGATGTAATCTGAGCTATTCGCTCAGGATACAGCCTCAGGAGCACTCGCTCCTGAGGCCCACCTAAATCCGAAAGCCTCTCGCGAAAGCGGGGGGCTTTTTTTATTGCCACTCTTTAAGCACACACGATCCGGCAAACACCTCATAACCTACGATCAACGTCTCAACATTTAGGGTTTTTCGCGAGTGTGACACGTGCTGCGAGAGTTCATACCTCCAGGTAAGCCAGGGGCCTTCAGACGTCGCGAGCTACATCAAGGACAGACCCTCTGCATTCAAAGCCATTTGCATGAAGTTCTGCGGCATATAGTGCCGTGCCGAGACCTCTCATTCGCAGTATGATGGCCACGCCTCAACCGCTTTCGAGGGAACGGTATGCTCAAGGATTTGATAGGTCTCGGCCCCGTAGAGATCGCGCGTCGCGCCGTGAAATGGGTGCTTTTTTACGTGTTGTGTCGTGGCTCACTCCCCCGCTACTACGCTTTGCGCAGCCGCGTTATTATCGAATTAGCCAAGCGGAACCTATATGAATCGGCGGAGCTGCACTTTCTCGAAAGGTGCGTACCAGTAGGCGGTGTCGCTATCGATGTCGGAGCCAATTTCGGCGTGTACACGACACGCCTTGCCAACCTAGTGGGCTCTGGCGGTCGCGTGTATGCCTTCGAGCCCTTGGGTCGCGTCTACGACGCGCTCGTGGAAACGGTCAAGCCGTGTCCTCAAGTCTCGCACTTCAAGCAGGGAATATCCGATCGAACAGCGGGAGCAGTCGAGTTCAAGATCCCTCTCTTGTTCGGAGAGATCCCCGAGCCCGCACTCGCCACTGTAAGCGACTCGTCAGCGATGAAGCATAGTATCGAGCGGGCGGAAGTCATTCATCTCGACTCTCTTGCTCCTCAGATCTCTCGCCTCGATTTCGTGAAGATCGACGTCGAGGGTCACGAACTGCACTGCCTCGAAGGAGCGCGAGAGCTCTTGGTAACCCATCGACCCATCATCCAATTCGAAGAAAACAAACCAGTGACGCGCATGCACCTCTTCGAGAGGTTTGCCGAAGAGCTCGATTACCGCGTATGCAAACTGACCTCCCAGGGGTTTTTGATCCCGATTCGTACCGCGCACCGGATCGACGAGACGTACAATTTCTACCTGGTTCCATATGAGCGGGCAGAGGAGTTTGGGCCTCCTTCAAGGCAACGTTAGCGAATTTCTTCTCGAGAACGGGCCTCCTAATGTGGGCTCTTGAGCAACTGCAAATGGCGCCTGCCTATTTCAGCCGACGTGAAAATTCACAAAGAGACCTGCGAGGGCGGCAAGGAAAAAACAAGCGTCCGATTCCGTTCCTCGAAATTAGAGTGGCCCCTTCTCTTCCTGCTCTCGCTGTTCTCTTTGTATCCATCTGATTATCGCAGGAGTTTTGCCACTCTTCCTGAGTCATCGATCTGCGCCTCTTCGGTAAAATTTTGGTGTGATGCATATATTTTGCGCAATTTTAAGTCACACATTTCCTACATACTCCTATAACCCTCGGTGGATATGGGTGTGCAGATACCAGCGCACTTTATCCTCTAAAGTGCGAGAGCAAGGGATACCCTTCTCAGCTAAGCCCTGCATGGCGAGGAAACAAAAGATGCATGTAAAACCATCGCGTTACAGAGTCACCCCGGCTAAGAAGTTTGGCGTCGCCAACGTATCTTCGGGCACTCTTTTTCGACTACCCAGCTTAGCGCTTTTCTTGGTTCTAGCGTTGCAATTCGTTCCAACTGGCTTGGTCTCGAGAGCATGGGGGCAATCATCGCCTATACGGATTGTGTCCGAGCCTTCGTGTGGCCCATGTCGAAACTTGAAGAGCATGCTGGGTCTAGATCCAATGACACCCACGGGTGATGTGCTCTACCGGGGAGAACCGATCAGATTGGATAATTTCAACACTGTTCCCCTGCGTCTCAAGCCGGATCGTGTTCCGGCTCTTTCTCTGAATGGGGAGAGAGCAACGAACCGGGATCCAAACGATCCAGACACTGAGCTAGATCCAAAAGCTCTAAAAGCTAGGATAGACGCTGAAATAGATCGGAGGCAAGCGGCTAGACAGGGCGTAAATTCCACCCATGGAGCACCCATGAACCTGCCAACCCCAACTGCCACACCAACCCCCTCCCCAACGGTCGCTGAGGGCGATTGCCCATATTGCGACGACGGTACCGGCCCTGGGGGGCATGGCGATTGCCCACACTGCAAAGGGGACGGATATCTCGGCAAAGACGACATACAGTCTATCAATTCTTCCAATGGCGGCACCTCGCCCGGTTCATCGGGTGGAGGCTCCGTGCCGAGTGGCTCGGGAGGTAGTTCAAATGGCGGCAACGGAGGGGTTTCAGCGCCTGACGGTAGCAGCGGCGGATGTTCCGACTGTGGCCGCGGCGGCTCAGGTGGCGGCGGCGGCAAGAGCCCAGGCGGTGGGGGCGGCGGCGGTTCTGGAGGTGGCGGCTCTGGAGGTGGCGGTAACGCGATGAATAGCCTCATGCCAGGCATGATGCAGTCCCTACTTCAGCAACAACAGCAACAACAGCAGCAACAGGAGGCGCAGCGCCAACAGGAGCAACAGTTGAAGCTTCAACGCGAGGCCGATGCCCGCCGAGCCGAGGAGGAGCGTCTACGAAATGAGAGTGCTGCGAAAGACGCGAGTGCGGATACGCAGAAAAATTCATCCGACGGAACCACGGTGACTCAAGGTGCTGGAGAGAGCTCAAGACAAGGAGCTGGCGGCTCAGCATCTCCTGCAGCTCCGCAACAGACCCCAAGCGCTCCACCGGAGGACGCGCGATACAAGGAGCTCTTTCCGCAACTTAAGCTAACCCCTTGAGAGGGTAGAGATGACCGAGCGGTGTGGCTCAACAGAGCACTGAAAGATGCTCTTCTACTCGTCGGGCAACCAAGGGAGATAGCTCAATAATATCGGGTGTTTACAAAATACAGCACACCGATTCGCTCACCTTGCATAACTTCACAGTAAGAGACGTGCTCTTGGTACCTTTGTATGCCGCAACTGTTAACTAAATCAGTGCTCTATAGCCTCACTGCCTCGAGCTTTCTGCTGTTGCCACAGCTCTGCTTCGGCCAGGTGCACATGATTCCTATGCAAAGACCATCTGAAAGCTCCGGCGGTCCATCTTCTGGCTGCCCGAGCTGTAACGCAGGAGCGCCCGGCGGTGGGTTCGGAGCGGGAGCTTTAGGTGCGGCTGCCGGTATGGTCGGAGGTGGCCGAGGCCCTTTGAATGCTATCAGCACGGCGACTAAGTTTGCTCTCCCACTACTCGCTGTCGCAGCGACGACGGGCAAGGGGACAGGTTCTTCTTCTGCGGACACTTCTACAACGGCAGGAGGAAGCGGAACCTCGGGAGCAAACACCACCGGCTCAACCTCCGCTCCGAGATCGGGACAGGGTCCGCTCTCCTTTGGACCCGCAGCCGGAAACTCGGGTGGCTCAACTCAACGGTGATGATGTTAGAGATGGAGAACTCGTGAAGAGTGATGTGAAAGCACCGAAGAAAATCCTCTCACTCGGTATCGTGCTCGGTATCGCTACTACCATCGTAGCCTCGAGCGAAGCTGCATTCGCCTACAACCAAGCATTGACGGAAAAGTATCAGAGAATTTTGACCAAGGAGATCTGTCAGGACTCCGCGTGGCTGCGGTGCTATCGAGTCGACCCCGGTACATGCAGCACCCTCTTTACGCCAAACGTGGAACAATGCGTACAAACTCACCTGCGCGATCGAAAAAGCTCGGTGAGGGATAAGAGCGATATCGAAGAGCTGTCGAACACAATCGCAAGCTGCATCCACACGTCATTCACGGAAAAATACAAAGATTCCAAGTTAAACAACGAGGACTGTAAAGATATTCACTAAAGGAGAAAGGCATATGTTCAAGTCATTTAGAAAAAGCTTCATCGCGGTCTCTGTAGGCCTGGTAATTGCAACTTCAATTATGCCATCGAGGGTCTGCTCTATTTCTGCCCTTTGCCCCGTCCGTGAGGCTCGCGCACAAGGGAAGGGGATCATGGACAATCCGATGATGCTGATGATGCTCATTATGCTTCTCTCCCAAATGATGGCGAACGGAAAGCAGGGGGAGCGCACGCAGCAAGGAGCTTCAAACTTGTACCAAGCTGGTCAGGGCGGCAACACAAATCCGACGAATCCGTTCAATACGACGAATCCGTTGAATCCAACCAACCCCACCAATCCGAATAACGGAGGAACTCTTCCGGTCAATCCAGGTAATCCAAATAACCTTCCTAACCCGGCTAATCCGAATCCCTTCGATCCAACCAATCCGTTGAACTTCTTGCCCCTCTTGAATTAGCAGCACGGTAGAGACGGATACAACAGGTAACGAATTGAGAATCTGAAACGAGGGAGCGCATATGAGGAAGATCGCAGGAATTCATAACCTAATCATCGCAGCGATGGCGAGCATCACGGCATTTTGTCCGACACAGAGCTACGCTTTGGATCAAGGGATTATCGACTTCTTCAGTACGAAGGTGATCGAGCATACATGCTCTGATCGCGGCGAGTGGTTACGGTGCTACCAACTCCAGCCAGCCGCATGTCCATCGGCGATGGAAGCGGCAATCCGCCCGTGTGCGACGCAGATCCTACAACCGCTGCAAGTCGTAACCGACAACAAGGACGAAGCGATGAAGACCGCACTCGCCTTTCAGCAGTGTTTCAATACTCGCTTCGAGAAGATCTTCGCGCGCAAGCGTCTCAATACGATCGAATGTATGGAAGGCCCCGCCCACCTCAAGGATTCGAAGAAGCAGGGCTAAGAGAGCGCGGCACAACCGCTCCCTACTCTTGTGCGCTCTTTGTGAGCATTACTGGTGTTTAACGTACGAAGATGGTGATCGCCATTGGTATGTACGGACGGCGTGGACGCCGTCCCTCCTGAACTGCGTACTCACGTGCCTGTAGCGAAGGCATAGGTCTGGTTACCCTGATCTGCGCCTCATTTTAAACCTACCTGTGGTCTCACTTTGGAACTTAGCACGTGAACGTGCTCGTAAACGTGAACGTTCCCGAACATCTTGATGTTTTTGTTCCGGGTACGTTTACGTTCAAGTGCACGAGCACGTTCACGTGGAAGAGTCGCAGGTTTTGCCTCGCTTCCCT
This sequence comes from Bdellovibrionota bacterium, assembly GCA_044351885.1. Lineage (GTDB taxonomy): Bacteria > Bdellovibrionota_C > UBA2361 > UBA2361 > OMII01 > OMII01. Next base: position 27,160 of record JBILEW010000032.1, read on the forward strand.
GGGGGAGTCAGCCGAAACATCCAATTATAAAGCGTTTTACCGGATCGTGGAGATTTATCTTCTTGTCGACGGCCGATTCGAGCCCGCCCCACGATTGTTCGGATACAATTTCTGCTGCATCAGCGGGTGTAGCTTACCGGCACCTCGCGGAGCTCCATCGTAGTTTTTGAGCGCATGGATGCCGGTATAAAAATACTCAGCGGTATTCGTCAAACGGTGCCGATACGGCAAGCACGGGACTTCGTTGTTCTCCATCCGTATCTTGGCCGCTTCACCGGCTTCTGGTCCGTACGGAATGAGCGACACCTTTGACCCGAACACCTCCTCCGGATCCATCGGGACGAGCTCTTCCGGGATAAACAGGTAATCGACGTAGAGTTTGGTCTCAGTGTCCTTCTCTTTGTACACAACCCGCTTAGTCTCGTTCTTGGTGCAGCTCTTGGGTTGTTGATACGGAGTGGCTGTAGGAGCAGGCACCTCGGTTGGAACAGCACCAGGCCCCTCGCTCGAGGTTCGAACAGGCTTCCACTTCGATTCTTGCGGTTTTGGAAAGGGAATTCCGTCCTTCCCGATGGTGTGGGAGAGCAGTACATCTTGCTGCGAATCAGGAGATCCCTCTGGTGCTCTTCGATCGATCTGCTGCGCAATCGCGAGCTGCTGCGAAGCGAATAGGAAGAGTGCTGCGCCATAGACGATATGTGCCGCAGAACAAGAGCCCTTCACACAGCGCCACCTCATAGCTTCAAAACCCCTCCATGGTCGAACTCACCTCGGGTTCCTCAGCACGCTTAGGATTGTATTCGCCCCATTCGTCGAAAAATGGCGTGATCTCGAGAAATCCCTCCGCTACATGTCGCCCCTGTCGCGTAGCTACCACCCAAAGGGGAGAGGACTCGGCGAACAATTCCGAGAACACGGATCCCACTTGATAAATTCTGATCTCCCTGCTGCTCAGCTCCTGTTCAATCGCAGGGGTCACTGCCTCATAGTCTCCGATGTGGAACACCCCAAACACGACAGCTCGCTTGGCATCGTGAAGGCGTATCGCCTCCTGAATCACTCGATTAAAGTGTGTGCGCTCGAGCGAATTTACGAACACATGGACCGTGGGTTTCTTGGTCTCTGTCTGGAGCTTGGGCAGGGAAGAGGCTTGCTCTATCTGCGGCGGTTGTACCGCAGATTCCTTCGAACTACCTTGAGTCCCTGGCCCCTCCGTAATCTTCCCCGCCCCTTCGTATCCCGGAGCTACCGCGTAGTTGTGCTTAAAGAAATCCTTGGGCTTCGAGTCGTCGGCTCGCGAGTCGAGGATCGTGCCTAGCGCGAGTAGGTTACATATCCCCACCAATGCCGCTCCTCGAACGGTGCCGAAAAAGCAAGTGCTCATTTCTGTTCGTTATCGATGCCACCGAAGTTTTCGAACCGGCAGTACTGCTCGACGTTTCTCTTCAGCCAGAAATTATGCTCATCGTCGTCTGGCTTCCAGCGAACATAACCCTTCGGGCAGGTTGCAAAGATCCGGAAAGCTGCCGCATAGTTTTGTGATTTTTCGTCTAACCCTCGATTGGCGATCTTCTCCTTCTGCTGATCGGACCAATCTTGGACGTATTTGTTGATGTCGTTCGACTCATCGATGATCTGCTGCGTAAACGGCTCGTGAGTCGCCTTACTGATATACAGCCTATCGGATTTGTTGCGCATGAAGAGCCCCTTACCGTTGTAGCCAGGACACGGCATGCCCACCTCGTTTGTTCCTCCGCCCTTTACTGGTTTACCTATAAAGGTTTGGTAATTGAATGGCGCCTCCATCGAATACGCTTGCGGCTCAAAACGCTTGTAGTAAGACTTCTGACCAGCAATCATTCCTGGGGCAATAGCACCCGCGATCATAAAACCTATAGCGTGATCCGTTATCGCCGTGCGCCGCTCGATGGCAGCTTGCCTCACAAGAGTGACGGGGGCCATACCTGCATTGAGGTTTGCTTCCGGCACGAGGCAGGTGTAGCCGACCTGCTCCTTCGTATATTGTCCTTTGGAGTGCTCCTGGATCGCTTTCGCAAAACCCATCGTCTGCAGATTGGTATTCTGAAGGTTCATCGCCTGGCAGTACAGCGGATCGGTCTGCCATATCGCCGTACCTTTCTGGAGGTCGGTCTTTACCGGCATATCCGGATTTCTGCACAGCAATGACTTACTCGGATCGGTCATCAGCTCGACCCCTTTCGGGCAGTAACTCGCCCAAACCGGTATGTTGTTATCGAGAGCCTCTACCGTGGGACCACCGCTGCCCTGTTTCTGCAGAAGGTCTTCTGTTGGATCCATGAGCTTATCAAGCTGTTCAGGCCTTCCACAAATTCGCTCGGAAAACGCATGTCGCGTCTTCTGCTGCATTGCGGCAAGGTTCACCCGTAACGTGAGCCCCTCGCTCTGTAAACTATCGGCAAAGCGCAGCTCTTTGTCTTCGGGGCGCACTTCCTTGATATCTTGCGCTATCTGTTGCTGTATCTGGCCTGCTGCCCCTACCCCTGTCCCCTTCGATGCTGTGGTAAGGTTCCGCTCGATCGCCTCTGCTACCCATTTCTGAGCGATTTCACTCTCCATCAGAGTATCCGATTGCCCAATGCAGGCGTCGACTTTTTTCTTGTCGACAATCATCGTCGTAGTGCGGTCGTTCTCCCAGCCAAGCGCGGCCGTGGGATAGTAATACTCGAAGAGCCCGGCCCAGCCGGAGCCATCGGGGTGCTCACAAGCGATCTGCTCAGATGTCCACGTCTGCTCCTTCTTTCGGACACAACACGCCTTGAAGTTGGTATCCTCGATAAGTTTTGCATATATTGTCGTCGCTTGGCTTGTGCAGCATGACAGCGGACGGTGGGGAGTGGGAACCTTTCCATGCCAATAACAGATCTCCTTACCGCTGGGCGGGCGTAAAGGACAGGCGGCCTCTATCGGTATACTTAATTCATTCTGGCAATAGGCACCCAGACCCGGACCCTTGGGATTAGCCTTCCCCCGCACCTTAACCGCCTCGAGATCGCGATTCACCGGATCAAACCACGCATCCCGAAGATGCGCCTCGTACCACTGGTCCTTTGAACCGTCGTCTTTGCTCTTTACCAGGATCGGTTCGAAGAGCTGCTCCATGTTCTGGATAACAGCCTTCATGTCCCCTACCTGCGCGGCACCTCGGTATTTGTTCTTTCCTTCCTTACCTTGCTTGAGTCGCTCTGCGGCGGCCTGGCCCTCTGGTTGGGCATCGGCAGTCGAACACGCGAAAATAGCCAGAAACATGCCCGCAAGCGCGAGGCTAATGCTCGCTAGAGAATGCCGGATAAAAAACTTCGGTGATCGCAACACAACCCTCTCCATGGTCCTTCAATCGGCAGGTACTAGAAACTGTTTAACCTCTGGGGGTAAACCAACTCCCTCTTTAACCTATGGGGGTTATACGAGGAATTCGTAGATCTGTGCCCTAAATTATAAACTACACCTAGGCGCAGACGATAGCGCCTCTATGAAAAGCCTATCAGAGGAGCTGCTTCCCCTTGCCGGGGGTTTACATCACATGCAGCTCAGGAACCTGCATATCCCTAACAGTTCGGCGGAAGACGCGGGACCCAGACCTTGTCGACCGTGGGGCGCGCTGGCAATCGCCAGATGCATAAAGACTCGGCATATCCTATTGGATGTGTTGACTTTTTCTTGGACCCCTACGGTAGGAGCCAAGCTAGCCAAGGAACTCGGGTGCCATGAAAGGAAGGGATGTACTTGTCGACGAGAGGCACAACATGCCCGATTCCCCGAAGAAATATGAGGTTGCATGAGGCTTAACCGCACTATCTTTTTACCCTTCCCCATTCTAGCCAAGAGATCCCTGCACTCTAGCCACGGTCGTTGCACCCTTCCGATACACGCTGTGGCGCTTGCGTTGTGTTTCTCATCGGCGCCACTTCTTTTCCCACCACTGAGCTTCGCCCAAGAGAAGGAAGGTGGGTCGGAGTCAAAGGAACACAACCAGAAGAACGAGGACTGCCCACCGGGAACACGAGGGCCGTTCGCCACCTGCGCACAATACTGGGAAGCGATCAACAAAGAAGCCCTCCGGCTGGGATATCAGGACGGAAATAAGGAAAAGGGACCGAACGGGGTCGCCGACTTCCTCGAGAACTATACTGCTGGTGTTCACGACTGTGCCGACGTCGCAGCCGAGGTCGCCTGCGTCTCGAATCAATCGGAATGCATTGAGCAGGTGGCAAAACAGTATCGCTCTAACATGGCGAATCATTCCGATAACTATGTCGAAGGCATAGGAGAGTGTGACTTCACTCCATTCATCTCGAATGAACCCAACAAGGGCCAGGCTGGTGGCGGCCTCGCAGACAACCCTGATACCACTATCGACGACGGAGGACCGGACCCGGGGGAAGATGTTGATGAGGCGTATACGTGCGCCATGAACGGAGCCAATCGCCGCAACGTAGGAAGCGGGGGCGGTGCTGCATCAAACATGGCGATGATGATGGCGCTCTCGCAACTATTGAACGGGATGAATGGTGGAATGAGCGGAGGGAACGGGGATCAGAACGGTTCAGGACAGAACCAAGGCACTCCGTCCCCAGGACCGACACCAACTCCGACAGCAGTCGCCACACCGACGTGTACTCCAAGGCCGACTCCAGGCAGGACGCTACCAACTCCCGTGGTCCCAAGGACAGCCTCGGGCAACGGTTTATCCGATGATAGCAACTCTTTTGGTTCGGAATCGAAGGGGACTGCCCCATCTAAACCAAAGGCCAAATCAGTCGATGCAGGCTTCTTCTCAGATCTCCCAGCGGAGGATGGTGCAGCCAAGCGACGTCGGCCCAATCCTGCATGGTCCGAATTTACTGGGGATATGTTCGACCCTAAAGATGTACAGTAGATTGTAGAGATCTTATCCAACGCGGAGAAAGAAAGATGATCGTTAGAGCACTGCACAGACCGATTATACGAACCATTCTCCTTGGGATAGCACTTCTTGGGCTCTCCCTCAGTGCCACGGCTGAAGACGAGTTGGAGTACGATCCTTTAGCCGCTTTCGGTTCCGAGGAAGACACAAAGAACGAAATCATCAAGATCTACTGCAGGAACGATGGCAAACTCGTACAGTGTGTAGATCTCCACGGAGCTGACTGCGAGTCAGCCATCTCCCCGATCGTAGACCAGTGCTACCCACAAGCGAAGTCAAAGCCTTCGAAAGAGCGCGCGTCCGATTTTTCATCGTGCGTCTCTCAGAATTTCAACAAAAGATACCCGAACAAGAAAAAAAACAACCCTGATTGCATGAAGCCCAACAGGGGCAATGTAAAACCGCTGACACCGGAGCTCGCAGCACGGAGTCGACCTGCGAAGGAATTCCACGCCGAAGAAGCCTTGAAGGGCAAGAAAATAGGGAAACCCTCTCCCGTAGCTGCGAAACCGGCCATTGATGCTGTTCAGTTCTGAGGAAGCAAGGCCAAAAATTCAGGCTCTTGGGGGAAATGAGCGCGTGAGAAGGCTCTATAATAGCTTCCAACCCTGTGTTCTTACGAATGAAGCACCCGGATCCACGTGAACGTGCTCGTGCACGTAAACGTGAACGTACCCGCAAGTGGAAACGGTCTCCCCGCGTCGCTCTATGAGTGCACGATACGTACGAAAAATCTTTCAGGATGATTCTCGCACCGGAAACCTCTTGCTTACTGCGCCTCGTTCCATCTTTTCTGAAGTATGTCTCGGCTACGGATAGCTGCTTTTTCGGGTACGTTCACGTTTACGTGCACGAGCACGTTCACGTCGGAACAGCCGCACAGTTACCCACTCAAATCCGCGAATACCCAAATTTCACAACCCACCGATTTGGTACAAATCCAGACTAGCCTCTACGGCAACCTCACAGTAATCTCTCCCCCTCGGAGCGCGTTATTAATCGACTCCGAAACGCGTGTTAGTCAGAAGTTTGTTCGGAGAGAGTTCGTTCATGTCATCCGCTGTAAATATCGAGTCCACCACTGCAACTGCGATCCCTGTCGTTTCTAGCGAGAACGTTGGAGGGAAGCGCTCACAGGAGATGATATCCGGAGATTCGAATCAGTTTGCGCGCTGGTTTCAAGAGCAGTTTCCAGCGATCCCCTTCCGCTCGGCTCTCGCAGTTATCCGTTTGGCAACCGAGGGAGCAACGGTTCCGTTCATCGCTCGCTATCGAAAGGAACAGACGGGGAATCTCGACGAGGTCGCCATCGGAAACGTCGTTGATTCCCTCGAGAGATGGAAGAACCTCGTCGACCGTAAGGCCTTCATCCTCTCGGAGATCGACGCTCAAGGGAAGCTGACCCCGGAACTCAAGGCGCAGATCGAATCGACCTTTGATCTTCTAGTACTCGAGGATCTCTATCTCCCTTACAAGCGAAAACGGAAAACTAAAGCGGCTATCGCGCGCGAAGCGGGCCTCGAACCGCTTGCACAATGGATCTGGGACTGTGCGCACGGAACAGCGTGGGATCCAGCAGAGTCCTTGGAGTCGAAGGCACACGGCTTCGTCAACTCTGAGCTTGGCATCACCGACGCTGCTGCTGCTCTTCAGGGAGCGGAGGCTATCCTGACGGAACGCCTTTCGGAGATTCCCGAGCTGCGTCAGGCGGTCCGTACGCAGCTCTTCGACCATGGACACCTCGCATCCTCCAAGGGAGAGAAAGCGAAGAACCCAAGTAAGTTCGACCGATACTTCGAGTACAGTGAACCGATCACTGCTCTGATGAAGCGTGAAAGTAGCCACCGATACCTCGCCCTGCGCCGAGGACAAGCCGAGGAGGAACTAGTGCTCTCCATCGGTGGTGCGCCTCAGAATGAGGCGCTCATGGCGAACCTGCTCAGCATGTATCAGGCACATGCCTGCCCCGTGAAGGGAAGTCCTGGAGAGAAGCACCTCTTGCTCGCAGCCCGCCTTGCACTCAAGGTGTATGCACTGCTCTCGATAGAAAACGAGATCCATTCCACGCTTCGTGAGATCGCTGACACGGCGGCGATCGAGGTATTCAGCGAGAATGTGCGTAAGGTTCTTCTTTCAGCACCCCTCGGAACCAAGTGCATCCTCGGTGTAGATCCTGGACTTCGAACGGGTTGTAAGCTCGCTCTGATCAACTCCGCAGGGGAGTTTCTAGCCAGCGGCGTTATTCATCTACTGACACCTGAACAGCAGGCGCAATCGTTTAATCAGCTCCGAACAGTCCTCGAAAACGGTAAGGTCGAGGCGATCGCAGTAGGAAACGGAACAGCTGCTCGTGAAACCGAAAAGTTTTTGCGAGATACCGTCTCTAAGCTCACTCTTCCGATACCGGTCGTTATGGTGAGTGAATCCGGGGCCAGCATCTACAGCGCAAGCGAGGTAGCACGCGAGGAGTTTCCGGATCTCGATATAACTGTACGTGGAGCGATCTCAATCGCACGACGACTCCAAGATCCCCTCGCCGAATTAGTGAAGGTCGATCCGAAGAGCATCGGCGTTGGTCAGTACCAGCACGATGTGTCGCAATCCTCGCTCAAAAGCGCACTAGAACGAGTTGTCGAATCGTGCGTGAACAGCGTGGGCGTA
>JBILEW010000070.1:0-20443 GCA_044351885.1 Bdellovibrionota bacterium
TACGTGTATCCAGAATCCGCTCTCGGGCATTCCTTCATCTCAGTTCTCCAACTTCTCCGGCACTTCTATTATCGATGTCGATATTCCGGATTCACTCAGCTACCGCACTAGCCACGGTACAGAGGAAAAAAAAATAGCTGACCGTGCAGTGCCCAACCAATGCGATACCTTGCAGATACCTCAGGCGTGAATTTCGAGTAGCTCTGGGCCAGGAATAACATCTGTTCCCGAAAAGGTCTTCGCTTCCTTACGACTGCTATCGGAGCCTTTCCTTATTGGGGTTTCGCAGTGTAGATTCCCTTCTAGATTTAATGCCTTTGAGGAGCCTCTACTTCGAGCCTCTTTTTAAGCACCCCCCATCGCAATGTCCCGAGTTGCTTTATCTCTAGAGCTCTGGACAGATGCCAGCTGTGCGGATCTGTCGTCTTGGGAAGTACCACCTACGCGGTAAAGGCAAAACAAAGGCGTTGACCTTTACCGACCGCTGCACCTGCTATATCTTCGCGGCGTCTGTGTCGCGTTAGAAAGGCATAGAGATCGGGAATAGTGGCTGGCTGCAGGGGCGCACTGTGTTCACCTCTTCAGCGCGCCGAGCGTACTACGCGCAGCGAGACCTGTCGCGGGATTGTTTGAGTAACCGCCTAGAACACCAACTGTAGGATCGAGCATGACACTGGAACAGCCACTAGATAACGGACGCAAAAACCTAGAACATCTGGCTCTGAGCGAACTCATGGGGCCAGACAGAGCATCCCTTGAACTCCAAATCGAGCGTACTTCGGCTCGGGAATTCATCGCTGAGAGGATCGAGGCAGCTATTTCCGAAGCCGAGATCGACCCAGATATCGGAAACCTCAGCGACAGGCACAAAGTGATCGCTCTCATCGATAATCGTTACGTGAGCTATCTGAAAAATATTTATGACGCTATCAATTCGAACGCATCTCTGTCCGCGTCTCAGAAGCACTTTACGGATAGTTTGATAGCGGTAGAGGTGGATATCCTAGAGGGTACCACCGATGAGTGGGAACACGCTGCCAAGGTGGCGACCTACATCAATTCTTGCGGGCTTGATGTGAAGTAGCCTTTGAGGCTGAAGTAAGACACTGAGCGGTCACAGGTTGCTTCAATAGTGTTGTCCAGGGCTAGTCTCGAACGCGCGACATAGTGGGTTTGCGTCTCCTGCTGTCTGGTGTGTGGTGACACGTACTGCCGCACTTTGTATGGAAGTGCGTGTCACGGCATTCCGGTGCACAAAAGGGTTTTGCAGGTACTCGTTTTGAACCGATCCATGGTCGAGCCGATGAAAAGCACAGTGCTTTTCACAGGTTCGATCTTGGAGATAAGGAGTTCTGAAATGATGCTGAGGTTTTTTTCGAATGTGTTCGCTGATGTGATTTACTGGATTCCTCTTTGGTTCCCTCTTGCATGCCTGTTGCTCGGGGCTTTCCTAGCCTTGAAAACACCGCAAGCGGAGGGGCTCGCAGGAAGGAATGACTTTAGAGGCAGGATTGAGACAATCTGCCATTCTCTCGAAAAGTCTGACGATGCGAGTAACATCGAGAAGGTCTACGAGGAGATCAAGGGTCTCCAGAGTGCTTTGCACTATCGATTCTTGGTGAAAACAGGAAATGAGAAAGCCCTGGCTCTAATCGACCGGGCGCTAAGCTTATCATCAGAACAGCGAACTGGTGAAATGGGTAAGGAAGTGCAGCTGCTACGCATCCAAAACTCGTTGGATGACTTAACAGCCACTCTTGTCCTTCCCGAAGAGAAAGAGTCGGCGAGAGGAGAGGCACTGGTAATTCTGAGCCTACTCCTTTTCGGGATCATCTGGGGCGGTCTTACAGTAGGCCCGAGGCTGATATGCTAGCTTTTTCGGCCAACGTGAGTGAGTAAGGTGCGGGGGCATGGCTTAGTTTTGAGTAACAGAACTAGTCATGACCCTAAATCCTCGTATCCTGTAAGTTTTTTGAGTGCGCCGGATGCCAGCTTTAAGCCGATTAGAAGCCCCCTTCCCTGTCTTTCCTTGGTGCAGAGCTTCGTCTCCAGCTTATTTCACCATAACCCCCAGAAGCGATCCCAATCCATGCGACTATGAAGCCAGCACCGAGCCACAGCGCCGTCACACCCGCCAGCAAAACTTCCGAGGAGCTGCAGGCTCCTACATTGACTGAGGGCTTCCATCATACGAACGCGTCCGGGATCAGCGGCTGTATCTCTCGTCCTCGAGTAAAGTTGAAACTCCGACAAACACCTTGCTTTACCCCAAAGGACTACCGTTACCCTATACGGAGGAAGCTCATCAGATATTTCTCTCTGAATTTCGGCAAGATACGCATGCCATGATCGAGCGCCTCCTGCTCATCAAGATCCATACGGTCCTCTTTGTTCCTATGCTCTATCCCATGGAACCGGCTGCCTGACAGTTGTGTGGTCACAAAGAGTACAACGAGGACAGTGAGGGGGAGCGAATTGGGGAAGCGCCGAAAAAAACAGGCTAGATGCCACCGAGGCTGAAGTAGATAGCCTCGCAAAGGCCCTGGCAGAAGTAGCAGGGGACTTTAAACCCGAAGCACCCGACGGCCGTTCTAAAGAGGAACTGGAGCTCGAAAAAAAGGCTGAACGAGAAGGCTACCGTGAAATGGTCATCAAATGGAAAACGGACAAGGCCTTGTACGAAAAGTACGGTGGCACGGTCATCTTTCAACAGAGCAATCCTTTCGAGCCGGTCGGGGCGTACAGAAAACTGATAGAGGACGCGGAGAAGGACGACAGCTTCGAGGTGTTGGATCCTCGACTACCGCCACTTATGTGGAGCTACTTCAAGCGCGAGGATCATCCATTCCAGTTACCTAAGGAACGGATCGACTTTTCGAAACCCTAGTGGCTCAATCGCCCGCCCCCGGACAAGAATCCAAAATCGCACAAATAGAAGGAAGCTAGGGAGAAAGCGTACTCTTCAGACTAACGCCTTCGCTCCCGGCTATTTTAAAAAGACCGCATGACTCTGTACCGTTGCCGTCACGGTGCCGTGATTCGTGGACTATCTCCAACGAAAAACGGCTCTTGAAACTCCACTTTGTATCCCATACCACGAAGGTCCACGATGGCCTGTAACCAGGCCACACATCTGACTAAGCAGCTCTTGCTGACGGCATATTCAGACCAGTACATCGCCTTTTGTTCCTCGATATCGAAGGGCTGGGACTCTCTCTCTGCACGCCGCGGCCGAGCTGCATGCGAACTTAGGAGAAGCTCCTCGACGAGCGCATCGAGCGCTCGCGATGGACGTTCCTCTGAAGCGAGCTGCAGCAGGGGGTCGGTCGAAGACTCGTCATGCAGGAATTGGCTGAATCGAGGTCTTCCGACTATCCATGCCTCGCCTCCGGGAGCAAGGCACTGCGCCATGACCCTGAGCGCGATGTGCGGACCAAGCTGCATAGATAAGGCGTGACGACAGAGAACGAGGTCAAAGCTCTGTGCGTAATCTTGCGGTAAAAATTCTATCGGAAGTCGCTCGGATTGTTCCCCTCCTAGAAATGGAACTGCGGCGAGTGAAACACCTCGGACGGAAACTTTCGAGCCAAACTCTCGACTGACGTCGAGAAGAGCCATACCATCGCCACATCCGACGTCGAGTATCCGGACTGGCTGACCAGAAGCCGAAAACAGCCGTTCTACAAGTTCTCCTACAGGGATCTGCTTCGAGTAGTCATGAAGGGATCCAGACGAATAAAGGATTCCTTGCGCCATAATCTCCCCGTACTCGCACGCTAACCATGTTCGTAAGTGATCGGGCATATTCACGAGGGTGTTAAGGTCGAGGAGCTTCCGAGTATACTGCGTGGCAGCAGCCACGCTGGAAAGCTGCCCGGCGCAGTCAAGAGACGACACTGACTCGTCAGGTTCGGGGCTATTGTTGCAAAACTGCGGCATCGCCCAAGGATACCGCTCGATGAGGCTTAGTCAAGGAGCTGTCCCCCGAAGGGGGGACAGCTGATCCTCATTTATCTCTTGGCGACCCTGGCGGTTTCAGGGGTACCTGGGCGGTGGCATGACATAATCTTCTGGGTCTAACTCCGGTGGTAGCTCGGGTGGCCACGGGTTCGAGAAGGAGGAATCCCACGTGGGCATTGGTGGCGGCGTTAGATCCGGCTCCGGCGACTCTCCTGGTTCAGATGGAGGCGCTGGCGACCAAGGGGCGTCATCGGGAGCCGGGGTCTCAGGAGCAGGAACCTCGAATGGAGGTGTAGGTGGCGCTGGCGGCGTGGGCTCATCCGGAGATTGATCCGGGGTATCCTCTGGATCGTCAGGTAGCGGTTCCTCTTCGTCGAGCCCAGTGCAGGTATCGTCGCTAGCTTCAGCGAGCGTAGCTTTCAATCTCCGAGCTACGGAACGGTCAATGAGACCTGCCTTCGCAACCGCTTTGAATGCTTTCTGCAATTTCGCGCCCGCTTTTTTGAAGCATGTGCGACACGCTCGCTCCGAGTCCGCATCACCGCACCGATACGAGATCTCGTCGGCCGCCACCTCGGGCGAAAGGTACACACCATCAGCCGCGCACTCAAGTTCGTCGATAGCATCTGCTACCTCATCGCCCGAGCAGAACATCTCGTCGTACTCTGCAGCTCCCACCAGGGGAGTACACATAACTGCTGTCAATACCGCCAAACAAAGGGATTCTCGCAACCTATTCTTTCGCATCGTTACTACTCCGCAACCACCCGCACCCACCGTCTGAGCGCGCCGCATTTCTAGCTTCCTCGTAGGCAAGAGGCAGGCCACGGCACAACCACTCTGATCGCGACCATTTATGACTCCTCCCCCACCTAATCTGGGAAGGTAGCGACCCATGCTCGGCTATTCCTTGCGCAGTGGGAGGTCTAGGTAAGAGCAGCCCCTACGCAGTACCCTTACCTCTTTCCCTACGAGCTTCCCGCACAGCCGTATCCCGATACATCCGAGACCGAAACGCAAAAAGATCGACCTGCTATTGCATAGATAGAGAACTCTAGCTCGTTAACCTGCAGTAGACGGGGCCGCCGCGCGGACTATCTACTATACACACGTTTCAGCAGAGGATTATGCGCAGAACCAAGATTCATCTCGTCGCAGTTGTCACGAGCGCGCTGTGCACTCTCGTCGTATCGGATGCTCTCGCGGAAACTGCACCGGTTCAGATCGGCGTCGGTGTCGGAGCGGGCGCTCCTAGTTTCGATGGCGGACGATCATGCGTGAACAGTATCGTCACTCGACGCGCGAGCGTCAGTTCGACCTTCGCAGTGGATGCGTACGCGGAACCTATGGATATAGACGAGATTAATCGTCAATTCCCGGGTCATCACGTAAGTTTTCATGCAACGATTCGAGGGAGCATTCCTACCACGGTGAGCGGAGATCTCTCTGGCAACACCTCGTCATGGAAGAGCTCATTCAGCGGAGCCGGTGTCGGCGACCTCGTGGCAGAGGGTGAAGTGTTCCAGTATTTTCGACGACGGCGCTACACTGTTGCCGTCGTTACGGTACCAATCCGCATATCCTTCACCACCAGTGCACAGATCGGGCAGGCATGTGGCATTTTCTCTCCACCTACATTCCAATTTAGCCCTCCTGCATTTTCCGTAGAGGCCGGTCGTCCCGTCATTCACTTTCGAGGTTTTTTCTTTCCCAACTTGCATGGACCTATCGTGCAACGCATTCGCCACAGAATCACTCAAGCGCTCAATCGATCAGCAGCTCCAAAGATTCAAGCGGCGATAAACAGTCGCTCGATCCCTGTCCACATCACATTACGCACGACAGCCTCTGACATCATCTCTCAGCTGTCTCGTCAGCTCCCGCTTGGGTGCGGCTGTGGAACGTCGACGGGCACCCTGTGGTCGCAAGCTCCTCGATAGCAGGCTAGAGAGTTACTAGACTGGCACGGGGTTACTTTTAGCCCCCGAATTAGCGACGACGCTCAAAGCGCTCCTCGCGGCGCTCCTGGATCCTTCCTGACTCTTCAATAGCAGCGGCGCGGTTTTCGATATCCTCACGGTCGACGATGCGATCGCCATCTTCCCCAACCACCTGGTCATTCGAATCCCCTCCGCCGTTGGCAGCACGCTGGGCCGCCACGCAGCGATCTACGCAGCTGAGTCCGTCACCGGCACAGGTTTGTTGACACTGAGAATAGATGGAGTCTTCCGCACGAACGATCACCGGACATGCGACGAGAGCAAGGGCGAGAGAGGCGTATATGATGCGAGCGGACATAGGGACTCTCCGAATGATTAGACTGTGCTCGAGTTATGTCACGTGGAATCGTGGTCGTAAAGACGGTACATTCTAGGTCAGGGCTATGGCCACTCGGTCTCCGGCTGAACTTATGCAAATAATCCGCAGCGCTAAACGCCTGGGTAGTACCCCCGTAGCACAAGCGCTTACCAGCCGCATTACCCTCGACGAAAGCACGTCAAGGATTGTAAAGCGCCTTCGCGGATCTCCCTCAAGTGCAGCTACACCTGTGCCGATTTGTAGGCTTGATGGGTTGAGAAGCCCGTAGCACGTCATCCGGCAGAGGGAAGGGATTCATGTCACGGAAGCGGTCAGCATGTACTTGGCTCTGCCTTGCAGTACTTACATACGTGCTACCTGCGATCGTGCGGGCGCAAACGCCGAATAGCGTCGACGGCACTTCTCCCCTTTCAGTGACAACACGTGCACCCACTTCGACAGCAGCGCCGTCTTTCTATCGTGGTCCCGAGGCTACCAATCGTAATTTCATCGTAACGGTCGACGGAAGACTTGCAGGCAGCGGAGTACCTGTCGAAGCGCGTTACTACGATTCCAACGGAACGGAGATTTACAAGGAGACCCGAAGCACGAGCATCGGGGGAGAGGTGACATTCCTGCGACCGGTTCCGGGAGGCATCTTACTGGAGCTCAATGTCCCTGACTCCGGGAAGCCGGGCGGCGAGATCTCTTTCCTCATACAGGTGAGTTCTGCCGAGGCGCAGAGCCTTGCAAGCGCTGCTACACCTGTGCCTGTCGTAAAAGGCTCGGAGTACATCGACCCCACTCAATCAGCAGCGTCCTCATCGATCCCCCTATTTGCCAAGCTTTCTACATCTGCAGCTCTCATCATCGCTCGAGAGCTCTACTCCGCTGCCGCTCCAAGTGGAGCTACCGGCGGAGTTTCGAGCGGCGCAGCACTCGAGAGTGATAGGTTACACTCAGGTAGCACCACTACCCCGGCGACCACTCCTCTCGGCTCCCGCAGTCCTGACAGCATGACGCCTGATGGCTGTACAGTCGATCTCTGCCCGTGCTGCGCTTATGGCGCACCCAGGTGCGAAGCTGGCGCGGTGAATCAGTTCGTGTGTGGACCTCATATTCAAGATGCCAACGGCGCGTGTTCGTGTACCTTCACCATGGAGAGCTGCCCCCGTGATGGAGATGGTAGCGGCAGCAATGACGGCGCTCGAAGCTCCGATCCGCGACCAAGTGCCTCTCCGACTCCCATCGTAACGGCGTCACCTCAAGGCTCTCCAAATAGCGGAACAAGCCTGCAGGCCCCAACACCGACTCCGTCGTCCAGTTCAACACCAACGGGAAACAGCACCTCGAATCGTGATGACTTGCCGCCTACGCCGGTAGTCCGCAAAACTCAAACGCCGAATCCGCAACCCCCAGCTACCAGGACTCCAAATGTCATCCGCAGCGCAACCCCGACACGTGTTCCCATCGCTACTGTGACGCGCGGCCCCTCCCCTACCGCCACCAGAGCTTCAACGCCGAGGCGGACACCTACTGCCACAAGAACTCCGAGGCGAACCCCAACACCGGCCAGAACTTCGACACCGAGGCGAACGCCGACTGCTACACGAACCCCGGTACGACCCCTAACACCTACTGCAACGAGAACACCAACGCTCTCACCAACGGCCACTGCCACACGCACAGCGACAGCGACGGCAACAGCGACAGCAACGGCGACAAGAACGCCAACGCTCACCCACACGGCTACTGCTACTGCTACCGCGACAGCAACTGCAACTCCATCACCAACAGCTACCTATGATCCGTCCTGTCAGGTAAACGCTGACTGCACGCGCACGAATCCGGAGTATATCTGCTGCCCTTCGTCAGAGCCCGGAAGACCCGGAACCTGCAAGTCCCCAACTCAATGCTGTCAGAGCGCTCCCGATCGCCGAGTCAACTCAGAGTGTCTCGGAAATCAGGCAGGTCAATACTGTTGCAACACACTTGCCTATCTCCCGATCGATAAGATCGGAACTCGATACGATGCTTTCGCCTGTGTGCCGAAGCAAGGTGGTGCTCCACCGATACCTGGTGTCGACAACGGCAACAGATTTCCGAACTGCCTCCCTGAACAGTGCAACGCCGAGGCTCTCAACAAGCTCAACACCACGAAGCTCGACATCTTTGAGCCGGGAGAAGCTGCCTGCTGCGGCTACTATGGCCCGGAAGACGAAGAGAAATATGCATGGGTACCCAAGGGCGAGGGAGACACGGCCTTCGTCAGGAATACGAGTCCGAACTGTATCCTGCACCAGTGCTCTGCATCAGAGCTCAACACGCTCAATACTACATGGGTAGGCGGTCGAGCCCCGGGAAGCCTCGCGTGCTGCGTCACTGACAAGAATGAGGACAGCGAAGGTGAAGGGATTACCTACGCGTGGGTTGCAACAGGTCAAGGCGACAAGAACTACTCGGAAAACACCGCGCCACACTGTCTCCCTCGCTGTGTGAATTGCAGGATAGATCACGTACGCAGCACAGCAAACTGCGCAGAAGACGAGCGGGCACGCAAGCTCGCCGCCGCCGCCCTGGGTATCCAGTTGGCCGGGTGTGTGCGCGAAGAGTTCCCAGAGATATGCGAAACAGGTGGCCCCACAGGTCCCACAGGTAGTGACGGGCTAGAGCGAGAGAGGTAGACCAGTATGCATCCACACCGATCGCCCCGAACTGTCGCCGCTGAAGGTGTCCGCTCCGTGCGCTATACCCTGCTAGCTATCACAGTAGTGTGCGCTCTCCTTTTGTCGTTGACCACCCACGCTATTGCTCAAGGCCTGGACCCTGCCAACATCGATGCGAGCGGTCCGGTACTGAACCCGGTGCAGATAGCTCTGCGACAAACTATCGATGACGCTCCGAAGTGCTCAATCATCGATTGGGACGCAGGTGGATTCACCAACGTCGTCCACTCTTTCGATCGACCTCAAGACAAGGAGTGGTTGTATGCACTGATGGAGCTCTCGGAGCAGCTTTCGAGGCCTGCAGTAGTTCAAAAGCGCTCGCTTAATTTCGGCAGTCCCGTAGGTCCCTGGGTCCAGGTGACCGATCAGCTCAAGTTCGTCGATACACAGCTCGTAACCACGCTGAAGCGCTACGGCTATCTCCGGGAAATGCGCTCGCACGTTCGACGGGATGGGCAACTGAAGGAGGTTCCGAACTGGAGGAATATCGCTGTTTTCCCCACCTCGTGCGGAACCTTCGTATTCGTTCGCTACCAACCGAACTGCCGCTTGGACACGACAGGAGATGGACTCTACGATACATCTCATCAAGTAATAGTTTCCGGAAACTCGGGATTTGGAGAGGAGGACGTCGTCTACGGCGACGATCAGCTACCTTATTTCCTCGCTGGATTCTACCAAAGTACCGTTCCACTCGCGGCAATCGCAGAAAAGTTTTACGACGAGGCGTGGGCGCGATGGAACCAAGAGTGGCTCACCGCACTGCAGAGCACGCAGATGGTTGCCGAGCTCGTACCCTTCGTATCTTCGGGGGTAGCTCTCGTGAGAATAGTCGACTCCGGAACTTATCAGTTCTA
The DNA here is from genome assembly GCA_044351885.1 of Bdellovibrionota bacterium. Taxonomy (GTDB): domain Bacteria; phylum Bdellovibrionota_C; class UBA2361; order UBA2361; family OMII01; genus OMII01. Next base: position 9,842 of record JBILEW010000070.1, read on the forward strand.
CGGCCCAGTTTCTGCCTCCGATCAACTCGGGATGGCGGGAGACGTCCTTCTCGATGCTATTCCAGTCCTTGCGCAGGCACGAAAGCTACGCGCCTCTTCTAAGCTCATCTACGCGATCGGATCGACCGCTGTCGTTGCCACCACCCTCGCACGCGTAGGCATAAATGGCGAGATTAAGATCGACGATGCATTACGTGTAGTCGTGCTCGGAATCGTAGGATTACACATCAGAAATCTTCCGCCGGGAGAGATAGCCGCTGATGTGCGCAAGGCAAGTCTTGCACTTGGCCTCACGAGCACTGGAAAGGTCGCTCACGCGGTCAACGAGGTGCGCCAGTATCCCTCCTACGTCGAGGCAGTTGCCAACGCGATTAGGGATGTGCTCAAACCCTTCAAGATAGACCTTTCGCTCCCGCCCAGCGAGCACCTTCAAGCCCTCATCATAGGCTTCCGTCTGGACGAGCTCGGAAACATCGGACAACAGATTATACGCCGATTCGTGCCCTCGCGAGAACGAATCGTGCGAGTGCTCGACGCAATCGCCCAGAATAGCTCCACGACTCAAATCTCGACCCTGGTTCGCGAGCTAAAAGATCTAGCGAGGGCAGCAGAGAAGCAGATTCACGAGATACCTGTCGACCTCCCCGATGTCGTATGGGACCATTATAGGGCGGCCCTTTCGTTGGCGACGATGACGGTACGAAGCTCCGGCGTACCCCCGAACACCCCTGAGTATGCCCGAGCTGTGAACAACTTGGTGTGGGAACTTATCGACGGGTCACGACCCAGTGATATTATCTTTGGACAGGGGTATACGTTTCAGGATTTCATACTTTACGTCATGAAGAACAATCCCCATATTCAGGTCGACGGACCTCACTACTTTACGGGATTGCAAGAGATCTTCGTTCCTGAGGTCAAACTTCCTACACACTTTTACACGAAGGCCGATGGAACGAGTGTGTATCTCAAAATTGGTGATGATATCCCCACCAGTGGCCCGAATGGCGAAATGGTCAGAGAGATGGACTGGGTGATTCCTGGGACCGAAGACACAGGTCGAGATGTTCTCAACAGGTGGCTAGGGCTGATAGATGCAGAGGAGATTACTCACGGGCTCGCTCACGTGAGGACCAGCTCTGGTTATGCGATCCTTCCAGATGGATCGAAAGCCGAAGTAGAGGGTGTAGGGCTCATCAAAACATTCGATCAACGGCACCCGCTGGGCTTTTTGAGCTTCAGTATCTTCACTCCAAATTGCCAGGACTGGATCAGCAAGCTCAGAGGAGAAGAGATCAAAGCGATCTTGATACGTCGATGGGGGCAAGAGAAATTTGATGGGATGTTTGGCGGAATGACGCTCGATGAGATCAAGCATCAGGCAGTCGATGCCGCAGAGATGGATATCTTTTTCACGTTACGGGACGCTGGCGTTCATCTGACCAAGGAGTTTATCGAACGCTATGCATCTCGAGTGCTCGCGGTCGAATTCTTGAATAGCGTGGCGAATTAGCTGCGCTGATAGCTGCATGAGTAGCGGGCCTACAAACGACAACCCCTGTCGACTCACGAGGTCGGCATCTCCACGGTGTGGGGCGAGAGAATCCTAGAGGCACGGGCTATACAAGACGAACCTCACGTTAGCACACGACACCTCTACCATCGCGGCTTTCGGAAATTAGCTACTTGGAAAGCAACCTTGGGCCAAGAATGTCGCCAGCTTGGGTCGATCAACTTTATCGAGCTACGAACTCGAATTGTAAATGCGACTGGTGCAGGGTTACCTGGGCCTTCGCATGCGCATATCACCCGCGTTGGTCTGCGGGCACGTTAAATGCGACTGGTGCAGGGTTACCTGGGCCTTCGCATGCGCATATCACCCGCGTTGGTCTGCGGGCACGTTAGTCGGGCACGTTAGTCCGGGGTTACTTCGGGCATGAATTACGTGACTTCCTTCGGCAGGCAACACAGCCTTCAGTAATTATTATTTGTTAGTGGTCTGGCGCAGAGCGGCCACGGCGCTGCAAGAGGGCACAAATCCCCGAGATTCTCTGGGAACGAGAAAGGGATGTGCATCTGTGGACTTAGCCCCCAAAGTGTGGGGGAGCGTGGAATGAGGTAACAAGCTTCAGGCAAACCTTCCACCGGTGCAGCGTCAAAAGGCTGATAGACAACGCCTCATGTGAGCAGGTAGTAGGTTGGCAAGTATCGGTGGACTCGGAGGAAAAAGTCCCGTAGGGAATGGCTCTGTCCAATCACCTTGAAGCCATTTGAGTCTTACCTCCCGAGCCTTGGCGCGCAGTTTTTTGATGAACGAGATAAAGGCAATCCGTAAGGGAACATCCCCACAGATGCACCACATCCTGCACCCGAAAGTTGTTGGTGTGTATGGCGCGTCGATTGGCTGAGAAGCTACCTCAAAATCTGAAGGAAGAGATATCTGTTGTCGCGCTCGGATAGCTACCATCTCATGCTCAATCTCCTGGACTCGCTGTAGGAGTCTCTCCTTGAGCTGTGCGGGAGTGGCCTGGTGTGGAAAAGCGGCCATCCAGGCGTCGGCGCTCAAGGTAAAAGTGAGGGTCTCTGTAACCTGCCGTTCAACAACGAATGCCTCTTGTTGCCTCTGCGAGGCAGAGGCTCTTCCCTTTGTTATGGGACCCAGAAACGGTCTTCGAATCCTCTTAACCTCTCGCGATATCTCTCCCGAGGTAAACATCTTCCAGCTAGATACTCCCTGATATGCCCTGATAGAGGCTGCACGGTGCGCCCTGACTGGATTGGCGTAGACATATGCAAGCTTCTCAACGAGGTCATCAAGTGTGAGGATTGGTGGCGAGTCGTACCCCTCGCACCACACGGTTACTTGACGTCGTCCAAGAAGCCTATTGATGGCATGAGCGGTCTCACACTTAAAGCGCTCCATGAAGCTCTCTACAACGGTGGGATCCTCAACCAGAGCGATGATGTGGATGTGGTTACCCATCACTACGAACGCTATGACCTTTACTGGATAGAGGCTTTGGGCGACTGCCAGAGCGCTCCAAAGTATCAGTTCCATAAGTGGAGAGCAGACAAAAGGCAGCCCTTGTTGGACACGTGAGGTCAGCATCACCACAGTGTGGGGCAGTAGGATACGAGGAGGACGGGCCATACACGACAAACTTCGCGTTTAATACAAGACACCTCTTAGTATCGGAGCTTGCGAGGATTAGTTGCTTGGAAAGTCTTGTAAAGTAACCCCGGACCAAATGACGATCGACAAACTTCGCGTTTAATACAAGACACCTCTTAGTATCGGAGCTTGCGAGGATTAGTTGCTTGGAAAGTCTTGTAAAGTAACCCCGGACCAAATGACGATGACGCTATAGCCTACTGTGCCAGGGACGCCCATAATTCCACTCAGCGACTACGTTCGAGGTCAAGATGACGAAACAACCCACATGCAGCCCACAAGAGCCGCAAGAGATCGAAGAGGCTTCGGCGAAAGCTCATTCCCTCGCGGATGGGACTAGGATTCCGTCACGAGACGTGGAGATATGGGAGGGCGTACCCCTCTATTCTGCTGTAGCCGCTACGAAATGCTTCCCAGCGACAGGGGTCATTGCCGATGAAGAGAAGGACGATTTCCGAGTCCTCAGCTCTCTAGTTGCTTCTAGTGACCTGCGATGCTGGATGCTCGATCGATTGGAACGCGAACTTCAAGGCAAGAGACGTATCTTGTCCATTGGCGCTGGTACGGGAACTCTCGAGGCGGAGGCCTTCGCGCGTGGATTCGATGTTACGGTGATCGAGTGCGCCCCCCACTTCGTTGAGCTCTTGATGCACGGGGGCATACCTGCGTCCAACATTCACCGAGGGGATGCGCGACGAATAGAGTCGTTCGGCTTTTCTCTCGCGAGCTTCGACATGGTGCTCATCTCGGAAGCGATCGGGTCAATCGGGCTCAACGTGCTCGGCTCTCTTCGCCCCTACATCTGCACTGGGGGATGCATCGCAGTCGTCGACAACTGCTATAATGTAGAGGCACAACTTCAAGCTCTCGGGGCCCGCCACTACATTCCGACGAAAGACGAGGTGCTGTTAGCCGGGAGTCGTTTCGGGTACTCGAGCGTACTTGTCGAAGAGTGTCCGAAGTTTTTCAACGACGACCTTCTCGTGGCGACCGGCTGGGATCGCAGCGAATTGGATGATTACCCCGATCCCGAGACGCAGCAAACAACGGCTGTGCTCTATATGCTGTATTACTGAGAAACGTTCAGTAACATTGTTACGTTAATGAGAAAGCTCAATACAGCCCTATCTCATTGTAACTATGTACCTTTAAAAGCACGTCCCATAGTAGTGATACATTGTAACAATGATGCTAATGCACTTCGTACTCCACGACCGATATGCTGATAGCTGTAAACACGGTCTTCCTTGAGGAAGGCAGTGTCGTTTGGAGAGAGAAGTATGTCGAACGAAGCAACCACCAAATCCTTCCCGGCGCAGGACAGAACGATCCCTACTGCCGTCAAAATCGCTTTTACGGCATTCATGGCCGTTCTCGTACCAGTGTATTGGTACCACTATGGACCGACGAATTTCCTCTACTTTTGCGACATGGCGCTCTTTCTAGCTCTATTCGCGGTGTGGAGAAACAACGCCCTGGCTGCTTCGGCTGCGGCTGTGGGTATCGTGATCCCGCAGCTTTTTTGGTGTATCGATTTCGCCTTCGAGCTTACCGGCAATCACCTCTCTCACATGACCAGCTACATGATGGACGAGCGCCGTCCTCTGTTTCTGAGATCGTTGTCGCTCTTCCACGGCTGGCTGCCTTTCCTACTCCTGTATCTGGTTCATCGGCTGGGATACGATCGTCGTGGGCTGTTCGCCTGGACTGGGCTGGCATGGGCGGCGTGTTTGGTCGCATTCCTCTTTCTGCCCCCCGCAGGCGCCCCTGTTCCGGATGTCAACACCCCGCTTAATGTAAATTACGTGTACGGAATCGACGATGCCAAACCTCAGGAGTGGATGAGCGCTCCGAGCTATCTTATCTCGTGGATGCTGGGGTTGTTGGTGTGCTTTTTCTTGCCCACGCATTTTGTGCTCAAAAAATCCTTTCCTCCCGCTCAATAGCCTAGCAACCGATAGTCGACGGCAAACTCAGGAGTTTCCATGAAAGAGAATTGGCACAAGGGTTTTTGGGCGCTCATGGCGACCCAGTTCCAGAACGGCTTCAGTGATCTTGCCTTGAAAACTCTGATTGTCTTCCTCGTACTCGGGAGACCGATGCCTGAAGAGGAGCGCAATACGTGCGTGGCACTCGCCGGAGCGCTTTTTGCAGCACCATTCATTCTGTTTTCGATGCTAGGAGGATGGCTCGCCGATCGCTACAGCAAGCAACGCGTCATGCAATGGGTGAAGCTCGCTGAAATCGGGATTATGTTGTTCGCTACGGTGGCTCTTTACACCGAGTATCTCGCGTTCGAAATGTTCGCTATATTCCTGATGGGATGTCACAGCGCGATCTTCGGGCCTTCAAAGTACGGCATTCTTCCCGAAGTGTTGCCAGTTTCGCGCCTCTCGTGGGGTAACGGCATCCTCGAGCTGTTGACCTTCATCGGCATTATCCTGGGCACCGTGGCCGGCGGGGTCTTTGCGCAACACCTGCAAGGCTCCCAGTACATCGCCGGTATCCTTCTCGCCCTTCTCGCTGTGGGAGGATGGATGACCAGCAAGCACATTCCGAAGACACCGGCAGCGAGCCCGACCTGTGCGCCGAGATTGAACCCCGTGACGGACCTCTACCAGCAACTGAAGGTAATGCGAACGGATCGAGCACTGTGGCGAGCGAACTGGGGTAGCACCGGATTCTGGTTCGTAGCGACCCTCGTACAGATGAATCTTACGATCTACGCCAAAGACGTGCTCGCTCTTACCGAACAGCAGAACGGCTTCCTTAATGCGGCCCTCGCGATAGGAATCGGCGTCGGGAGTGCTCTCGCCGGTATCCTTTCACGAGGAAAAATTCAGTATGGACTGGTTCAGATAGGCGCCGTCGGCATGGCCCTTTGCGCCGTACCGATGGGATCGCACAACCTCGGAGTGACCCTCTTCAGCTTGTGCCTGGTTGGCCTCGGTCTCTGTGCCGGGTTCTTCATCGTTCCCATAGCTGCCGTGCTGCAGCACCTCCCACCTCCTGAACTGCGGGGGGCAGTTCAAGGGGCGGCCAATTTGATGGCCTTCATCGGAATACTCGCTGTGTCAGGAGTTCAGATCGTGCTCAACAGGCTACTTCACCTCTCGCCGGGAGAGGTGTTCTGGGTATGTGGAGCGATAACGCTCCTTTCGGGGGCGTACGCGGCGGCTACGAGAAGGGACGCGATTGCAGTCCTTGTGAAATCTCTGTGTGAACCGGTGGGCGCAGCAGCGGATACCACCACGCATGAATGACGGAGAAACATCAATGAGTGACGATACTCAGACCAGTGCAGCAGCTGCACCGAAACGCCAAGGACTCAGCGACGCCTCTCCGTTCACCGAACCAAAGCCCAATCGAATCGTGATGCGCTTGAGCGGTGTCTTGAGCGAATGGCTCCTTCTGCAGGGCGTTCCCGGGCTTCGAAGAGTCCCTACCGTGAGAGACCTCCCCTTGATGGGAGGATACTTCAAGGTCAGCCGGGTCGTAATCGCCCCCGAAGACGATGCCATAATCCGAGAAACAACCGATCCGAAGAACGCCTTCTTCATCGGTCCGAATCATCCCGAGTTCACTACGGATTGGTTACTCGACAAATACATAAGCCGCCGATATGCCCCTGAGATATCGAGCTGGGCGGCTGCCTCAATCATAAACGGACCGCTCAAATCCTTCTGGATGGCGAACAACCTGATCGGAAACAACGGCGGAGAACGAGCTAAACAGTACTCAATCGATTGCGCATTAGCGGGAAAAGGCACCCTGCTCCATCCCGAGGGCACCGTGAGGTGGAGGAGCGACAAAATCTTCGATCTCCTACCCGGCATCGTCGACATGAGCATCGAAGCGGCAAAGAAGTGTCAAGCCGAGGGCTCCAGCCGCAAAGTTTTCATTCTGCCCCTCGTGTGGAAGATGTTTTACGACGGAAACGTCGAAAGGGCGCTCAATCGAGAACTAAAGAAACTGGAGACTGCCTTCAAACTCCCCGACAACTCATCGCTCTCGACAGCAGCGAGATACCTGAAACTGCAACAGAACCTTCTCGTATCCCAGATGTCGAGGTTCGGATTCGATGCCGCCGGCCGTACCGATCCCGACCCTGAACTGGCCAAGAAATTTTTCCACTCTCTGCTTGCCGAGCTCGTCACAAAGTACGGAGTGGAACTGGAAGAAGGAGACATACATCGAACGCTTCACCGCCTGTACCGGGCCACAAAGGATGCTCGGGTTCGTGTTGATAGAGCAAAGGTCGAAGAACTCCAACGACTGGCGTCGTATTCTCCCGAAACGTTCGAAAAGGAGTTCTTCTATCAGGAAGAGATTGGAGAAGGCCTACAGTTCATCAAACAGATTTTTTTCACCAAGGGTTACGACGCAGTACGAGCCTCATTACCGAAACCCTTTGGATGGAGGACATTCGTGATACGCGCAGCCGATCCGCTCAATGTAACCGCGGCGTTGGAACAATCCGGTGATGATCCAGGTCTCGCACGCTCTCTTCTTCAAGAGCTAAAAAGCAGGATGGACCGGAAACTCGAGGAGCTGCAGAACAGTGCGTACGCCCCGAAAAAGCTCTATCGCTTGCCCCCTTCGTCTGACGATATGAACGATATCTCTCTGTAACACGTCTACGGCGATACCCCGGGGAAGTTCAGCGCTCTACTATGACACGGAGACGGCGGCGGAGCGCCGCACGGAAAACACCGTTCGGTTATGCAGCCCTCTCTTACAAGCTATCGGCGAATACCTATTTTTGTCTTGCCCACAGTCTTGAAGAGCTAGAAATCACCCATTTCTTTGAAGATTTACCTGATAGTTGTTGCTCGCCAATTCGCCTCTCCATCTAAAAAGCCATTTCCTTCGGTAGAACATCCTTAGCGATAACGAGTTACGTGGTTGGCTGAACAGGGATTCCCGTTCTACAAGAGGATGAGGGGAGCGACGGTAATCTTGCGTTGCGTGTGATCTGACGATCGGTCCGACGTTCCCATTTATAACTGTTGTAGAAATACATAGAGAGGAACCTCTTCATGGAAATGTTAAACGTCGAGCAGTTCGAGTTGGTCTCCAACGCGTTCTCTTTTGCGATCGCTGTGATGGGAGCTGCGACGATATTCTTGTTTTTGGGACGCAGCCAAGTCGCACCTCAGTACAAAACGGCAGTGGCGATCAGCGGTATCGTGACCCTCATCGCCTTCTATCATTACTGGAGAATATACGAATCTTGGCAGGGTGCTTACAGCCTGACCAAGGCAGGGCTCGAAGCAACTGCCGTCAAGTTCAACGATGCATACCGTTACGTTGATTGGCTTCTTACCGTTCCCCTGCTCTTGATAGAGCTCATCCTCGTCATGCGACTCTCGCGTGAGGAAACTGTATCAAAGGCGCAGAAGCTCGCAGGTGCAGCTGCTCTCATGATTATCCTCGGTTATCCAGGGGAAGTCTCCGCTGACATGGGAACTAAGTTCAAGTGGTGGTTCTTGTCGATGATACCGTTTTTGTACATCGTATTCAGCCTCTTCTCAGGACTGTCCAAAGCGATCAACTCGCAGCCTGAGTCTGTGCGAGACCTGATCGTTACAGCTCGCAACCTGACTGTAGTATCGTGGTGCTTCTACCCGGTCGTTTACGCCCTCTACTTCTTCCCGGGCGCAAACGTCGGGAGCGCAGAAGTCACTACGTATGTTCAGATCGGATACACGGTCGCTGACATCATCGCCAAGGCGGTGTTTGGTGTGTTCATCTACGTAGTAGCTGTTCGTAAGTCTGAGTCTAACGCCTAAGGCGCGAAAGCTCATACAAACGTAAGTCCGAAGCAGCGCCGTCCGGCGCTGCTTTTTTTTGGCCCTCACAAATCGATCTTTTCGAATGTCAACGGACGGCCCTTCTTGCTAGGATCTGGGCTATGAGAGCCGTTGTTATAGGGACCGGGGCGGGTAGCCTCGCAAGTGCGCTGCGACTCCGCGCTTTAGGCCACGAGGTGATCGTGGCAGAGGCATGCCCAGACCCTGGCGGTCGTGCGCGCACACTTTCCTTCCATGGTCATCCGTTCGATGCCGGACCGACGGTCATCACCGCCCCATGGCTCTTTGACGAGCTATTTGCTCTCTTCGGGGAGCGGCGCTCCGACCACGTCGAATTCCTCCCTTGCGATCCTTGGTACCGACTATCGTACGCAGACGGTAGCCAGATGGATTTGGTTCCCTCGGTAGAGCGGCAAGAGGCACAGATCGCCAAACTCTCACCTACCGACGCGCGTAACTATCGCCGATTCCTCGAGCACAGCAAGCGTCTCTACGAAGTAGGTTACGAACAGTTGGGCGATGCAGATTTCTCTTCGCTCAGCTCGATGATCGCGATGGTTCCGAAGCTGATTAGGCTGGGAGGATTCACCACCTTGTGGCGTCTCACGGCTCGTTATTTTTCGGATGCACGAGTGCGACAAGCATTCTCTCTCCCTCCTCTACTAGTGGGCGGGAACCCACTGACTACCACTGCGATCTACGGGCTCATTCATGCCATGGAGCGCAAAGGAGGGATCTGGTTCGCTAAGGGAGGAACTTCTCAGCTTATTACCCAACTGGTTAATCTCGGCATCCGCGTTGGGATTCGCTTCTGCTACAATACGAAGGTAGTAGGCTTCCTTACTGATGCCAGTAAGCGTGTCACGGCGGTAGAGGGTGTCTATCGAGGAGAACGTGCTTTGCTCCCTTGCGACCTGGCGGTCTGGGGAGGAGATCCTCGGGCACTCTACCAAACTCTTGGATCAACGAGACTCTCGCTCACTGAGAAGCTTCGGGCCAAAACCGTGAGTTCGAGCATGGGCCTTTACGTTCTCTACTTCAAGACTCGACGCTCTTACCCAGATGTGGCTCACCATACTATTGTTCTTTCAGAGCGCTGGGAGGCACTTCTAAAGGATATCTTCCAAGGCTCAAAGCTTCCACACGACCCGAGCCTATACCTACACCGCCCGGCTGCTACAGATCCCTCGATGCTTACTCCTGACGGCGAGCTCTTTTACGTTCTTGCTCCGGTACCCCATCTCGGTAATTACGACGGCTGGAAGGCTGATGAGTCACGCTTTCGAAAGACCATTGTGTCGATTCTAGAGGCGCGAATTCTACCACAACTGGGATCGGAACTCGTATTCGCGGACTCGATAGACCCCAGATATTTTCGGGATACCCTTATGAGCCCGCTCGGAGCAGGTTTTTCAATTGCACCGCTACTCAGTCAATCCGCATGGGGTCGGTTTCATAATCGTATGGACAAGGTTCGAAACCTCTATCTCTGTGGTGCTGGTGTTCATCCCGGAGGCGGCCTTCCGGGGGTTGTCACCTCGGCGAAGGTGGTGGAGCGGATGGTTCGAGGAGATACTATTGCGGGCGAACTCGCTGCACCGCACCTTACCGAGGAAG
>JBILEW010000101.1:0-13809 GCA_044351885.1 Bdellovibrionota bacterium
CAAGGAAGAGCAGAACCAACCTGATATGAGGTCTGTTGCATGACAAATGAGATGCGCCTCATTTCTAAGGCAGGCAAAACCTTTTACTTCGCGACGTTCTGGCTTTCGAAGGCTGTCCGTCACGATGCGGCGCGCGCCTATGATTTCTGCCGCTGCATCGATGACATCGCCGATACTTCGCCCGCTCGACCCGACAGAGACTCATACCTGAGCGGTGTAATCTCAGCGATCCTCGATGGAGACAACTCTCAGGAGCTCGTTCATCAAATATCGCCCCTTCTCGCCCGCTTTCCAAGCATCCGGCAGCCGCTCGCTAACCTCGTAGAAGCGTGCCGACGAGATGTTCCAAGCCTTACGATAAAGAATGAGGGAGATCTTGAGGCATACGCGCACGGCGTTGCTGGCAACGTCGGGCTCATTATGTATCCGATACTCGGAGGAACATCACACCTCGGCCTGAGCTATGCCGCAGACTTGGGGATCGCCATGCAGTATACCAACATATCGCGGGACGTACTCGAGGACCTCGAACGCGGGAGAGTATATCTTCCGGCAACGTGGGTTTCTGCAACTACGCTTAATACTATTAACATGCTCACTCCACAGGACGAGCATGTTGTGGTGGAGGCCATTAAGAAGCTTCTCCTTCTAGCCGACGAACGCTACCGCCGCGGATTGTCGGGGCTCTGTTACCTAGCCCGAGAAAACCGCTTCGCAATACGAGTAGCAGCCGAATGCTATAGGGCCATCGGAGACCGAGTCATCAGCGGCTCTCTTATTTCACGCAAACGTGCGGTCGTTTCTAGTCTCACCAAAGCGGCGATCGCGTGCAAGGCAGCTCTCCACCACCGCTATACCGCAAATAATCCCCTCTCCCTCGACACCGCCGGCATCGTACAGCACTCATTTGAACAAGGTCGTTCAAACGTCAGACAGAAGACAGGCGTCAGCTAAATGGGCACGGTCCGGACAGTAGGGATCCGAGGCGCAGGACTTGCAGGCCTGAGCATCGCTCGGGAGCTTATTCGCCTCGAACCGGACATTTCAATCTCTGTGTTTGACGTGCGATCTCGACTACCCCATCCAGCACGAACCTTCTGCTTTTTTCAAAAGGATGGCACTTTTGTTCCTCCTTGCCCCTCAGTTTCGTGGCCTTCTGTCATCTTTCGCGGGCAATCGTTCGAGCGACGCGTGGACGTATCGCTAACTCCATACACCATGATCCATGGAAACGATTTCTTCGAGTGCCTTCTGACAGAGCTAGAGTCCTCGGGAGTTTCATTTCAGTGGGGATGTAGGGATGTCGACATCGATAGCAGAAGGATTCGAGTGGACGGAGCATCGCTAGAGTTTGATTGCGTAATCGACGCTGCATTTCAATTTACAACTGCATCTTCGACGCTGTGGCAATCGTTCGCTGGCATACGGATCAGATCCTCATCACCTGCTTTCGATCCTACTACAGCTATCTTGATGGATCTTCGCGAGAGTAGCGAAGCGGCTCCCGTGAGCTTCCTCTATATCCTACCAACATCGCCTACCACCGCTTTAGTTGAGCACACCACCTTCAGTTCGAGCCCTCTTCCGAAACAGTATCATCTTGAGCAGTGCTCCTCCTGGATACGAAGCAACATCGGCGAGCAGGTCGAAAACTTAGAACTCGAACACGGAACGATCCCCATGGGATTGCGTATACCCCATGCCGAGGGTAGCTACGTCACAGGCAGTAATGTCGGCACGGTTCGTCCGGCAACAGGCTATGCCTTTTTAGCAACCCAAGTACATGCACGCCGTCTGAGCGAGCACATACTTCGCGGAGCACCCAATCCCCGCCGAAGCTACCCGATTTGGCTTACAGCGGGCGACACTCTCTTTCTCCAAGCCCTGCGACGTGCTCCTCTGAGTGGACGAAGCTTAATGGAGACGCTCCTATCTCGAGCACCGTCCCGAGCTCTGATAGCTTTTTTGTCGGGAGACCTCTCATTTACAGAGGCGCTGTCAGTCTGGTTTTCGATACCGAAGATTGCGATGATCAGGGCACTTTTACGCATATGACCAGAAGCTTATCGCTCGTAGCAGCTCTTTTCATCGGAATGTCCTTGTGCTCAGTTGCAGCCCCTGCGGGCGTAGAGTGGCTCGCTCTTGCACTCATGATCGGAGCTGGCATCCCACACGGATCCTTTGACCTGCGGGTTGCGAAGGCCAAATGGCGCTCGGCGGAGTTGTCCCGTGTCACGGTCGTTTCGTGCTACCTAGCCTGTGTGCTTTCGATGAGTGTCCTGTGCGTCTTCACTCCTTTGGTCGGCCTGTCGCTCTTCATCGTGATATCGGCGCTCCATTTTGCGGAGGGCGAAACCCAATCAGCCGCACTCATGGCGCGCCTCAGGGGGATACTTTTTGGGGTCGGTGCCATCCTGCTGCCGATCGGGCTTCATCTCGACGAGACTGAGCCCTACGTACGCTACTTTATTCCCTCAGAGCTCTTTCAAGCGCTCAGGCCGCTTCTTTCTGCCTCTGCGTTGCTTCTTACCTCCCTAATCGGAGTGCTCCTCACTCTTGATTTCATGGGGAAGCGAGATGTACCAGCAACTATCGAGCGGTGCATCTGCTTTGCTGGGTGGATCATGCTATCTCCCCTAGCGGGATTCGCCGTGTGGTTTATCGGCAGACACTCGTATCAGCATCTCGAATTGTGCAAAAGTATGTTTGCCAGTACGCGTAACGAGATACCGATCGATTTTATCGCTATCTCCCTCCTAGCAATTATCGGGCTTGCACCGTTTGCGCTACTCTTCGATTTTTCTGATATCAACCAACTATTCGCCGCATCCATTTGCCTGATTGCAGGGCTCACCCTACCGCACATGATCGTTTCCCACGGGATACGAGGCCTAGCCCATTGACTTTGCCTCGCACTCGTACAGTTGCAGAATCGGATTATCTTCGAGTACTCAAAGTATCGTACAGGGTCCGCGCCGCCTCGTTCAGCGCTGCTCGGCTCGCTCCTGCGTAGGTGCTCCGCGCGCTACTTAACATAGCCAGCCCAGTAAATCCGTCACCCACCTGTACCACCTTCTCAATGTGAGTACCGCTCACTGGAAAGGAGGTGATGATCTCGCCTGTCTCGTAGTTTGTCACCACAACATCCAGAGTCACCACTCCTTTTATCTCCGCACTGGCATATGTTGTCGGTAGGCCTGTGTAAAGTCCGATAATTCCAGAGAATACCGAGGTAATCGGTTGAAACACCCGTCCTAGACTTGTTTCAGGGCGTCTCGAATTGAGGGAAAAATCGTCGATATTTGCGAATGGATCGGACTCGGTAAGTATCGCTTTCACATACAAAGGCGCCGGGGCGATGCGTTTTGGGTCGGAAAATGTTTTGTCGTAGAGAGCGAAGATCGGAAATCTGGCGAGCGAGGACACGAACATCGTCGACAGATATTCCTCAGCTGGCATAAGTGGGTGTTTCGAAGCTCCCCACGGCTTGAGAGTGACTCGCTCGACGATTAACGGGATTCGAGGACCTGTGTTCTCCGACACCACGTTCGGTAGCGCCTCTTGAGCGCTTTCAGGACTCCCCGTACCTCCGCCAACTGGGCTACACCCCACCACTGCACACAGGGCGATACACGAGATACGTTTTACACTGCGCCTAATACTTTCCATGCAGTTGTCCAAGCCTCTCGGCGAGTTTATAGACAGCATCGTAACAGGCATGTCGGAAGGACGATTGAACAATCGAGCGCGCAAAGCCTTGTGGTATAAAATATCTGTAGTCGAATGTGCCTGAGGTCGAGAATTCTTTACGATCCTGTCCGGTCGCGGGGAAGGCCATGAGGATCTCACCAGTCGCAAGATTTATCACACTCACGTCGGCTCTCACGTACCCGTGTGTGTTGATCACTGCGGGGATTCCGCCATCGACATTGCCAACAACACCACCAACGCTGCTAAAAATGGAGGTGCCAGTACCTACCATATTCTCTTCACTGTTGAAGGAGACCTCTGTAATCGCCATCTCCACACGAAATCTATCAGGTCTGGAGGGGTCTGATCTTGCCAAGTGGCCGGCTTCTTCGACGACACTCACATTCTTCAACCCCTGAAGTGCCGAGAGAAACACCATACGCAGCTCGTCGGGGTACAATCCTGGGAAGCGCTTCTCTCCGAAGTGAATAGTCTGGGGTAAATGACGAAAAAGCTCCCCAGAGGGATTTTGAGGCAACCATACGGCACCTCCACACAATCCGCCGGGGCAGAGCTCACGATACAGTAGGGAATCTACCCCTGCGATTAAATTGATCTCGGGGACGACCACCGTAATCTGTCCCACACTTGGGTCGTACGGGAAGGATGGAGCAGCACGTGCAAACGAAGCCCTTTGACGGGTACACGCCGCCGCAAGGAGAACAAGAAGTAGAATAAAGCGCTGCATGCTCAGACTCGGTTCTTACATGACACTAGCAGTTCTTCAAGCAAGGTTTTTCAATAATCAAAGGGGACTTGCCACGGCCTTTCATTTTAGACGCTATTAAGCTGTCCGCATCAGACGATTTCAGTCAAACACTCCGGATGCCCCCTGTGTATTTGACGGTCATCTGGTGGTACCATTTGCATTGAACATTTTGACCGTTAGCAGCACCCCATATGCTAGTCCCAGACCATTCGGCGCAGAAGCCTAAAAGCTCAGGCGTCAATCCAGCATCGCTACCGACTGACGTGGCGGATGTCGTCATTTCGACGCTGGTTTCCTATGCACTGATGGTTGGATGGGAGAGAGCCTCCGGTAAACATCTCTCTCAGGCAGCTTGTCTGTATCAGAGGCCCTACCAGGTCGAGCAAGCTGCACCTCTCCTCGCCAAAGCTTTTCAGCTTTTAGCGATTGATGGACCTGCGCCGCGGAATGTCATGGATTTCGTCAGGTCGGTGGATCAGCTAGGGTTTGATGAATCTCAGGCGGATGAACCCAGCGCTGAATTCCGGGAATTGCTCAAAATCTTTATTGACGAGCGCTCGTGCCGCGATTTTACGATCTCGTTGGAGCATCGAAGAGCGCTGAGCGATCTTGCGCAGGATTTGGGGCGAAGCTTTGAGGAACTCGCCAGTTTGGGAGCCAGGCGTCCCCCTTCTACCTTTTCGGGGCCGTCGTTCAACACGCTGGTGAACTGCCTTACTTTACTCGAGAACCTACCGCTCCTGGTCGTCAATCAGGCAACAGGTCATGGAAACTCAAGAGGCCCCCTCACTGCTACGACTCGGTCGATCGCCATGGCGATTGTGCTAGAGCTCGCAGCTTGCGATCCGACCAGATGGGAGACCCTGACGTCTACTTGCCTTCGGCGATTGAGGAACTTCAATTGTCCCGGACATACCGATTTGGAAAACCAACTTCGCGACACGCTCCGCCTGTGTCGGGATCGAGCTACGGAAACTTTCTCGGCGTTATATACTTGGTGCGAGGACTACGCCCGCAGGGAATCTGCACTTACACTGATTCGTTCGATACCGGACGTCGAAGATGTAGACCCTATATACCGAGAGTACATAGACATCCCGAACCCGTACACTTTGACATTTGCTGGCCCGTTGACGACCTCGGGAGAAGTGGCCCTGATGTGCACCCTCGTTCACCCGTGGGCCCATTTCGAGCTCTCAATGCCCGCTCGTCCCGAACTCGGAACCTTCTCATGGCTGATGGATAGTCAGGGAGAGATCCGACACGGCGGCGAGATAAGCTGGATTCCATTTAGCGAGGTAGATTTCGGAATTACTCCGGAAGTATTCGACACGCTGGCTGCCCGACTTGGACGAGTCGCGTTGATTAGGCTTCAACAGCTCGGAACTTTTATCGAGGACAATTCGAATATTCTCACAAAAGAGATGCCCCCTGGATCTAAGATCCTTATCGTGCAGGAGGCGGGAAATGAGTGCGTGCTTGGCCTGAGCGGCGCAGAGGATGTAGCCAGTCGTTGCTCTGTACGTACACTTGTCACAGAGACTGCACCTGCTGCACACGATGAGGAGATTGAGGTCGATACAAGCAGTCTCGTAGATGAAGATAGCTCCCCAGATGTCGGCACTAAAAAGGACTCCATCGATGGAGCATTCCGTAAGTTTGGACGACCAACGTTCAGCCAACTACTCGGGGTGCTAAAGGAATTTGGGGTGGAATTCAGAACTACAAAGGGCTCCTCACATCGACAGCTGTGGCGCGATGGCCACCATTACACCGCAAGCCCGAATGTCTATGGGGATGTCTTCAAGCTTTACCCAAGCTGGGTTCAGAGAATACTTGCGCGTCTGCAGATCCCAGAGGACGAATTTTTAGAGCGCTTCTGCAGGTGAGGAAGTAGGAGCCGCTTGCTTCAAAAAACGGCGCGGAACGCTGCCGCGCCATCCAGTGTTTTCAGCAAAAGTTGAACAAACAACTCAACTACTTCGATTTATTGCGGATTTTGCTGTGTGTTGGTCGGTTGCTGCGGTATAGTGTCGTCGGGCAGAGCCCACAAACCAGAGGATAAAAAGATGGAAGGACACCACCACAAGATCGGCGAAGAGTTCCCAGACTATCGCGAGAAGATCCATACGCTGAAGATGGGCGATGCGCATTTTGCCGGCTTGCTCGAAAAATGGGAGAGCATAGACAAGAAGATCGCTCGAGCAGAGTCACGCATCGAGCTCATGTCTCAAGAAGAGGAGGAGCAGCTCCGCAAGCAGCGCCTCGCTCTGAAGGATGAACTCTACTCAATGCTTCGCAACTCGAAGGCGTAGCGCGCAGAGCATAAGCAGATGAGGACCTCACCGGGCTCATCTCATTGCCGCGGCATCCAGAAGGCCTTTAGCAGAAATCGTTAGACGAGTTCGTAGACGGCTGAGTCGGCAGAGGGGTTACGACATGCGCCTGGGTCCAGGCCGAACCGGCTACGTACAAACGTCTATGCATACACCCCTGTTGCGATGCGGCTCCCGGCAGTCGTGTTGACGACCGCGTCACAGACACTTTTTGCAGCCGGTTTTGCCTGACTCACCTAGCGTTTTTTAAGATGCGTCCGTAGTTTCGCCAGCCACCGTTTGGCTACCAGCGCCTTCTTCTGTTTCGCCTCTTTAATCTGAAGTGCAGCCGACGAGACGTTCACTCTTTGTGACGGACACACCGCACCTGTGCGTAAGAAAAGCTTCTTACTTCTCTTCTTGCTGCCTTGTCGAGCGCTACTGCTCGATGCCAACAAACGCTGAGAGAAGCCCTTGAGCGAAAGCGTCTTGGCAGACCCTACCTACATCGGACTTGAGTTAGGCGCAATCGCGACACATGCTATTCTTACTTCTGTGTTTATTTACCGCCAGACACTGAAGACGGAATACTATGAGTTTGGCAGACAAGACGCGCTGGCGCTCTTGGTCACAGGCCCCTCCGATTTATAGCTGCAGAACTCGCAGTGACGACCGTACTACGACTGGCAACGTCGCATCGCGCAGTAGCGCTTTATGTGTGCCTGACAAACCGGCACAGCTAAGTACCAGCGAGAAGGTCACTTCCTAGTAACGACACACAGCTTCTTAGCTTGATAAAAGTCGACGGAGCGTATCGTGCTGACCACATCCTCTTTTAAAAAAGACTTGTGATAATCCCCGTTCAGGTGACAAGACTCGAAAACTCGCACCGTTATTGTGGCTTTAGGAGAATGCAAATCCTCAATTATGTATATCCCATTGCTGTTGAGAGCATTGAATAGTTCGTTGAACGCGATTAGCTGGTCATCACTCTTATGGCTCCCATCATCGATAATCACGTCATAGTTGATATCGCACAATGCTTTCAAAAACTCGGGATCGCCTTGGTTACCAATTTTAATTCGAATATTGGATTTCTCGAGATCTCTCCGCTTGAACCTCTTTTCATGAATATCAACTCCGGTAATAAAACAGCTACCGCCAAAATACTCATCCCACATTTTTATCGATCCACCGTAGGAAACACCGATCTCCAGGAGGGTCTTTATCTCTCTGTTTGTGAATAATTTCTCGTATTGAGTAGTATAGCCATGCCCTTCCAACCCATTTTGACAGGGCACTCCATCTGGTATTTTTTTATCTGTTCTATATTTTACTGCTAGCTCGTTGAGTGCCATACACTTATGATCTTTTCTCGTAGCCGCTCGACAGTCAATCACCCCTTTATATTTTCGACTGGTGCAGGGTTACCTTGGCCTTTCTGCGCGCGCGTTGGTTGCGCGCATCGGTCCGGGGTTACCTCGGGGCATGCTTTACGTGACTTTCTTACCTTTGCGTCCGTCGCGTCCCGTACATTAAAAACTGCTGTTTTTAAGAACTGACAACGCTCGAAGGTCCTGCAGAGGATCGTGAAATATAATATTTCGCTCCACGTAGTGGCTGTGATTCCGAGCACGGACGAATGAAAACCTTTCAATCGTGAACAACACGCTCAAGTACTCGTATTTATTCATGTGCTCGCTGTAAGTCGATGAGGTTCTGCAGTATACTGTCGTCAGCCAGAGGACGTAAGACCAGAGGATAGAAACATGGAAGGACATCATCACAAGATCGGCGAAGAGTTCCCGGAGTATCGTGAGCAGATCCACGTGCTCAAGATGAGCAACGCCCACTTTGCTGGCTTGTTCGATCAATGGGAGACCATCGACAAGAGGATCGCTCGAGCAGAGTCACGCATCGAGCTCATGTCTCAAGAAGAGGAGGAGGTTCTCCGTAAGCAACGCCTCGCTCTGAAGGATGAGCTGTACTCGATGCTTCGCAATTCCAAGGCGTAACCTGCACATCGTACGTGCACGATGCTCTTACGAGGAATCTCGGACTGCCGCGGCATCCGGCAAGTCGCTGGAGAGACTAAATAGTTGGACGACGCCGTAGACCACTGACGAGGCAGAGGCGTTACGACATGCGCCTACGGTAAGGGTGTATCACCCATATATGCCCGTCGTACGTCCTGCGCCTGTTGCAATGCGGGCCCCGGCAGTCGCAAGAACAACAGCACCACAAGCCCCCCTTGTATCCTGCTTAGCCTCGCCCCCTCAGCGTTTTTTCAGATGCGTCCGAAATTTCGCCAGCCACCGTTTGGCCACCAGCGCCTTCTTCTGTTTCGTCCCTTTAATCTGAAGTGCAGCCGACGAGACGTTCACTCTTTGTGACGGACACACCGCACCTGCGCGTAAGAAAAGCTTCTTACTTCCCCTCTTGCTGCCTTTTCGAGCGCTACTGTTCGATGCCAACAAACGCTGAGAGAAGCCCTTGAGCGAAAGCGTTTTGGCAGGCCCCCTCGCGACGAGACTTCCCAGCAGTTTGTAGTTGGTCACAGCATCGGATAGTCCTTCGCCCCCATACACGGCGAATATGCAGTCGTTCAATGCCGCTCGCGCAGAGGCGTTGCTCGACTGAACATCAAACGACAACGTGGCTCCAGCTTTGTTTTGCACAAAGGAGAAGTTGAGCGTGAAGTTGCTGGCGAGCTGACCGCCGCCACCATTTCCACCACCTCCGGTGCCGCCACCACCGCTTCCACCACCACCGCTTCCACCGCCGCCGCCACTGTCACCACCGCCACTTCCGCCACCGCCGCCGCCACCGTCATCCTGCTCCGGGGCATACTCGATCGCGAAGCCGTTTTCGAGCACATTATCCAGGTGAGAGAAGCCTAAGCCAAGCGACGCACTAGCTTGAATACCAGTAGTGCTCGAGCTCCCACGATTATTTAGGATCGAGGTCGAATCGACACGCTTGTAGTTGACGCGTATCTTTCCAGTCGCTTCGCTGAGAATCAGTTGACAGTCGATTCGACTTACCTCAGTTTGATCAAACCAACTCCGCTCGAACTCGAACGCTTCGTAGGTCAGTACAAGCTTGCGATCACCGGCTGGGCCCACAACTGCGGAGTACGCAGCGCTGTTTTTGCCGAATATAATGTTGCCCCACAACATGGCGATGGCCGGACCTTTCAACTTCTCTGAGGGCATACGTTCATTGACCAACGTATCTTTCGGCAGCTCCTGGTTCTCGTAAACACGAGGGAAGACCAGACCTGTGTTCAAGGCAGTGAATGACTTGGCCGGTCTGCCGTAGAAAGCGAAGTCGAAAGGAATCGCGACCTCGGTGGAGCTTTTGGTTTTGGAGAGCTCGAGCCTTGTGTGGCCAATAGGCGGAATCCACTTATAAGGGACCACATCGAGGAGGTAATTTGTTCGCCCCTCTAACGTAACCGTGACCTCAGATTGAAGGGGAGTCCCTCCATTGGTGACATCCGCCTTCACTGTTACGGTGTTGTTGCCGGAATTCATATCTAGAAAACCGGAATTGATTTTATCCCCTTTGAGGGCATCAGGGCTCTTGCCATCGTCTGCGAGCTGCACTTGCTGCCCTGCAGTCCTCGCCTGATGTTGTCCGGCAAGAGGAAGACCACACGCCTTCGTGACGACTGAGAAGGGAACAGGGCCGACGGGTATTGGCAGTCCTTCGCGGTGAACGAGAACTTTGGTTTCTGCTTCTCGGGGACAACTTCCCGCTATCACATTGATGGCCAGTTCATTCGCTCCCCTTGCCAAACCTCCGATAGCTACGACGATCTCCGGAATAGAATCTTTATCTCGGTCTAGGCGGGGATGCGACATCACCGTAATCGGCGTGTCTTTATAGTCCGAACTCGATGAGTCAAAAACATACGGTCTTAGCGAAACGTCGCCCAGTGGCGAGGAGTCTTTACCAGAGAGAAACCACAGTCGATACTCCTCCTGCCACTCTCTAGCCTTATCGTACGCTGTAGCAACAAAATCGGGGACTCCATCCAGATTCAAGTCGCCCACTGGTATCGGGAGCTCCCAAGCTTTGCCTGAACTACTCGACGGAACCATCACCTCTCTTCCGAGAGGTTCGAGAGACTTCCCGGAATAGAGCATCAATTTTTGGTCTTGTATCGAGAGCGCTATGTCGGAGACTCCGTCCCTATCAAAGTCCCCAGTTTTAACAAGAGAGTTTCCCAGGTAGTCGGAGGTGTTGCTCCCTCGAAGCACCACACCCCCCTGGCAGGATGCCCCATCTATGAAGAAGATCGCTCCGGCGACCTCAATCACATTATTTTCTAGGTTCGGCATGCTGAACAGGATGTCGCGAACTCCGTCTCGAGTTTGATCTTCGATATCTACGAGAAAGGAAACCTCTGCCGTAAACCTTCCTCCTTCAACTCCAGTGTTATAGACACACTGCGTCTCTAACTGGTCACCTTTCAGGGCGAGAACAAACACCGCCGTGAATGTGAGCTCCCCTTCTGCGGTATAAAAGTCTTCCGCGTAGGTACTAGCTAGAATCTCGTCCCGTCCATCGCCATTTAGATCCACGACTGTGAAGCTGTAGCCAAGTCCACTGCTGGGAAGCTCCCCTTCCTTGAAAGCGAACAACTTGCCCGTTGCACCCGAATATACCGCAATATGGCCACGTCCCTCGTTCCCCGTCCTATGACTTCCAAGTACGATGTCTGGCCTCCCATCACCATCGACATCTCCGACAGCCATCGACGGAGCCTCAGAGGGCCAATAATCCGGAAACTGAAAGGCATGCGGAATAGTGGTGCCGTCGGCACCGGAAATGATGCGCAGACGTTCGGTCTGCAGATTCAATGGGTTGAAGATAGCTATGTCTGAAACGCCATCACCATTGAAGTCCGCAGACACATCAAAGCTATCTACCTCTCGGATCGCTTCTGGCAGGACAATCCGATCCAAAAGCGTCTGCGCTTCCCCCCGAGTCAGAAAGCTCGAAAACGAGGCGAAGAGCACCACAGCGGCGACCAGTGGCGATCTGTACGCAAAAGCATCCCTTTTTCTAGCGGCACTCGTTACCATACAATTCGCCTCTCAATTTCCGAATGTTCAAAAACAAAGGAGTCTCGTTCCACAATCGATATCTGAAGCAGGCAGGAGCGCTCGCTAAGCAGCGAACTACGCAAAGGATTGAAAGGTCGGGGTTGCATGGATACATCATGCGTACGCCACCGAATATAGCGTGCCATACACGGCACGCTTGCCTAGCACACCAAGGTGCCACAAGCTGCGAGCTTAAGATAAAAAAAATTCTCGCCCTGGCGATTGCACAACATCTCATAGGTTGAGCGACCCTTAGCCGTCTGACACATGTCGCCAAGATCCTGGGTCGCAGTCGCTAGTTAGGACCAAGGCCCAAGAGAGCCACCGCGAGGGGGTCATCTCTTCACATTACGAGATCGAATCCGGCTTTGAGTAATCGGCATCTGGGGGGAAAAGTTGCGTGCTGTCGGGGTAGGATCGGCCACCCCCACTCAATCAGGTCTATTAGGCCTTCCCCAGTTGAGCTTAGTACGCAAGATATCGAAGTATCCCTTCTCTTTGGAAATAACGAATTTGACCGTTTGGCGAGCTTGGCTGACCCGCACTATATCTCCCGACTTGAGCTGCTCGGACACCTGTCCATCGACGGTAACGAGCACCTCGTCTTCGAAGCGCGGCAGGTTCACCTGAATATTCGAGGATCCAGGCAAAATGAGTGGACGATTAGTCAAGGAGTGCGCACAGATCGGCGTCACGAGAATTACACTGAGCGAGGGGTGTGCTATCGATCCACCTGCGGCCAAAGAATACGCAGTAGAGCCTGTAGGCGTAGCGAAGATAATACCATCTGCGCGGATGCGCGCGACATCGTGCCTGTTGACCGAGAGATCGAGCTCCGGCAGTCGAGAGCGCGCTCCTTTCTGGACCACGACGTCGTTCACAGCCTGACTCTCGAAGATAATTTTCCCTTCTCGTTCGAGTTGCGCGGTAAGGAGCACTCGCTCTGCGCACGGAACCTGTTTTTGAAGCGCCTGCTCAAAAACCGTAAACAGCTCATCTGGCCGGACCTCGGTGAGGAACCCGAGATTGCCGAAATTTACTCCGATGAAAACTGGTGAGGCTCCACGCACATGTCGCGCTACGCCGATGAGCGTACCGTCACCTCCGAGGGTGATGATCGGATCAGCTCTTTCGACAAGCTCCCGAGCAGAGATTCCGGGTTCGGCGAGCTTGAGCACCTTAGCCGTCTGAACGTCAACATCGACCGGAAGCGATCGTTGCGCGCACCATGCCAACACCTCACGCGCCAAACTGACCACCTTTGGGCTACCAGGACGGATGACAAGTCCGATACGAGCACTCATTGACGAAACCCTTTGACCGTTACTGGAGCGCTTTTGCGCTGCTCCTCTTCGACGCGCTTCAAGATCTCCTGCATCTTTATCTTTCCGACCTCTCGCGAGCGGTATTCTCGCCCTGCCATGGCAGCGACCATCTTGCCTGGTCCCGACACGAGGTCGTCGTACGTATCAGACCACTGTTTACCATCCTCTTCCGGTAATATCGAGGACACTGTGACCGGCTCGTATCCGCTTATAGAAAGGAGGGCATTGCCCAGAAGATACACCGCGTAGGGAGGAAATACGACGACCGTCCCCACATTCAAGGCTGTATCCCCCAATCCGGGGCCGTAGGCAAAATTCCCCCCTACTTCGGAGAGGATCTCCTTCGCCTGCTCTGGTGGTATGGGCTTTCCTACGATATCGAGCCCAGATGGTTCGCTCTCGGGTTTCTTTTTTATGACACCACAACCCTGGAGAAGGATTACGACTAGCAGGAACACGAGAGAGAGCCTCTTAGCCATATCTTTACCTGCGCGGAATAAAACCATGGCACAACCGAAGCCCCTCTTGAAATTTTTCCAAGACCAGTATGTTGCCTGATTAGGGAGACGTCTAAATGACAGAAAAGTGCCTGTTCC
>JBILEW010000109.1:0-11922 GCA_044351885.1 Bdellovibrionota bacterium
AATAGGCTGGCAATTGCAAAGCGAGTCCACCCTAGAACTCGGTGATTACGAAGTAGCCACAGACCGACGAGAGGAAGCAGAAACACCCCATTCTGTTTGACGTCACAAGTTATCCCCGTCAGCAGGCCCGTCGCGAAACACCACACCAGAGGCCTCTTGCTATCGCGGATATGCAACGCAGACCAAATCGTCAAAGCATAAAACAACATCAAACCGGTATCGCGCACGTTGTTGTGGGCGTGGGTAATGAATTGAGGATGAGAGCCTAGGAGGAGAGCTGCGAATACTGCATAACCGTAATGCCTAAACACTCTGGCTGAGATGAGAAACACCAGAGTGACGATTGCAGCTCCGAACAAGACGCCGGTGACGTGAAAGCGATCATAATAGTTGGGCAGCAGCTCGCAGAGAAACGCGAGATTGGCCAGAGTGTAGCCGATGAGAGGGGCGATGGGAGGAAACCAGCCGACCTTTGAATCCTCGAAGACATACGTGTCTCCTTCGACCAGGAAGTTGTAATACTTCCGACCAGTATCCCAGTGAAACAAAGATTCATCCCAGGTGGGGCCGTAGCTCGTGATATCTACCAAGTACAGCGTTGCGCAGAGCACGAAGATCACGGCGGCTAGCGCGATAGTTGGAATTTTCGAGTTGAGAACCCCAGCCCCTATAGCAGTATCGAGCTTAATGTGAAGTGGCCGGTTCTCGTTCAACAGATCTTCCTCGAATCAATAGCGTCTTTAGCCTCGGTTCATTACTATCTGAAAACTTCAGGAGCAACAAATATCGGGGTTAAAACTAGCAACCTGTACCAGCGGGCTCGAAGGACGAAGACGTTAAGCTAAAAAGCTCTGGATCGACAGCTTTCATTTAAATACCAAGATGATTTGCTTTCCGTTAGTAGCAACTCTCATAATATGAGAGGAAATATATAGTCCTGAGAGAGGCTGCTATGCACTATTACCTTGTTCCCATCTCTCTTGCATACGACCTCTCAAAGTCCCGGATTCGGGCACCTTGAATCTGTTGCGGGCGAGTCTCGTACCGACGGTAGTGAAATAAGGCTATCAAATCTCGCGTGTTTTACTAGCTGGAAAGCTCCTGATAGTATTCACACATGACGAACTACGAGGGCCATGTCCGTGTATTTGAACCGCAACATGCGACCGATCCCTTTTCGAACCAGACCCTCACTGCATCCTGGACTCGAACAGCTAACGAAGGTATTACCTTCAACCCGAAGATGTATGCTGAGCTAAGGAGATATGTTCAAAGCCTCGGTTGGAACGCCATGCTCGCAGGAAGGGTATTTCAATCTGGCGAAACGATACTAGATCTCGGGTTTGGTGACGGAGGAAATGCAGCCGCTCTGGCACACCAGCTCCGCGAGACTGGATGCTCGGTGTTTGGAATCGACAAGAGCATTGAAATGGTAGCAAGCGCCCAGGCGCTCTATCCGCACTCGAACTACCCAAACTTATTCCTTCTTCTCGGTTCGGCTGAGCGCGCTGGTGAGGCCCTCATTGAATACTCAGCTACGAACGGCAGAGAACCACCTAGGATCTCGCTCGTAGTATCGAACTACACCCTTCATTGGTTACGCGATCCAACAGACCCTCGCCGCTTCCTTCATAAAGAGCTGTTTCAGTCGCTTAACCCACTTCAAGATTGCGGAGGGGAACACCTCCATTTCTGCGCTCATCGCGATGCCTTCCAGGAGCTCTTTGAGGCAGGATATCGAGTAATGCGGGAGTCTCTTGCTTGGGACCAGTACCTAAGACCGCGCGACGGCGACTACTCCGAAAATGGCGAGTGGCGACATCCACCTCTTATTACTAGCGAGGAGATCCAATCAGCTTTGCGAGCTGGTGGCTACTCGGGTACGGTAGAGCAACGTAACGACGCCAGAGTATTTCCCTCTTGGGAGGCGCTCGAAGCGTGGGTCGGTGCGATGATACGACCCTTCATGGTACGGATTCCTGAGGATGAGCGCCAAAGCTTTGTACAGGCATGGATTAACCGATACAGGTCGGACAACCACAGCATGCTTCAGGGGTACGAATCTCCCGTTCTACTCGATCGAAACCTGCTGGTACGAGCTCGCAAGGAGAGAGAGCTTGCGGCAGGCTAGGAAAGCGAGACACCGCGCTTCTCCACCCTTCCGCTTCCTCCGATCAAGAGCAGTACGATGCCGAACACCGCCAAACCCACAGCAATTATCTGCGCTTCGCTAAAATTCGAGAGAACTTTGACATTCGGTCGTAAGAACTCCACGAAGAACCGCTCGATCGATATCAATACGAGGTAAAGGCCGAAACGTTGGAAGCGCCCCGATAGCACAGTTGATCGCACTTCGACCCACGACAATACCCACAACACAAGAAGGGCTATCGAGGACTCGAAGAGCGGAGTCGGATAAACCAGCTCTCCCGGCAAGGTGGGAACGACACCTGTAGCATACGACATCCCCCACCAGCCGCTCGTTCGAATACCGTAATCTCCGTCGCCCGAGAGCTGACACCCAAGTCGACCAACAGCGTATCCGAGCGCCAAGCACGGCCCCAACGCGTCACACAGCTTCGAGATATCGGTCCTGTCGCGTTTCGCGAGCACATACACGACAACGGCAGCGATGATGAATCCACCATAGAATGTAAAGCCCGCACTCGAGAGCAATGCGCCAACGAGATCGTGTCGCGCATCGGACCAGTTCTCCGCGATGAACCACAAACGCGCACCGATCAGTCCGGATATGCCGGCCGCTGTTACGTAACGCTCTGCCAACTTCGGATCGAGACCGTAGCGTCTGAAGCTAATCGCCAGCCTCAGCGCGCCTGCAAAAAGAGCCAATGCCACCATGAGCCCAAAGCTCCGGATCGGAATCGGCCCTATCTCAATAACATTCGGAATCACCGCGTTCCCTCCGACGTCGACTGCGCATTGAGTAAAGCCGCGAAGGTCTTCAGAGCGACGGGGGAGGACCAATCTCGCGGACCTATTATCTTGGTAACCGGAGTACCGTCTTCGGGATCTTGAATGATAAGCACACGGTGCTCACCATCGAGAACAAAGGACTCAGGAAAACCTTTCAGTTCGTAGCGCCGCTTACTGGTACCGGAAGTCTCAATGAGGATCGGAAAGGTAAGCCCGTACGACCTCTGCGCCTCCTGTACGTTTTCGGCAGTGTCGTCGATGGCGACCCCTACGATCCGAAAGCCGCGGTCCTTCAGATTGGAATAGAGAGCTTGAAGGTGTGGCAACTCCTGCATGCAGGGCGCGCACCAGGTTGCCCAGAAATTGACCAGGACAACTTTACCTTTTACGTCGTAGAGGGAGAGCGGATTTCCCGCAGGATCGAGCCCGGTGATTTGGGGGGCCTTATCGGAAGGTGATATTCCGGTCCTCTCTCCTCCGGTACACCCGAAGGAGAGGACCGTAACGACGACCAGAAGCGCTCGAAGCAAGAGGCGCATACAGTCGCGCGCGTTGTGCTTACGAAGCTGCGTCGGACTTAGCCGCAGCCTTGGTAGCGTATCTCTTCTTGAACCTGTCTACACGACCCTCGGTATCAACGAGCTTCTGCGTGCCGGTATAGTATGGGTGGCACTGAGAGCACACACCTACACGGATCTCAGGCAAAACCGCTCCGGTCTTGAAGGAACTACCGCAACCACCGCAATATACAGTGGCATCGAAATACTGGGGATGGATATTCTCTTTCATAGCCGCGCAAAGCTACTGTAGCGGGGTCGAACTGTCAACATGACCCCCGATTTCTTACTCGGAAAATATCTGTAACGACCTGTAGGCCTTCAGAAAATCCTCCGGCGGCGACATACCCCGTTTCGTGTTCGTATCCATAAAGACCGATTCGATCACGGCCTCCACTGCCACCTTGCCCTTTTCGTTGAGAATCCGCTGATGAATGACCAGGCCTCGACCCTGGAGGGAGGCTTTGTCACAGGTTACCGTGACGGACTCCCCTTTTACCTCCCGCTTGTACGTGGACTCGACCTTCGTGATGACCAACACCTGACCGCGACGCATCAACGCCTCGTTAGGCATCCCCATCGATTCGAGCAGGGCTATGCGAGCTTGCTCCAACAGAAAAAAGGTCCGACCGTGGTGTACGTGATCGTACACTGGTTCGATCCAGTCCCCAACAAGCGAAATAGTTAGAGAGAACATAGCACCACTTTTTTCCCTTCAGATTGCAGGCTCAAGAGGGAAATAGCCCCTCGCCCATTGTTGCCACAGAGGGTATCAAAGTAGACGAGAGCGAGCCACAGCTAGATGCGACGACAGCACCACGCACCCTGCGCCCGACCCGCTCCATCCACCCGATGCCAGCACCCAAGGTCATGCTGGTGTCCGTTTTGAACAGAGGATCTTTCGAGGATGAAAACCCCTTACGCAGCACGAATCAAGAAAGCGCTTGCGCTCCTCGCGCGCTCGAACGAGAAGGAAGCCCTCGTGATCTCCAGTAATCCTCACTGCACCCGCTCTCGGGACACTCATTTCCCATACAGGCAGAACAGCGACCTGTATTACTTCACCGGCTCGCACGCCGAAGAAACGACCCTGGTTCTCAATCCGCACGCCAAGACCCCCGTCATCTTAGTAACTCCTCCACACGATCCCATAAAGAAGGTCTGGGACGGCGAACAGGTGAACTTAAAACCTCTCGCAAAACAGCTCTCTGCGGAGCTTGTCGTCACCAAAGACCCACTCAAAGCCCTGCTCACATCGGTGCGTGGAGCAGAGAAGGCATATGTACAATCGATCCACGGAACAGCGAGCGCAGCCCTGAAAACCGAGCTTTCGCAGCGCTCAACAGTAGCGCTACGGGGACTGCCCACGAGCCTGGCAGAGGTCGAGCGTTTCACCGCTCGACTGCGCCTTTACAAGGACGCCTCCGAGATAGAACTCATTCGAGCCGCCTCAGAGGTAACGAGTGACGCGCTGTTCGGTGTACTCCCTTTTGTACGTAATGGGACGAGCGAGCGAGAGATAGCGGCATTCATCGAAGGTTTCTACCGCGCTACAGGTTCAGAGCCGGCATTCGGCACGATAGTCGGCACGGGAAAGTCGGCTGCAACCCTGCACTATAGGGCCCTCAAGAGGAAGCTCCGTAACGGCGATCTTTTGTTAATCGATACCGGAGCCGAGCGCGACATGTACGCCTCGGACGTCACCCGCACCCTGCCGGTGGGTGACTCCATCGACCCAGCCTTACGGTATCTTTACGAAACGGTGTTGCGAGCGCAGGAGCGCGCTATCGCCAAGATCAAACCCGGAGTACTCGTCTCCGAACTGCACAAAACAGCCGCAGAGGAACTCACCTACGGCTTGAAGGAATTGGGGATCCTGAAAGGGAAGCTTTCGGCCCTTGTGACCAAGGGTGCATATCGCCCGTGGTTTCCGCACGGCATCGGGCACTCCCTCGGTATCGACGTTCACGATGTGGGCCCCGCAAACGGCGATCGGCTGGAGCGGCTCGAGGCCGGGATGGTCATGACTATCGAGCCGGGGCTGTATTTCAGCAAACCCATCGGCCCCCTACCTGCATGTGGCGTGCGCATAGAAGACGATATCCTCGTCACCCGCACCGGTCACAAAGTACTGACTGAATCCGTGTTCCCGAAGGAGCTGGATACAGTAATGGGGCTATTAGGCTCTATCGCCGCTGGCTTTTGACAGAGCTCCAAGTCACACGACTAGCTGACCACCTTCACGGTGTCGAAGCCGTAGCGCTCAGGATCGCTCACGATCATCGAGAGCGCTATAACTCTCGGCACAAAGCGACTCGTCTCTCGGGGGATATCTCCATTCCGGGCGAGTTCCCAGAAATCGGTATCACCACGTCGGGCGACGACTCGGTTGATGCTTCCGATGCCGGCATTGTAGGCAGCAAGGGCGAGATGCCAATCGTTGTAACTGTGAAATAGGTCCTTTAGGTGCCGCGCTGCGGCTACTGTCGAAAGGAGCGGGTCGGTACGCTCGTCTTTACGGCCAGAGATCTTCAAGCCGTACACCTTAGCCGTCGAACGCATGAACTGCCACATACCACGCGCCCCAGCTGGGCTCTTTGCCTGAGGATTGAACTGGCTTTCCACTGCAGCCACACTCAGTAGCTCTGCTGGAACACCTTCGTCTTCGAAAAGCTTGCCGAGCTGTTCAGCGTGTTCGGAGTGTCTATCGAGGACACGCAGCACCGTACCGCGGTCTTGTGCCATGTACCGATCCAATTCACGTTGAACCTCAGGCGTCAGTCCAAACTCGGGCTTGGGCAGAACTCGAGCCGACTGCACTGGGAGCTGCTTGGGGCCCTTAGCGGCTAGGGCAAATTGTGGGCGCTCGGTCGCCGGCGATACGGCGGCATCGTTCCCCTTACCATCGCGCACACCGGAGAGGAGTCCCCTGCTGGAGACGAAGCCGCAACCAACGGAGGAGATGACTGTGAAGAGCACCACGGTGAGTGCGAAGATCCTCTGCGCCGACAGCACTATGACCGAACTCAGGTTCGTTGTTGTAGGAGAAACTGTTTCCATAAACCGACCTCAATAGGCATCAGTACAGCCCAACACCTATCGCGGAGGCAAGGAGATCGACCTGACGCAAAACACCGTTACGACAAAAGCCGGTGCTAAACCCTCTGAATAATTCATGACACCAAATGCAAAATATCGTCTCATTTATCTCCGAACCATCCTCGACGCTCTGATGGATTAGACTACATGGGAACAAATCGAATCAGCTCCGGTAGGCATCTAACTAGAGATAGCGTTGACGACCAGCTTGCACCCAACACGATCAATGTTTGACTTGTCAACATGGTCTGGTATGACAGGCGGCTAGCCGTACCACCCCACTTAGACAGTGATTATGAAGACCATCGAACGCTCGCTCTCCTGCCTCCGAACCGCTGCGAAAATCACATGCTGTGGTTTCGCTGCACAGGCGACGTTAATACTCGCATGTTTAGGCGGATGCGCTCATGTCCCGGTGAGTGGGTCGACCGATCCCGGAATTGTCGAGAGCGGCTCAATCGGACTCTCCCGACCGGTTCCGCATGTAGCCTCTCTTACCAGTCATCAACCCCTGCTCGGCTTCCTCCCCACCAAACATACGCAAAGCGCTCCGCGATTAGAGCTACACCGACACCCAGAGAAAGCGGTCTTGATCACTCGAAGCGGTGAACGGAGAGAGCTACAAGCTGTCGGTATCGAACAGCTCCAGGCTGGCGTTTATTCAGTCACACTCAAACAACAATCTCCGCTCTGGTACGCCCCAGCGTCCTACTTCGAGAACCGAGGACTTGAGACCCCAGCAGAGGGCAACAAGGAGCGTTTCCGACGAGGCGCCCTTGGGGAATATACGGTCTTCTTAAATGATCAAACTCCTCTTCACTGCGGTCCTGTAGATTCTCCTGATATCGGAGGAGTACAGCTTGCTGAGTCCGATCTCAAAGGGCTCTTCGATGCTGCCGAGGTGGGCATGACTGTCCAAGTTTTTTGAGCGAAATACCCCGTAAATTCCAGCTGTAAGCGGCTTTCATGCTCGACTTGCACATGGCATCGTTCACACGTGCTGAGTCGTATCTCGCCTAACCGAACGATTTGAAGTAGAATCGCGCTTCGAGGGCTCGCTACGCCGGGTTCTCGAACACCCAAACATTATCGACATACGGGTAGAGTAGGCGATGTAAAGCGCCTTAGAAACGGCTCCAAAAGCAACTAGTCAGGATTTATGAAGTACGAAGAGTTAGGTCGCGGATTCATTAAGAAGCGTGAGAAGAAGGTGGTGGGTCTCTTCATCGACGGCACAGGGCTCGATCGCGCTACCCGACGCATCAACCGTAAAGTCGACATGTCCGCCCTGGTTCGCGGTGTAACATCAGGCATCGCACCTGTCGTTGCTCGCTACTATACCCTTGTGCCCTACGAAGATGATTCCCGACAACGTGCGTTCCTCGACGCGGTAAGCCGCGCGGGCCTCTCCGTGATCGTAAAGCGGCTGCCTCCCAAAGGTATCAATCGTCAAGTCAGCGTCGACCTCGAGATGGCTGCAGATATCGTGGCATTCTCTCTGGGACACACCACGTTCAGCCGAGAAAACGAGTATCTCCCAGTCGATCATCCCCTCCGCTCTGCACAATCACACAGCACAAGGGATGACTCCCGTTCGGCTTCGGCTGAATCTGCCAAGGACGGAGACCCCGAGAGATTAGAGAAGGCCAGTCGCTCGGTCGTAGTGGTCTGTCCGAGTCGGGAGCTCGCCTATCCGCTCGGTCTTTCCAAGGAGTTCGAGGTGGATACCACAACAGCGGACTTTGGACAGTTCAACACTGGGGATGTACTCAAATCGGCTGCGAAATGGATTGATCTGTCGGACTCCGAGACGATCTGGAGAGACTAGGAAGAAGCTTCCGCGACAAGGTAATGGTCAAGTATGCCTTAAATGCACCCCCTTTTGAGGCACTTATGTCATATTAGCAGCAAAGGTCTGTTGCATAATTCAAACATCGCATTTTCCGAATTCACTGATGCCCTTTGTGAGAAAACGTGAATTTTCGCAGTAAACTCTTGTGTTCTGAGGCGCGCTGGAGGAAAACCATTACATCTGAGGATTCACCAAGTGCCAACTATAGCCAACACTTCTTCAACGCTCGACGGGGATCGCGACGACGCGGCTGTGCATGGCATGCTTCAATTTGCGTGGCTGTCACGCCGGGGTCTCGACTACATCCCCGACCTAAAGCATTACATGCTTTCGTGCGAGCGTGCGCGGATTGAGGCGCGTGTTGAAACCAACCAGCAGTGGGAAGGACAGCAGCCAGCCGGAACGGCGCCGTGTCGCGTGTATACGATCCAAGTCTTCGCTCTGCGAAGCGGGTCACCCGCGTCCAAGGGAAAAGATGCTGTGGCCCGCTACCAACTAAATGTGGATCCCGATTCAGATCTAGGACTAACCCTCGGGGAGGCTTTGGCTCCTCATATTGGATTGGCCCCACCCACTTTGTCATCGAGGCATGGAGGGGTGGAATCTCTGCTACACGACTTAGACGATGCGGTACTTGACCATCCGACGGCGCAATGGAACGTGGCCCCCTTGGATGGCTTCGAATGGATCACCGAGGACGAGATAAAAGATGAGGACAAGATCAAACATCTTGCCCTGAAGTTCGAAAACGCTTCGCAGCTGAGGGTAATTCCGAGCTTCCACGAGTTTGTAAACAACAGCTTGAGTACCTGTAGCAAGTTCGTCAGCACCATGAGAACGGAGCTGCGTCGCTTCACGTTGATTGCGTCCCTCCAGCCGCACGACGAGACGGGCAGGCTGGAGTTACTTACCCAAGACACCTCCGGCAAAGTTCTCAACCGAGAGGACTTTACAGTGCATCTCCAAGAACCGGACCCTAACGCATGGCTTCACGTTATCAAGGAGCGCGTGTATTCCTTAGCGCCTGAAAATTCGACCGAGAAGACCAGGTTCGACGAGCAGCAATCGGCTCGCAAGCTCCTCAACCACATCTTCGACGCAGCTGCGGTCTTCAATGATGAGGGGCCTCGGGGTATTCGTAGGATGTTTTCTCGCTCTGCCGACAAGCGGGACCACCAGGGCGACGTGACCGCTGCCTTGTCTGAGCGGGATCTTGAAATCCTACGGGGAGAAATCAATCCAGACGCCAATCAACTCTCGGCTCGCCTCGAAGCTGAAAGGGAGTTCGAGCCCACCTTTGGTCGAGATCCTGCTGGCTCAGCATCGCTCATCAATCTCGAGATCGGAGACCGAGTCGCGCGCGTGTCGGTGCATGCGAACGGGCGCGATGGATCCGCAACGATAGCCTGGTACCTGAAAAACAAGACCCCTTTTAGCTCCGGGGATACGACAGCACTTGAGCGGATGTGGAAGGCTGCTGAGCTGCTGCAACGCAACTCCGAGGGCGCCATATACACCGGCCTCGACGAATTGTGCTCTGTGAGCATTCCAAAGTACCAAGGGCTGAGCGACCTGCAGGATATTCTGGATTTTGACATCGACGGAATACCAGGAGTCGTCTTCAGCCCGGTCGCTCCGGTTCTGCTGGGGCAGATGGCGCGAGTCGTCGAGGGGATCGAAGAGATCGATGCAAGCGTCCTTGCATCTCATCGCTCCGCGCTATTTCCGGGCAACTTTCAAAAATTACGTTTCTCGCTTCATGGCGACGGAGCTCTTTCTATTCAAGCCGTCAACGCTGTCAAAGGCCGCCTAACCGCTTTTATCCCCGCATCTGGATTCGAAGAAAGAGGCAGCTCTCGAAGTGACACCATTCAGCTCCTTTCAAAGTTGTTGGTGTGGCACCCCGAAAAGGCACGACTACACGTTCAAGATGCCGTGAAATCACTAGCCGGAGGGGCCGAAGGATGGTACTCGAGCACTGGGAGCGAGATCGACGCGCCGGGACTAGCTCGCGACATCCCTCCAATAGACGCGGTCCGTGGTAATCTGGCATACGAGCGTGCGATTAGCATCGCAAAGACCTTTGCTAAAATCGCCAAGGTACCCATTTCGTCGATCCCAATCTCTCTCATAGGAAAGGGTAGCCTCCGTCCTCACGCGTGCATGTTGCTTCTCAAAGAACCTGCGACTCGCGCCTCACTCGGTATCGTAGTGGACGATCTGGGCATCAAGACCACAGTCGTACGCTTTAGCCGGGCACGTGGCACTCGAGGTGCCGAGAGGCTCACATTTGTTCGTTCCTCTCCCAATTCTTCCCCATTCGGTACGACGGAGCAGCTGAGACAATTCCTCGCCGAATACAGCAGATTGGGGGATGACGTGCGGCGCTACAGACAGGCGATTAGGGATTATACAAGGTGGGTGAAAGAGCAGCCTCATACTCGACTCATCGATGAGGGCGGTCGGGCCCCGTTCAGCATTCAGAAACCCGTCATAGATTTCGGCCCGCTGCTGGCTCACCTATCCCAGCATATGAAACGCCTACGGGCTCAGTAATCGGTACACAGAGGAGTCGCGGCTAGTTCTTGTGCCGCGCACCGCGACTAAGAACTTTCGGAGCTCTTCCCTAATTGTGGAACAACTCGACATCCGCAGCAGGCGATTCAGCCTGAGTTCGTAGGTAGGCCTCGTACTGCTCCGGCGACAGCACGGGCTTCAGCTGTTCGTTACGAAGCTCGGTCCGCTTGCGGTTCTCCTCTACCATAGCTTTCACCCGCTCTTGCGGAGTGCGGGCCTCCTGCTTCCCACCCTCCTCACCATCTTGGTCGATCTCTCTTTCCACAACCTCGAAAACAGAGCGCATGGACCGCTCTTGATCCTGCGAAAGCGCCAACTGTCGGGAAAGCCACACGACCTCCCGATCAATCTCCTCATCCTGTACCCTTTGGAACGCTGCTTTGACCTGCTGACGGTAGAATCGGGCGTTCTCTTCTCCCACAATATCCTCGAGAGATTGGGTATCAGTCTCTGCCCCTACAGGCGCGACAGCCTCCTTCTCGAACTTCTCCGTCAATCTCTGCCGTTGATCATCACTAAGGGGAACAAATTTTTCGATGGCTGAAACCTTCCAACGCACTGCGTCTCCAATCCGAGACGGCTGCTCTGATCCCGCTGTTTCCTGGGGCTCCGGCACCGAATGATTGGGAGAGGTTTCGAGGGCGAGCTGATCACGAGTCGCTCGGGCCTCGCGTCGCAACTCTACTATCTCTGTCCGCGCCGCTTCGAGCTCACCAATGCACCCATTATCGACCCTCTCCGAGACTATTGGAGACAAAGCGGCCTGGGATGGTCGAGCGGGTGCGAATTTCCATACCAGAGCGCCCCCCACCACTGCGCCACACGAGAAAATGACCAAGAGCCTAATCATGGGCTACCTACTGGATAGTATACTTCACTGCACAGCACCTACTCGCTCGACAT
>JBILEW010000110.1:0-11901 GCA_044351885.1 Bdellovibrionota bacterium
CGCAACATAATCACCTCGCTTCCGATTAAAAGGGGGTGAGAGCACCAAGAATGTACCTAAGCAAACGGATGTACGAGCTGTGTTTCCGATCGAAGCAGGGCCTCCCCCTGCCCGCCAGGAAACTTACCTCTCTACTACTACAGAGTATTATCGCTCGACTCTTGCGAACTGAGCAGGTCATCGTCTGCGCATTCGTCTGGATGGCTAATCATCCACATATCCAACTCTACTCCCTCGATGGGTCCGCTCTACGTGACTTTCACGGCAGGCTTAAAAAACGGATCACGGACTTCCTAAAACGTCTCCTAGCTCTACGGTGGCTAACATTATGGGACGACCGAGACAGTATGGTAGAAATACTGGATCTTGATATGGCTGTGCAGAGAATGGTCTACACCTTCCTAAACCCAGTCCGAGCCAGGCAGAGCAAGACAATCGATTCCTACAAAGGACTTCACACCTGGAAGGAGTTTCTTTCTGCTCCCGCAGATGTAAATGCTTGCATCGAGAAGGAAGTCCCCTGGATACACGCGACTGATATCGATCATTTGTCTCAAGAGAACCCTTCCGCACGCGAAGAGCAGGGGGTCATACGGCAGTTACTGGAGAGAACACAGGGAAGAGAGACATACACGCTTCGAATATATCCTTTCAAGTGGCTCGAAGCTTTTGGGATAACCACTCCTGAAGAAATTGAAGCAGTACGCCAAAGAATCGTACGACAAGTGCGAGAAGGAGAAGCTGAGTTTTCAGAGTCTGAACCAATCCCAGAGAGACTTGAAGGCTACATAGTAACTGACGCGTACATTCCACCTCCCAAAGAGCGACGAATCTTCGCGTACGGCTCCACAAAGGAGATTCGTGGAGCGTATATTAGATTATTCCGAGCATTTCGGCTGGAATGCAGAAGATGCTACGAGCTCTTAAAGCAAGGGGCTAGAAATATCCCTTGGCCCAAGGAGTGTTTCATTCCTCCTGCACCTAAGCTATGTAATGTCTGGTAGATACTCTACTCCACCCTCCCTAC
Organism: Bdellovibrionota bacterium; assembly: GCA_044351885.1. Classification (GTDB taxonomy): domain Bacteria; phylum Bdellovibrionota_C; class UBA2361; order UBA2361; family OMII01; genus OMII01. The sequence continues at coordinate 1,028 of JBILEW010000110.1, forward strand.
TTCAATCTCATTGCTATACTGATAGCCACAGGTGGTGTGTTTTCGGAATCGGGTTCCCAACCTCAAACTCCCGCTAAAGCCCGCTAAAGCACCATTGTAAAGCAGTTATCACACCCAGAATGGTCACCTAGCTGTGACTTGCAAACATCTCGGGTCACTGTTGTGTATGCGGCAATGATTCCGATACCGAGTTAGCGACAGTTGGGGTGTACCAGAGAAGAAGGGGATTCCGATACCGAGTTAGCGGTACCAGAGAAGAAGGGTACCAGAGAAGAAGGGCAAGAAGCAGAAGAAGCTCGTAGTCTCGCGAGCATTGGCTAACTATCCCAAGCTGATGGAGTGGCTGCTGCCGCTTGCCAAACGCGGGGGTCGCGTTCTCGCCATGAAAGGCAGCGGCTACCAGGAAGAGATGCAAGGCGCAGAAAAGATCGTCGACGTCTTGGCGCAGAGATAGAAAAGATCCACACCGTGCGACTCCCGGGCACTTATATCGAACGCTACATCATCGTGGTGAAGAAACGCTGAACAGAGATATCAATTGTCGTGTCTGAGATCCGCTCATCTCTCCATGCCCTTCTATTGACAAGAGCGTATAGCTTCTGAGACTTAAACGCAACTAAGTTGCATATACATTTGTGAGATTACCATGTCGAAAAGTACTACGTTAACGCGGCAACGACTCCCTGTAACCGTTTTATCGGGCTTTCTCGGCGCCGGGAAGACCTCGCTTTTGAATCACGTTCTCACCAATCGTGACGGCCTTCGGGTAGCGGTGATTGTCAATGATATGAGTGAAGTAAGCATCGACGTACAACTCGTGGAGCGCGGGGATGCTCGCCTCGATCGAAGTCATGAGAGGCTCGTGGAGATGTCCAACGGATGCATCTGCTGCACTCTGCGAGAGGACCTCTTGGAACAAGTAGCGGAGTTGGCAGCTGAGCGAAAATATGACTACCTCCTCATCGAATCGACGGGCATCGGGGAGCCAATGCCCATCGCAGCGACTTTTGCTCACACCGACGAGGAAGGACGGAGCCTTTCACAAGTCGCCCGACTGGACACTATGGTGACGGTTGTAGACGCCGCGAATTTCTTCTCTCACATAGAGTCCTCCGATGATCTTGGACAACTTGGCATCGGCGCTGACGAGACAGACGATCGAACGATCGTCGACCTGCTTATTGATCAGGTTGAGTTCGCCAACATTATTGTCCTCAATAAAACGGACCTTCTTCCTGCCGCGCAACTCTCAGTCGTTGAGGCGATGATTCGCAAGCTTAACCCAGACGCGCGACTCATACACGCGCAGTTGGGGAGGATTCACCCGCGGCATGTTCTCAATACGAAGCTCTTCGACTACGAGAGAGCAGCTCAGAGCCCTGGCTGGCTCAAAGAATTATCAGGGGAGCACATTTCGGAGACTGAGGAGTATGGAATCTCGAGCTTCGTCTACAGGCGCGACAGACCTTTCCATCCCGAGCGCTTCGCAGCGTGCATTAAATCGGAATGGCCAGGCGTCGTTCGCTCGAAGGGGTTTTTCTGGCTCGCGTCGCGCGCTCGAATGGCCGGCTTATGGTCACAGGCAGGAGCTGCCTGCCGCCCCGAGCCAGCAGGCTATTGGACGGCAACGTCGGATGATGGTTCGCCGATAAGCTCGGAAGTGACGCCGATACAGGGCAAGCAGGAACTTGTGCTGATCGGCCTCGATATGAATCAGGAGGAGCTCACATCTATGTTGGATCATTGTCTCCTCACAGCCGAAGAGCTCGCGCTTGGCGAGGATGGCTGGAGAGATTTCACCGATCCCTTCTCACCCTGGTTAATACACGAAAGCCATGAGGGATCCTGACGAGACAAGTACATATCTCTCCGATACACGGACCAGCAAAATGCGGGCAGATCGCTTAATGCAACTCAGTTGCATGTACTACGTATCCATGCTAATCAAGATCGTCTGTATGACTACAACACGTTTTCGGAGGTCACGATGGCCGAGATTCTACTCGCGCGCAGCAGTTCAGCGTACAAAAGCTGCGGGCCAGACCACAAACTGATCACTGATATTTCGATAGCTCAGAGCCTGGTGACGTCCGGCTTGGAGTCGGGTGAGCCCTCCACGGTTCTGGCGGCGTTGCATCACAGTGGGCACCAAGATCTTGACGGGAGAGCGCTCGTACCCGAAGCGCGGAGTCAACTTGGCTCTTTGAAAGACCTCAGTGTTCCCATCGCCCAAGGAAAGCTCGGCGATGACGCTAGTGCGTTGCTTGGTCGTGCAGTCTTCACTTCGGCAAGGATACTCGGCAAAGGATCGGATATGAATAGCACTGACGCGGATGGCTTGATCAAGATATTCGACGATTTTCTCAGTGTGCGTGCTAACACCTTGGGCTCCGAGCAAGCGAAAGCTGATTTGACCGGAATAACTGCATTCGGTCTTGGTGAGCTGGGAGAGCCCGCGGTAGTGCAACAATTTCTGAACAGCGTGTATGTTGATGCGCGGCTCGATCTCAATACCGACCTCACCCACAATCAGAGAGCCTCGGAGACGAGGAAGCTCCTTCTGCACGCTATCGAATATTGCCCTGCGCTCAACCAACTGATCGTCGATGCCTTGGACTACGGTGGGATTCCGGAAGTCAGCATCGCTATTGGACGACTCGGGGAGTTCGAGAGGCTTCTCAGTCAAGTAACTCCAGACGCAGCGCGCCGTCACTCTGATTGGATTGAGTGTTTTAGAGGTGCTCTGCAGAACCTACCAAATCGAATCAAGGGCCTCGAGAAGGTTGTTAATCCTCTGAACCAGAAAGAGGTGACGGTGCAAGATACGGTGAAATTGCTTGGGTTGTATATGTGACGCAACTCCCATGAGAACTGTGATTGTGTTGGCAAAGTGATTTTTGGAAAGGACTGAGTACGTGGCTGAGATCGCCGCCCAGAATACGCAGGCCGTTGTCGGTAATACAGCACATGTTGGATGCTCATGTACCGGATGTGTGAAGACTGACGCAATAACCCGCATGAGCGCGGGAGACGCCAACGTCCTCGGTCAAGTAGTTGCCGGCCCGCGAAGGCGCGCGGTTTCCCAAACTGGAGATCAAGGGGGGATAGCTGCCAGCGGCTCTCGTGGACCCGCTACTCCATCAATCGATTCTTACCAGATGCCCTCCGTTCCTCTCACGCCAGGAGTTGGAGGGAGCCCCCAGCCGCTGTCTTTCGCTCCTGTAGTTTCGAGTCACCAAGCAGTAGTTGCCGCAGGCGAGCCGTCAAATTTTGCCGTCACATCCTTTACCGGAGCTCGCACGACAGCTTGGGGCTTCGATAGACTTTCGTCTGTTGCGCAATCGTCAATGCCAGGAGGCTTTCACGTCTCCACACCAATCGAAGCACGAGCTTATTCCGAAGTAGCGCCTGGATCGAAGGGGATCGCTACTACGCCTCGTGCTGACATCTTCCCACATCAGGAAGGGCTACGTGATGTGGCATCGCTTAACGCCGACGGAGTGAATCGGGCAGCTCGCTTCGATAGGCCAACGACCGGTGTCGAGGGGAACTCGCAGACGTGGAATGCAGGAATGCGCGCTACTCCTCAGCGAGTTGAGACCTCCGATGTTCGGTCGTCAATACAAAGCCCTCAGTCGGCTCCGTCAACAGCACGGGGCGAAGAGGTGCGTGCCTCCTTGCGAACTGAGCCACTCCTGCAACAGCAGCATGCCAATGCCTTGGGTCGCGTCGAGAGATCTTCGGCTGGCCTCGAAGCCAACGTACAGACAGGGAATGCAGGAATGCGCGCTGCTCCTCAGCGAGTTAAGACCTCCGATGTTCAGTCGTCAATACAAAGCCCTCAGTCGGCTCCGTCAACAGCACGGGGCGAAGAGGTGCGTGCCTCCTTGAGAACTGAGCCACTCCTGCGACAGCAGCATGCCAATGCCTTGGGTCGCATCGAGAGATCTCTAGCTGGTCTCGAAGCCAACGTACAGACGGGGAATGCAGGAATGCGCGCTGCTCCTCCGCAACATGTTGGTCAGTTCTCGCGAAGTTCGCCGGTTCAGGCGAAAGTCTCGCCGAACCAACCTGCGACCGCTCTGCGTCGCACAAGCGTGATAGAGCCGACAGGTCAGGGGGAAATCCGTTCCATTGACTCATCGGTCAAACCATCGCGAGTGGGCGGTATATCGAGGTCTCAACACACAGCAGCGCTCGAGCGACGGAGGATAGAGGTGCTCGGACGGATTCAGAGAGTGCTCGAAAGGTCTAAGCAGCCCAATAGACGAGAACTCGCGCTGTCTCAACTAATGCGACTGGAGGTGGCGACGAAGATCCTAGAGCTGCTCGATGAAGATGAATACCTTGGCGTTTCGGAGTTACGCTCTCGACCTCGACTCACCTCGCTCAGATCTAGGAGGTTGTCCCGTGTGCGGGGCAAGAAATCTCGTGAGGAGCAGCTGCGGCGGATGAAGGATCGCAAGAAGCGCCGCCAGAAGTCCTCTGATACGATGCCCGGGACAGTAGCCACCGAAACCGCAGGTGCCTCTGGAACGCGAGTCCCCGTCAAGCTCGGCGCTTCGAAGGGAGTTACCAGCGCCAGGAATGGCGGACCTTCAAAGAGCCTTGATATCTTCCAGGCAAAGGTCGACGACGACGAAACTAATCCAACGGTTCCGGAGTAACCCGGCTGCTGCACATCCGTAAGCATTCCCGCTTACCTCATTATCTGACGAACTATCAGATATGCAGCGCCCGCTCAACTACTTCTCGGTATCCCGGCCCCGTTACGCCTCCTTTGCCGCGAGGACTCGCTCAGGGCGAGCGACTTTCGAGCGGGGACGAGGCCGATGTATCGGACGTCGGTCGACGAGCCGGAGCTGAACATCTTCCTGCTCCTCTTCGTCTTCGAATGTAGGCATCTGACCCAGGTCTTCGTTGTTCATCGCTCCTCGAACCTCGCCGTGCAGTGTCTCGAGAGCCTTTTTCTTTACTCGCGAGATGTGACAGCGGCTGTATCCGAGAGAGGTAGAGAGACAAATGCACTACGCACAAAAGAGTCTTTCACGATTTTTCCCTTACCCGAGGGGGGGCCACAACGGCTTTAAAAGGCTCGCCATTGCTGCGCTGAAGAACGTTCCTGGTACGGGGCTACTTTGATGACTACCTCTAACCATTTGATCTCTCGAAAGTAAGGGGTGACGCGAAACTTCTGAAAAGTAACCCTGCACCAGTTACACGTTGCCTTGCTCAGCTTGATTTACTACTGCTCCTTCTTTTGTTGAGGATCGTAGTTTTGGCCTTGCGCCATGCGCTCGCGCCTTGGTTGACTGCCGGATGAAGAGTTGGGTGTTTTGTCGTTGTAGATGATGTTCGATGATTTGGAGAATTACGCATATGTCGATAAAGCAGGGATTCTCGAGGTTTCTACTACTCCTTACCGCTCTGGTGGTGTTCATAGGGTGTGTTGATCAAGACCCATTCGGATTACGCCGAAAAGCTTTGATAAAATCGTATTCTTTGGAGCGTGCCGAGGATGGGACTTATCAGATAGTGACGCCTGATCACGAAGACGGCGGCGGAGTACTGGAGGGCACCGTCGAAGAATTAGCCTGGTCATCGGAGCTCATCCTAGCACGACGCCACTCTACCTTTCGGGGAGACCCCGATGGTTGGATGGTGATCGACGTCGCGACTGGGGCTGTGCGTGGCCCGCTGTCGAAGGAGGAGCTGCAGGCTGATCCGAAGCTTTCAAAGATGACGCCTGAGAGTCCGGCGAATGTTTGGAAGCGCTAAGTGCAGTGACGTGTGGTGGATTTTCTCTCTGTGGAAATTTCTATAAGTAAGAGCGCTACCGAACGAACAAACCAAAGGAACGGACCTAACAACCGATCTCTCAGTGCGCATGATCCCGCAGCTCAGTTTTTCCCTCACTTCGAGCGCAGTGCGCGCAGCAATAGAAGGCACCGTTACTCTCCATGCCGTGACCGATGATGCGACACTGACAGTGTTCACAACGGGGCGCGAGCGCATGAATGGCACATTCGAAGCTGTCGAATGTGTAGGATCTATCCTGGTGAATCACGGCAAACGATCGGTCGTACTCATTGTGGCACACATCGCATCGTCCCATCTGCTTCCCCTTCTCTTAATCCAACTATCGCATATCTACGCTATCGCGGAGTTCCCGCGGCTCTCTATGCGGTTCGTCAGGGCTTGGTCCCAGCGGAGAAGTCCGGCAGAGGGTCATACGAAACCCAATCCATCGAAAGAGCGTGCGCCGGCGCTGTCACACCAGCGGTTCGACGGTCCTTGTTGGCGAGTATCTCACTGAAGCTCGTCACCTTGAGGCGTCCTCTACCGACATCGACCAAGGACCCTACGATATTTCGCACCATCTGCTTGAGAAACCCCGAGCCGATTACCCGATACACGAGGAGGTCTCCTGGCTGACGCTCGATCTCGCTCACATAAATCGATTTAATCGGAGACTTCGCGCAGCATTCAGAATCCTGAAAGCTCGAAAAATCATGCTCTCCGAGAAGAGAGCCGGCGCATGCTTGCATCAACTCGAGATTCAGCGGACGAGAGATGTGCCATACTCGCCGAGCATCGAGCACAGCCGGAGAGGGTCGATTGAGGATCCGATACGAGTACTGCTTGTGGGTGGAATCGATACCGGGATGGAAGGAATCGTGAACAATCTCTGCCGAGAGCACCGCCAACTCGCCCTTCATGAGGTGACTGACCCCCTGCGCCAAGCGCCAAAGATCGGGCACCTCGGGGAGATTGAAGGTCACCACTTGTCCACGAGCATGCACCCCGGAGTCAGTCCGACCTGCCGCGTGCAATGAGCCGACCGGTTGTCGACACACTACCGACAAGATCCGCTCAAGCTCGCTCTGGACAGTGCGAAGCCCCGGTTGCTTCTGCCACCCATGAAACTGGCTCCCATCGTACTCGACGACAAGCTTTATCTTGGGCACGCCGCAGCTCTCCGAGAATTAGTGCGCAAGCAACCGCTCGGCGATCTGCACGGCGTTGACCGCTGCCCCTTTGCGGACGTTATCGGCTACGATCCAGAGTGAAACCCCATTCGGCACCGACTCGTCTTTCCGCACACGCCCGACATGAACCGTATCGGATCCAGTAACGTCGAGCTGCATCGGATACTCTTCGTTCGACGGATAGACATCAATTCCTTCCGTGGCGCTGAGCTTCTGCACGAGCGTATCGGGAGAGAGCGGTCGCTCTGTTTCGACGAACACACTCTCCGCATGCGAGTAGAACACGGGCACCCGCACCGCCGTGGCCGTGATGCGCAGGTTCGGAATACCGAGGATCTTTCGGCTCTCGTTGATGATCTTGTACTCCTCCTTGGTGAATCCGTTCTCGAGGAAGATGTCGATCTGCGGAATACAGTTGAAGGCTATCTGATGCTGGAACGCCTCTTGTGGAAGCTCCTGCTGGTTGAAGATAGCGAGAGCTTGTCCCCACAACTCATCGAGCGCATTCTTACCGGCACCCGATACCGACTGATAGGTAGAGACCACCACGTGCTTCAATCCCGCGAGCTCGTCGATCACCTTAAGAACCGGCACGAGCTGAATCGTAGAGCAGTTCGGGTTTGCGATGATACGATCCTCTTCCCTTCGTATGGCGCTGAAGTTTACCTCGGGTACTACCAGCGGAACGGAGGGGTTCATGCGGAAATACGACGAGTTGTCGATCGCTATCGCGCCGGCCTCTACTGCAATCGGCACAAACTTCGCGGAGAGTTCGGCCGACGTGGCGAACAGAGCTATATCGACCCCCTCAAAGCCCTCTTCCGTAAGCTCCTGAACCTCGACCTCTTCGTTGTGGAACTTGTAGACCTCGCCGACCGATTCCTTCGATGCGAACAGGCGCAGCTCGGAACACTTGATCCCGCGCTCTTCGAGCACCACTAACATCTCGTTCCCCACCAGCCCGGTGGCCCCGGCAATCGCGATTACTGGATCTTGCTTCATAGTATTCACCTGTCGATACGACCCCCTAGCCCATCTGCGGACCTTATTGAGGCTCCCGTAAGCTGCCAGACGCCCAGTTGTGAAGCAAGGGAGGGTGCCCTGTTTTTGGCCTCAAAATAGCAAGGCACCCCTGCTGATGGTCGATTACTGATGTCAGGCGGTGGCAGAGAGGCACCTCTCGCTCACCCATCCACGGAAGGTCGATATGATTAGCGCCGCTGAGCTTCCTAGAGCTATCTCATTCCACACCCAGAACGGTGATTTCGTGCCTGCGTGCTCGTGGGCTCAATGGTCCCATGCGGTACAGGCCCTCCAGAGCTCCGGCTTGACCACCCTTCAAATGGTCGAGGCGTGCGGATTCTCGTCCGCGATGGTCATCCGCTTCGCGCTCGGTCTTTCGTCGAACGGGGGCACCGTGACGGTGCTTGCTAGCGACTCTCTTTTTGGTTGGGTAACCCTGGCGTGTGCACGACACCTTCTTAATGGGGGCTCATCCGTTCACCTAGTCGTCATTCCTACCGGAGATGCCGCGAGCGAGTCGTTGCAGCGCTTGCTTCTGACAGCACAGACGCTGGGAGCTCATGTGCACGAATGGAGCACACCACAGAACTACGAAGCGATCGTCGAACGAGTCGAGAGCTGTCACAATGTGATCTGCGGATTGAGCGATGGCGGGGACTCGACCCTTCCGTGGGCTAGGAAGGTGATCGATTTCATGAATGAATCTGCGATTCCCGTCCACGTCATAGGTACCCCTCTTGGGCTCTCCCCAGAGAGAGGACCGTGGTGTTCGGATCTTCTCTATGCGTCGTCTACACTGTCGCTCGGATTGCCCTTCGAGGCACTGCACCACGACGCCGATCTGATCGGGCGTCACTACCTGTGTGATATGTCGTGGGGCTTGAAGCAGTACGCGCGGCTCGGTTTCAAAGGCGAGCCCCTTTTTGCCGAGCAACCTGTCATAAAGCTCGTGATGAACACGGGCTGAAGACGCTCTAGGACTCCAAATCTTTGCGACGCTTGTCTCGAAGGATCTTTTCGATGGTGAAGGAGGCCAAGCGGTAACCCTCCTCTTCGGTCTTACCAGCTTCTAATGCTATCTCAGTGATAGCTTCAATGAGATCGCCGATGGTGGTCTCGACGGTAACGTTTTCCTCTGTACGACCCGTTGGTTGGCGCTGATCCATAACCTGCTCTGCTCCTCGTAACCTCAAAACCTCTATTGAGTATACAACACACCTGAGACGGGTCCGAAACGAAAAAGGATCGACCCGTATATCTCTATTGAGTGAGATGCAGACAAGGGGTCTAAGCTATGCGACTTTTTCCAATTAAACGTGCCTATCCGGGTATTTTCGCAGTGCTACGTGGGTGGCGAGGCAAAGCCTGTCTCTCTACCACGTGAACGTGCTCGTGCACCTAGACGTAAACGCACCCGGACCAAAAACATCAAAATGTTCGGACACGTGCACGTTCACGTGCCAAGTTCAGACGTGAGAGCACAGGTAAGTTTCGCCGCGCTTCCCTAGCAAATCTAGTGCGCGGCTGGGATGCCGTACAACGTCCACGTGTAGCCCTCTTCGAAGGTGCCACCCGTGATTACTATCACCCATCCCGGCTTAGGTATCGACTGGGCGCCCGTGCTGAAGAGCCGTAGAATCTCGCCGCTGCTCGTACGAACAGTATCGAGTCCCTCACGCCGCCCATCCCATGCTGGAGGCCGATATCCGGTGCGTGTATCTTGGGAAATTTGAGCGCCCTGATCGTAGCGTGACGTGATGACCTCCGCCACCTGCACCTTAGCGTGCAGAGTAAGCTCTCGCCCATCTCGGCTACTACCACCCGGGCTGTGTGACAACATGTTCTCTACACCGCCTTGGTGGACTCGATCACCTCTTCGACCTGCATCGCGAAGAAGGGGCACGGCCCATGTCTGACGTCTCGCATCATCTCAGCGGCCTCTCTCGTTTCGACGGTCGACCAACGAATGTTCGGCTCTCCACGCGGACCGGTCTCTTCGATTCCGGTCGGCACTAGAAAGAGATCACCCGCAGTTGCATCCTGCTTGGGGACCAGGCGAACGATATTCACGGCGATCTTCTTCATGTCAGCGGCTTTCTGAGCGACCTTGCGGAGCTCCTCGACCGACTTTGAGATCTGCCAGCTACTGCGCCCAACGCTAGGACATGCGAAGACGTCCTTGCCATTCTCCAGTGCGCGCTCGAGTTCCATTAACCAATCTATTGACATATCTTTGCTATCCTAACCTATTCGCTTTCGGTTTATCGATACCGATAAAACGGCACGATGCTTTAAAAACTTTAATTGTTCAAAACGCCACAACGGCATTACTTCTGGCTGTTACCCGCCTGTCGCGCCGCCTCCGCTGCCTCTGCCAGATTATCGATACGCTCCTTGAGCTCCTTGCCCACCTTGAAGAACGGCAACTTTTTGGGCGGTACCGGTATCTTCTCCCCGGTTTTCGGATTACGGCCCTCGTATGCGCCATACTCCTTGACAACGAAGCTTCCAAATCCGCGGATCTCAATGCGCCCACCACTGATGAGCGTGTCGCGCATCTTGCGGTAAATGAGGTTAACGACCTCTTCCGATTGGATTACGTTAATCTGTGTGCGTTGAGCGAGTTTCTCTATCAATTCTGACTTATTCACGTGCACCCCTAAGTTCAAGTAGCGCCAAATGCAGCAACCTGTTCGCATCGCCAGAGTCCGTTATCGGTGTGAGGCGCCTGGCGTTTGCGTCCCTTTCACACTCCTTGTCCTAACCACCTAACAACACAAGGGTTATAATGGTTATAATCAGTATGATGTAAGTCTGTCAAAAGCGATTGCAGCTAATACCAAAAAACTTACGAAAGACCAT
>JBILEW010000038.1:0-30564 GCA_044351885.1 Bdellovibrionota bacterium
AACGGTGGGACCGAGATATCCGACAATACAAGATTCGCTTCCTCGAGGATCTAACGGACCACCTCTCCCATGTGGGCAATATCTTCTTGGGAACGATTAAGGACAGGAGCAACCGAAACCTATATTGCGAGGTGCAGGGATTTTACAGATGGGGCGCGATTCAAGAGCCCATAAAGGAGCACCTTCTAGAGGGAGACTTAGTGCCTCTGCGACTCGAGGGATTCGATATTGAACATATGAGGTACGTATTTTCCCTCTTTAGAGCATGACCCCCCTTTTTGTTGCACTGCGCTCTAGCTGAACTTGCAAACAGCCGTGGCAAAGGGGCACGTTATTAGGCATTCTTATCGTCAATTATCCTAGACTGAACGAGGGAGCCCGTGCGACTACCGACACTTACTTTATTGAACGTGTTCCATCTCGCGTGCGCAACCGTGCTGCTCTTCACCGGACAGGCAGCTTTCGCACTTCCTACACACGACAAGAAGCCACGCAACATCATACTGATTATAGGCGATGGCATGGGCCCTCAACAGCTGGGCTTGGCCGAGCTCTACGCGCTCAAGACCCGGGACAAGAAAGCTGAGCCGCTTTCGCGTTTCATCAGAAACACCGTCATCGGTACTCACATCCCGTCTGCCGAGGGGACACTCGTAAACGATTCGGCATGCTCTGCAACTCAAATGGCAGGTGCATGTTTATGTAGACCTCGGCAGCTGGGACTGGATGCGAAAGGTCTTCCGTGTGGGTCGATATTTGACGCAGCCAAAAAGCGCTCCATGAAAGTCGGCCTGGTCTCCGACACGCAGATTACACACGCGACACCTGCGGCATTCTATGCCCGGGTTGATGAGCGAAGCTCCGAACACCTCATTGCGGAGCAGCTCCTCGAGAGCAACGTCGATCTAGCCCTGTCAGGTGGGCGCGCACTTTTCTTACCCACGCAGGCCTCATGTCGCACTGCGGATTGCCAGGATAAAAACAAACGATACGGGGAGCGCACCGACGGCCAAAATCTGCTGATCAGAGCTCGCGCAAAGGGATTCGTCGTAGCTCAGAGTGCCCACGAGCTAGAAGATGTGCGCTCTACTCCCCTGCTGGGTTTGTTTTCTCCGAACTTCATGAATGATGCCTTCAGAGAAGGACAAGACGAACAACCTAGCCTCTCTGCCATGACGAGCAAAGCCCTCTCGCTTCTCGACAATCCGCACGGTTTCATTCTCATGGTCGAAGCGGGCCAGATAGATCTTGCAGCCCACCACAACGATGCAGGTTGGGTATTAGGGGAGTTGCTCAAACTTAGTGCGACTCTCGGCGTCATCCAAGACTTCGCCAAACACCGCGACGACACTCTAATCATCCTCACAGGTGACCATGAGACTGGCGGCATGGGCTTCAGCTATTACTATCCCGGAAATACTCCATCTGGCAGCGGTTGGTTATCGTCTTCTCAAAAAGTAGCTGATGCCAGTTTCGTTTCGACCGAGAGCCTCGACATTCTCCGGAAGCAGACGGGGTCTGTGCGCACAGCAGTGCAAGCCTTCATGAAGCTTACACCAGGCGAAAAGACGTCCGAGAAACTCAGGGAGATGACGCGCTCAACAACGAATCTACCCCTGGACGCCGAAATCGCCTCCTGGATCATGCCCTCTTTGAACGGCGAAGCTCAGCCACGAAGCCTTCTTGATGCGCTGATCACGCCTTACTATCCTCGAGGCTCCGCTCCGACGGCGCTCCTCGGACGCGCTCTCGGAGCCCAGTTTGGGATCGTATGGGCTACAGGGACACATACGTCTACCCCTGTTCTCGTGTTTTCGACCGGACCTCAGAGCTCGTCGTTTCAGGGCGTGTTTCAGACCCACGAGCTTGGCAGCCGACTCCAGGCTCTCATTCAGCGATAATGCACGATTATCAGTACCCCGAGAAAACGAGCTTGTCGTTTTCTAGACCGACAATGACCTTGCCACCCTGCTTAAGCGCGCCAAAGAGTATTTCGTCGGCTAAGGGATCCTTTATCTCTCGTTGGATGAGCCTACCCATCGGTCGTGCTCCGTACACAGCGTCAAAGCCCTTCTTGGCTAGCCACTGCTGAGCCTCGCGACTGACATCAAAGGTAATCTTCCGAGCGGCGAGCTGGCCTTCGAGTTCGCGTATGAATTTGCCGACTATCTGAACGACAATCTCCAGCGGTAGTGCGTTGAAGAATATGGTTTCGTCCAAACGATTGCGGAACTCAGGCTTAAAGAGTGTCTTAATCGCCGTGTCGCGGAAATTATTGGGTTGAGCGTTACCAAAACCGAGCGCCCCAGCTTTTTCAGATCCTGCATTCGTCGTGAAGATGACGATGATATTCCTGAAATCTGCCTTACGACCTTGGGAGTCAGTTATCGCGGCGTCATCCATAATTTGCAGGAAGATGTTGAAGACATCTGGATGTGCCTTTTCAATCTCGTCGAAGAGAATCACCGCATACGGATTCTTTCTGACTAGATCAACGAGCAATCCTCCTTCCTCGTAGCCTACATAACCCGGAGGGGCTCCGGTGAAACGAGATACCAGATGCTTGTCGTGATACTCGCTCATATCAAAGCGATGAAAATGGACTCCAAGCTCTTGAGCGAGCACGCGCGCGACCTCGGTCTTACCGACGCCGGTAGGGCCCGCAAAGAGGAAGCTTCCAATAGGCTTGGCCTCGGACTGCAGGCTAGCCCGACTCCGCTTGATAGCCCTTGCGATCGACTCTACGGCCTTCTCCTGACCGAAAACCCTTCGCTTGATGTTCGTCTCGAGGTTTCTCAACACCTCCTCGTCAGAGCTACTCACGCTCTTGACAGGAACTCGCGCTATCGCTGATACGACCTTCTCGATCTGATCTTCACCGATAACTTTGCGACGCTTTCCACCCAGGGCGAGCGAATTAGCAGCGCCAGCCTCATCGATGACGTCGATCGCTTTGTCTGGCAAAAATCTCTCGTTGATATGCTTCGCCGAGAGTTCAGCCGCCGCACGCAGGGCCTTCGAGGAGAAGGTCGTCTTGTGGAACTGTTCGAAGCGGCTCTTAAGACCTTCGAGAATCTGTACAGTTTCGTCTACTGTCGGCTCTGGAAGATCCACGGTCGAAAATCGGCGGCTCAGGGCACGATCTTTTTCGATACTTTTCTTGAAATCCGCGTGCGTGGTGCTCCCCATACATCGAATCTCACCAGAGGCCAACGCAGGCTTGAGGAGATTCGCCGCATCGAGAGAACCGGTGCCAGTTGCGCCTGCTCCTACGATCGTGTGGAGCTCATCAATGAACAGGATCGCTTTCGGCCGATGCTTGAGCTCGGTGAGAACGCGTCTCACCCTGTCCTCGAACTCTCCACGGAACTTGGTTCCTGCAACGAGACTTCCCATGTTCAGAAGGAACACCTCAGCTCCCTTGAGATGTTCAGGCACCTCGCCAGACACGATCCTCGCTGCAACGGCGTGAGCCATGGCAGTTTTTCCTACCCCTGGCTCTCCCAAGAACAAAGGATTGTTTTTCTGTCGCCTACACAGGATCTTTATCGTTCGCTCGAGCTCACTCTCGCGACCGATCACTGGATCGAGCTTTCCTGCCTTGGCAGCAGCCGTAAGGTTCTCGGTAAACTGATCAAGAGCGGACCTTCCTCGGCGCTCGGTAGTTATCTCCTCTTCTCCGTCCTCCTCCGAATCAGGAAGAAACTCCTCATCTCCTCCAGAGAGTTTGGATATTCCGTGAGCTAAGAAGTTAAGAACGTCGAGACGGGTAACGCCTTGCTTGGCAAGATAGTACACCGCATGCGAGTCCTCCTCAGAGAAAAGGGCGACCAGGACCTCTGCCGGAGTGATTACATCCTTTTGAGCAGATCGCATATGCATGATCGCTCGCTGCAGAACCCGCTGCACAGCAGGGGTCTGCGCAGGCTCCGCACCGACGGCCTTGGAGCCTTTCACTGGAACAACCTCCACGTGCTTGTCAAAAAAGGTTTCGAGATCCTTTCGCAGCTGCGTGATGTCAGCCCCTGTATGTTGCAAGAGCTCACTTATGTGCTCATCGAAGGTAAGGGCATACAACAGATGCTCCAGGCAAAAAAACGCGTGACGTCGCGATGACGCCTCACGAAAAGCTGCCTCAAGAGTCAATCCCAGCTCCGTGCTGAACATTACGCCTCCTCCATCACGCATCTGAGCGGAAACCCTTCAGTTCGTGCTCTCTGGTGAACTAACTCGATCTTAGCCTCTGCAATCTGTTTGGAGAATACTCCAGCAATCCCTCTCCCGTTTTTATGCACTTGGAGCATGATCTGGACCGCCTCAGACGGAGATTTCATAAAAAGGGTCTCGAGGATGTGAACCACGAATTCCATCGTCGTATAGTCATCGTTCAACAGTAGCACCTTGTACTGCTTCGGCGTTTTAGTCCGGATCGCCTCACGAGTCGCAACATCTGACTCATGCTCTGAACGATGCTTTGCCATACTCTTCAATCAATAAAACACATCTAGCCACCCCCAAGGCATGGGAGACGAGCTTTGTGTGCAGCTCACATTCATTGAACATCGCGTACGTAGATGCTCACAAGCCCTACTGACCGCCCAAGGCGACCATAACAAAGTTATACCACGCCCAAGTTCTACCGTAGCTCCGGAAGAAGGCTTAAAACCCTCCTTTCGAGATGGTTTTATGCACTGGCGCTTGCACCCAGAAATAGCTCGCTAAATCCCAATAAAAACAGGAATTTTAACAGGCCTGACGGGATCTCTTCGTAAAAAAGATCGGCATCTCGGAACGGTAGTCAGCTCCTTGGCCTCTCTCCTCAGTTGGGTCCTCTTTTGATAAGAGCACAAAACCTCGTAACAGGATGTAAAGAGTTTGCTGCATCAATAGGGAATGATAGGCCCTACCAACGCCTTTCGATGAGACGCCTCTTTCACAGTCTGTGATCTACTTTTGACGGGTAAGACAGGAATCTGAGGGGCAATACTGGAGGTCATCCTTAGAAGGCGGATGAAGAGGGTCCTTAAAAAGTGCCTCACCAGCCTGTCACGCGTCGGGTTGGGTAGAGGTCCGACGACCGATGAGGAGAGCTGTCAGGACTCCTCCTAGCAGCACACCGAGCAATCCTGCCAACACTCCGTACGTGATCTTGGCTCCTTTGGCTACGAAACGAACGAACGAATTGCCAAAAAGATCCTTCACAGCGGTATGCACGCGCCGTAGCTTCCAGGCTCCACCCTCTTTGATACCAAAGGCAGTCCAAGTCGTTTGGAACTCGAACGTATTTCCGACTGCACTTACCAGCTTGTCGTTAGTGACTCCGGAAATCAACACAAGTTCCGGAGAGATCTGCTGGACGAGGTCAGGGACGACCTCCACTTCATACGAACCAGTCCCACCGATACGCTCCAGCATCCGACCATGAGAGGCCTTCAACTGCACAATATTCGAGACCTCGTCTCCCAAAATCGTGACCGCTGAAAAACCACTTGAGAGGTATGGCTGTATCTCCTCGAATGATCCCGAAGACATCGCCTTTTCGTACGCACGCATCACATTCGCGAGCGCGGGTTGGATCTCAGGATCTATACCATCGGCATTCGCTTTACCTACCTGCAAAACACTGCCGACACAGGCGACGACGAGCGCACATCTCTTTATCAGCAAACACCTCATCGCACTCCTCAAATCAAACGAAGGCCCCGCATGCAGGTCTCAGAGCCACTGCTGGAACAGGCTCACCAAGGCACTGCACCGTTATTGCGCCTTATGCGTGGAGTCTAACCTTACAGCAAACAACCACTCAACTATCTATTGCGCGGAGCGAATGCAGGGATAACCACGACCACCAGAGCTTCTATCTAGCGAAGCGAGGCACACCAAGGGTGGAGGAAGTTGGACCGCGGAGCTTCTGCTCCGCTTACCATCAGCATCGTCACACCCCAGCCGCAAGCGGACTAGAAAGTCGAGCCTATGTACCAGTTCCCGGCGAAGCTGTGACGGCTTCCATCACACGCTCCAGATTGAAACTGCCGGGCTTCTGTCGCGGAGGAAACTCACGGAAGCTCTGAAGCCACTTACCCACATAGGCTGCCGCCGGAGCGATAGCAAACATGTGCTCGAGGTACCAACGTTGGTAATCCATACCGATATCAGCAGCCAACTCGAAGGGATCCATGCGGAGGTTGACCACCATCGGCGCCCGCAAAACCTCGAACGGCTCCTGCCATACATGCATGCCGTGGGCATTCTGACGCAGGAAGGTGATCTTCCAGTTCTCGTACCGTAAGGCCGCTACTTGACCATCATCGGTCCAGTAGATGAAATCCTTACGAGGCCAAGCCCCCTCTCCTTTCAGAGCCGGCATGAGGTTGTAGCCATCGAGATGCACCTTGTAGGTGGTCCCAGCGATTTTGCGCCCCTTGAGCAGATCCTCCTTAGCGGACACATCGCCTGCGGCTGCAAGAAGGGTCGCCATCATATCTTCATGGGCTCCGATCTCGTTGACGACCGTGCCAGGCTTGATGACCCCGGGCCATCGGATAGCACACGGACCACGATAGCCACCTTCCCACTGGGTGTTCTTTTCACCACGGAACATCGTCGTGCCACCATCGGGCCACGTGAAGGCCTCAGCTCCATTGTCTGTCGAGTACATGACGATAGTGTTCTCGTCCAAGCCCAGCTCCTTGAGCTTCGAGAGCATCTCTCCCACTTGGCGATCGTGCTCGACCATACCGTCAGCGTAAATTCCAAGGCCAGTCTTTCCAGCTACGCCCTCTTTGAGGTGCGTAAAGATGTGCATCTTGGTTGAGTTCCACCACAAGAAGAACGGTTTGTCCTCTTTGGCAGCACGCTCCATGAAATCTATGGCTTTGGCGTTCACCTCTTCGTCGAAGGTCTCCATGCGTTTACGACTGAGGGGGCCGGTGTCTTCGATGCGGCCATCTGCAAAGCTGTGGATTACTCCTCGTGGTCCAAAGTTCTTCTTGAACTCAGGATTCTTCGGGTAGTCGGGGTGCTCAGGCTCCTCCTCGGCATTGAGGTGGTACAGGTTGCCGAAGAACTCATCAAACCCGTGAGCTGTCGGGAGCATATCGTCTCGATCTCCAAGATGATTCTTGCCGAACTGACCCGTCACGTACCCTTGCGCCTTGAGAAGCGTAGCGATCGTCGGGTCCTCTTTCTTCATACCCTCTGGGGCACCAGGAAGTCCTACCTTCGTGAGTCCGGTTCTCATCGGCGACTGCCCGGTGATGAAAGCCGCTCGACCTGCAGTGCAGCTCTGCTGGCCATACCAGTCGGTAAAGAGCGCGCCGTCTTTGGCGATACTGTCGATGTTCGGGGTTTTGTACCCCATCATTCCCATGTTGTACGCGCTCACATTGAACCCGCCGATGTCATCTCCCCAAATGACCAGGATATTCGGCTTCTTTTTAGTACCTTGGGCCTGACACTCCGCGGCACCTACAACCTGCACAAGCAGACCCACACTCAATAGTAGTCCGAAAATTTTTCGCATCAGCGACCTCTTTCAATGCTTTCAAATACACCGCCGGCACTACTCTCTAACAAAGAACCTCCGAGTTCAAGAACCTTGTTGGTTTAGCAACCTCACCCCTCCAATCACACCACGTTTGGCTTGCCTAATCTCCCACCCGTATCTCCTTTGCCTTGGCCGGCGCGCACGTGTTAATGCTGGGAGCCGAGAAGAGTATCGAGGCGACATCTCGGCTTCTCTATCAATCCGAATAACTCAGGAAAGGAGTATGACTGTGCGAAACTTCCTCTTTACCGTAGCTGCCCTGATTACTGTAACTCTCGACTCAGCTCGCGCCGATGATTGGGATTATGTCATCGCACCGTACGGCCTCCTTCCCAATATCTCGGGAAGCGCGTCTCTCGGACGAATTGATGACGCCGACGTAGACGTCGACGCAGGAGACGTCCTCGAATCGCTGGAACTGGGTGCGATGCTACAGCTCGAAGCTCGCCACACTGAAAGCAACGTCGGCGTCATTCTAAATTACGCATTCATGGATCTCGGACACGATGCGACCGGCCCGCTCGGCTTTACGGACTTCGATGCAGACGTGTTCCAAGGAATGCTCGAAGGCTTCTATTCGTACCGCGCACAACTCGAATCCAGCACCCTCGACCTGTACGCCGGAGCGCGCTGGTGGGACATCAACATCGATGCAAGCGCCACGACTCCGTTCGGAAGTCGCAACTTCAGCCGAGACAAGGATTGGGTAGATCCCGTGGTCGGTGCACGCTGGGCACCTTCGATCGCCGACTCGTGGAGACTCCTCATCCAGGGAGACGTGGGCGGTTTCGGGGCCGCATCCAGCTTCTCGTGGAGCACGCAGGTGGGCGTCTTGTGGGACGCCTCAGAGACAGTTTCCGTAGCTTTTTTGTACAAAGCGATCTCGGTCGATTACCAGGATGGTGTCCGAGGAACGAAGAGCTTCTTCGAGTACGATACTATTACGCAAGGTCCGCTCCTCGGGTTGGTATTTAGGCTGTAATTGTATGCTCCGAGCGCACCACCACATCGCTCGTCTCGTACGACCTGCGCTAGTCGCTATGCTTCTCGCAGCATCGATACCGTGCAACGCCGTCCCGCGAGCGCCCCACAAAGCTCCCAAAGGAATGGTGTGGGTACCCGGCGGCACCTTCACCATGGGGAGTCAGGACGACAGCAGTCGCAGGAACGAAGGGCCTCCTCACCAAGTTACCGTGGATGGTTTCTTCATAGACGAAACAACCGTTACGAACTCTCAGTTCGAAGCCTTCGTTAAAGCAACCAACTACGTAACAACGGCTGAGCGCGCACCCTCATGGGAGGAGCTGAAGAAACAGCTCCCGCCGGATACGGAGAAACCCGACGAGAGTCTTTTGGTTGCCGGTTCGATGGTATTTACCCCATCATCGGGCCCAGTCGACCGCGCAGATATGGGCAATTTTTGGCGTTGGCAGCCCGGCGCGAACTGGCGACATCCGGAAGGACCAGGTAGCCACATCCGCGAACGCATGAACCACCCCGTCGTTCACGTATCGTGGTACGACGCACAGGCATACGCCAAGTGGGCGAGCAAGCGACTACCTACTGAAGCCGAATGGGAGTTCGCTTCGCGCGGTGGATTAGAGAGCAAGAAATATCCGTGGGGAAGTGATTTCAAACCGAACGACAAGTTCATGGCGAATACGTGGCAAGGGGATTTCCCTTACCGAAACACCGCCGAGGACGGCTTTGTGGGGACGGCGCCAGTAAAGTCCTTTCCTCCCAACGGATACGGTCTGTACGATATGGCTGGAAACGTCTGGCAGTGGTGCAGCGATTGGTATCGGCCAGACACCTACGTCCAGCGAGCCAAGGAGCCTGCCTGCCACAACCCTGCTGGTCCGACGGAGAGCTTGAGTCCTTTGAACCCTTTCCAACAGGAGCGCGTCACCAAAGGTGGATCCTTTCTGTGTCACGTAAGCTACTGTGAAAGCTACAGGCCTTCTGCTCGAAGAGGAACACCCCCTGATACTGGAATGTCCCATATCGGTTTTCGCTGCGTGAAAGACGCCAAGTGAGAACTTTTCCACTCGCTATCTTGTCTTCATTCCTTCACTTCACTTAGATTAAAGTGGTCTTTCATTCCGGAATTACCAAAGGAATCTACCATGAACAAACGTTACGGATCTCTTCTCTTGTGTGCTCTCGTTCTTGGCGGCGGCACTGACAGCTGGGCAGGCCCACTGCGCAAGGCTGCAGAGGCTGTAGGTGGAGCTGTCAATTACGTCGGTGAGACGGTCGGTGACACCGCATCTGCCGTCGGAGGCTCAATCAAGGATACCGCCGAAACTATCACGGGCAACGACGACCCACTCGAGAAGAAGAGAGAGATCGACGCTGTAGCTCTAAAGACCGTCAATACGATCACTTCGCAGAGCAAGGACGCGTTGGCTCTCTTCGAGAGGAGCTACGGCTATGCCGTATTCGATTCGCGCAAGGCATCGATCTTGATTACCACTGGAAAGGGTATCGGAGTTGCAGTGCGCAAAGACACCGGTGAGCGCGTGTACATGCACGTGGCTTCGGCTGGTGTAAACGTCGGCGCAGGAGTTCAATTTTATCAGGGATTGTTTCTCTTTGAAAACAAAGCATCGTTCGATGCGTTCGTGAACAAAGGCTGGCAAGCGGATGCAACTGCTGGTGGCACACTGGGCAAGACCTCGCTGGCGGCACAAGCTAAGTTCACTAACGGTATGGCGTACTATCAGATTTCGGAAACGGGCATAATGTTGGACGCTGACCTGACTGGGACGAAGTACTGGAAGAGTGAGGAGCTGAACAAGGTGGCTCGGGTCTCCCAGTGAGGCCATGGTAATAGTTCGGTTCCCTGATGTAACCGAGACCGATGAACAAGGTCTCCTCGCCTTCGGAGGAGACCTTGATCTCGAATCGCTCATACTTGCTTATTCAAGCGGTATCTTCCCGTGGCCATACGACGAAACTACGTTGGCATGGTTCGCCCCACCGGAACGTGCGGTGATATTTCTCGACGAGTTCCACGTGGCATCACGATTGACTCGTAGACTTAAACAACAACCCTTCCAACTCGCGATCGACACGAATTTCCGAGAGGTCATCGCAAGGTGTGCAGAGCTCAAAAATCGCGGGACTCAGTCCGGCACCTGGATCACGCAGGGGATAATTGAGGCGTACTGCAAACTCTTCGACGCAGGATTCTGCCACAGCTTCGAGGCATACCAAGATGGCGTCCTCGTTGGCGGACTGTATGGCGTACAGCTCGGTGCCTATTTTGCCGCTGAATCGAGCTTCTTTCGCGTGACCAACGCCTCAAAAGCAGCGATGTGCCATGCCGCCGAGTACCTACGCCGCTCGGGAATCACCTGGTTCGATTGCCAAGTACTCACCCCCTTCTCTGAGAGCTTCGGAGCACGAGAGATCCCACGTGCCGAATTCATGGCGATGCTCGATGACGCTCTGAGTCGGCCACTCCAAGGTGAGAGCTGAACAGAGAAGGCTGACGACACCGCCCCTTGTCGGGAGCTTCCGAAGAGAAGGACTTCTCGGATTTGAGCGGCCAACATTCATCCGTGAACGTGCTCGTAAACGTGAACGTGCACGTAGCCGCTGAGTAGTCACCCGCATTCAAGGTAATGCCAGGACGTCCTCTCCGCCGCTTCCCTACTGGATACCACCCCAGTCTTGGCTTACGAGGTGACAGCGCACTATGTCGAGGAACTCATGCAAGCGCTCAGGCTTCTGATACGTTGGTATCGGCGAGAGGTAACGCTTGATGCGTTTCAAGTCCACCTCCTGCAAGCCGGTCATCGCTACCACGGGCGTATCTGGATACACCCAGGCGAGTTCATGAACGGTTTTTACTCCGACCTCGAACGAGGTGACGTATTCGTCTGCCTTCGTCTCGTCAGTTGTAAAAGGCATGTGCAGATCACACACAATCAAGTCTGGCGCCTCTATTGTGCGCAGAAGACCAAAAGCTGAATCTGGGCAATCAGAGTCGTACACCTCGAGCCCTTCGGCCTCGAGAACGTAACGGACGGTTTCACGGTAATCTTCGTTGTCGTCGATGAATAGAACGGTTTTCATGGCCTCCTTGCCTTCTAACCCGTTCACTGCAACTTCTGCGAATGGAAGGGCATCATGCCCTGTTCAGTATACTTCGGCATCGAGGCCTAACGGCTTGAGGAGAAAGAAAATCCGGGTATTTAAAGGGCGTTGGGGGCTCCTTCTCTTCATCGAAAGCACTTGTAGCCACCTTGATTGACGTGCATGCTTGAAGGTGTGGGCAACCAATCCCCCCCGCATAACTGCATGAAACGCTCGGACACCTCACAGCCTTACGATCTTTCGGCACAGATAGTTACCCATGCGCGTGCGCTCGTCGGGCGCCCTTACCTAGCGGACGGCCTGGTCGGGTCTCACGACACCGAGGAGCAGTTCGTCGACAGAACCGACGCATTCGACTGCGTGACCTTCGTAGAGTTCGTCCTAGCCCAATGCCACAGCGAGATGGACGGCACATCAGTAAAGAGCGAACTCAAAGCGCTGCGCTATCGAGATGGGACGGTGTCGTGGCTCTGCCGACTACACTACTTCTCCGACTGGCTCGAAACCAACGCCAAGCGGGGCGTCCTCCGAGAAGTTTTCTCCGATCTGCCAGAAACAGCGCGCACCTTGTCGCTATTGCAAAACTACCCGCAGCTCTCTGTAAAGCTACGCTTTCTGCCACTGAGCGCACTTGCGGGGAGCTTGCAGCACATCGAACCCGGCGACATCATCGCCTTCGGGACTACTCGTGAGAACCTGGATTTGAGTCATGTAGGTTTTTTCGCCAAGAGCTCGGACGGAACTAATGTACTGCTCCACGCCACAAAGACCTTCGGACGAGTGATTGAGGAGCCGCTTGCCTCCTTTCTCGAACGATTTGGAGCGAGTCCTGGGCTTCTTGTATATCGCCCTCTGGCAGGCTGCGGTGGTGTTGCCGCATCGAACTTGACCGGTTGCTGAAACGGTTTTGTGCTGTGTCCCTGTAAGCCGCACTCAACTGCCTTATGCTGCCTTCCTCAGGAGAATTCCGATATCTGAGTCGTCCGGCTGGTCCGGGGTTACTTTTCAGATACCCCTGTCGAGCCCTTGCCTTAACAAGATCTGATGTTTAAGCCCGGAAGCAGTAACCACATCATGCTTTGCAGGTATATCGCTTGCGGAATTACCGCGCGCGCTCTGAGAGAAATAGAGGGGGTAGGAGCGGGGAGGTAGTCTCATCCGGCTAAAAGTGTAGAGGCTTTAGTAGGGTACAGGCGGGGCATGGGCCCGCACTAAGTGCTCAATGGCTAGGTACGTGAGGGGCTGCAGCGGCTTAAGTCACCTTTGCTGATCGATTGGTAATACCTCTTCTGGATTTGCAACTAAAATTGCAACCCTCCAATTTGAGTACAGAGCACACCACTATGTTTCGGAAAGCTAGTCCAGCGGATGCACGAGCTCAGGATTCATCTTTAAAAGACGATCCAAATAAATCTTTGCAAGAAGCCGAGATTAGTCGACGACTTTTTTTCGCGCGAGGAGTTGAGCTTGCATCGACTGCGCCACTACTTGTGTTAGGTGTCAGTAATGCGCTAAACCATCGTGATTACGCGACTATTGATGGGTCGCAAGCAAAAGTTTCGGCAGTTGATGCCAGCCGTGAGATGCAGGTTATGGCTGGTAGCTTGGCAGCTCTTGATACCGCTCTTGGCGCACTGCAAGAGGCATATCGGAGCGCCTACCATAAATCACGGGTGGTGCCGTACCCTACAACCAATTCAAAGGGTCAAGTTACTGTGCGTTTTCGCACGGAGTACTACTGGGATGAAGAGTCAGGTGTCCCAGATCACGGGGTGATCGACTCATGGCGCGCCTCCTCTTCCTCGATGCTTGATAAAGTCTCTGAGCTTTCAAAGCCAGAGCTGATTGATGTAGCAAAGCTAGACAAATTGGTCGTTACGAAAGAGCACGCGGGTAGTGTGTCGCAAATCGGAGGAAGCCTTTTGATAACTGCGGCTGGTGTTGCAGCGCTTCTTGGTTACGAGGAGATGGTTGGCCTTAGGGAACATCGGATGCAAGCTGATGGAGCTGAGGCGGAGAGCAAGGAGCATTTGCGTCGAGGTTTCCTTAAGTACGGCGCAGCTGCCGCTGCCGCTGGTGCATCGATGTATATCGCAGGGAAGATTGATTCGCGCCTAGAGGCTGGAAAAGAGCGCATGAGTCAGGCAGTTAACTCGGCAGTAGATGTGGGCGAGATCACCCGAGAGGCCGCGTTCTCAGGGCATTTCGGCGCCGCACCTCTTGTGATCTCTTCTGAGATCGGATCCTACGCTCTGCAGGCTAAAGGTACAGTAAATCACGGAGTGCGCGACAGTCGCGTCAAGCAGGCGATGCAATATTTTGCTGCGGAAGCTGTTCGCACAGAGGAGACCATTAAAGCGATATTCCAAGATTCTATTCCTCTTGAGCTGGCGAATCGTTGCAAGAGTGCAATTATCACAAAAGCGATCGACAAGGCGACCTTGGGTGAGTCAAGTCTTGGTGAGTTTGGCGTCCTGCTTGAGGGCCTCGCTGCAGGGGCAGCCATGACTGCTACGATAGTTGCTACTGAGGTGGCAAATCGTTATGTAGGTTCAAAGACTGAGCAAGCTCAGGTCGACGAAACCTCGTCGCGGCTGCCGACAAGGTCCGATTGCGATGAAGTATAAATCGAGAGCTTCCCTTTCACTTCTCTTGGCCACGACGAGAGCCGATGCCAGCAGGTCCACGAGTAGGAAAAACGATCGCTTTTCTGTAAGTAGTTGAGGAGTGGTGAAGTATGGTGGCGACCCGATGATGGTGCAGCCAAGATTGATAAGATTAGCCCGGAAATGCGAGGTCTGTAGCTTGCGGACTGGGTTTCAGCGGTCCATGTAGTAGAGAATTCGGGCCTCTAAGCGGCGAAAAATAGCAATTCACGTACACGATCCCGTTCCGTCAGTGAGAAAGCGGGGTTTAGAAGTCATCAGGGGCTGGCTCAAAGGAGTCATAGGAGGGTATTTCATCGACTGTGTGGTGAGCCTATCGAACCATAGCCTCTGCAGCGTCGATGAGTCTTGGAATTGGAGGAGGAGCCTGGAAGTCAGGTATTCCTTGAGCCTTCATCTCACCTGAGAGAAATAGAAGGGGGTATGTGGATCTGTCACCCAGAGAATTACCATGTATTCGCTAGCGGGGATCTTTAGCTGAAGAGATGTGTACAAGAGGTGGCGGCTACGGGTAACTTATCCCCCTAGTCAGTCAATTGAGAGCAAGAGGCATCGCATGATACGCACACTCGTTCTTTCCATAGCGGTTATGAGCTCCTTCTCACTCGGCTCAATTAAGTCAGCGTGGAGCCAGAGCCACACAGGCAAGATGGATACCGACGGAATCCTCAGTCCGGGCGAGATACCGAACCCACGCTTCAATTACAACAATCGCTATCCCAACCGGTACCCTGATCGGTATCCGGATCGCTACCCGAACAACTATCCCAACTCTCCCTACGATAGCGACGGCTGTAACCCTCGACGTGGCCTACCTCGCCCACGCGTTGAGATATACGATGTGCGACGAACAGGTAATGTCTTTGCCGACAAGGTAAAGGTACGTGGAGCAGTCGAAGGAGTTTGTATCACCGAGGCAGGACTCTTCGAGGAGGGTCGTCTTGTCAGATCGATTCCGACTGCTATCGGCCCACGCTTTCAACGCTTCGAGTTCGAGGTCACAACTCATCTTGGGTACTCACCGGAGGTTCGCGCGTACAACACCGCTGGTGATCGCGACATTGCAGGGGTGCGCTAAGGCTCTATATTCAGATCTTATGTCTCTTAGCTAGCAAAGACTGGCGTGAGATATTGTCTAACTTTCTGTCAGCAGGCTTAGTGTGTAGCTCGTCTAGTCCGGGGTTGGTTTTCAAGCGACTAATTCGCATAGACTACGATGCTAGTACGTGTCGTCTTCTTAGCGTGAACTTGATCTTGTAGGCCCGTCTCTTTCGTATCTTACTGCTCCACATTACCGAACGAAAACGAACACGTATGGCGCGCAAGGCCGTACCAAGTGCGCCCCGGAACATCGCAGGGCGAGTCTACTTAGGCTCGGTCCATTGCGTCGCGTCGCCTGGTCCGGGGTTACTTCGTCGCGTCGCCTGGTCCGGGGTTACTTTACAAGCAACTAACGCGTCGCCTGGTCCGGGGTTACTTTACAAGCAACTATTTTCGGAAAGCAGCGATAGTAGAGAGTGTCGAGTGCTAAGTGTGAAGTTTGTCTTGTATGGCCCGTCCTCCTCGTATCCTATTGCCCCACACTGTGGTGATGCTGACTTCGCGTGTCCAACAGGGGCTACCGTTTGTCTGCACCCCGCTGATGGAGCTGATACTTTGGAGCGCTCTGGCAGTCGCCCAGTGCCTTTATCCAGTGAAAATCATAGCATTCGTAGTAATGGGTAATCACATCCACATCATCGCCCTCGTTGAAGACCCTACTGTTGTTGAGAGCTTCATGGAGCGCTTTAAGTGCGAGACCGCTCATGCCATCAATAGGCTGCTCGGAAGACGTCAAGTGACCGTATGGTGCGAGGGTTACGACTCGCCCCCAATCCTCACCCTTGATGATCTCGTGGAAAAGCTTGCCTACGTCTACGCCAACCCTGTCAGGGCGCACCGTTCAGCCTCCATCAAAACGTATCAGGGAGTATCCAGCTGGGGAATGCTCACCTCGGGACAGATATTTCGAGAGGTTAAGAGGATTCGAAGAACTTTTCTTGGTCCAATAACTAAGGGAACGACCTCAGCCTCCCTGAGACGACAAGAGGCTTCCGTGGTCGAAGGTCAGGTCACTGAAAACCTGACCTTTACTCTCAGTCCCAACGCCTGGATTACCGCTTTTCCGAACCAGGCCACCTTGGAGAGTCTCAAGGAAAAACTCTTACGGCGAGTTGGAGAAATTGAACAAGAGATGGCAGCTATTCGAGAGCGACAGCAGATCTCCCTTCCCTCAGATTTTGAGGTAGCCTCGCAGCCGATCGATACTCCCTACGCACCGACAACCTTCGGGCGTCGAATGTGGTGCATCTGTCGAGATATCCCGCTACGAATAGCCTTCATCTCGTTTATCAAAAAGCTGCGCGCTAAGGCTCGCGAAGTACGACTCAAATGGCTTCAAGGCGATTGGAGAGAGCCATTCCCTACAGGACTCTTTCCTCCGAGTCAGCCGATACTTGCAAACTTACTACCTGCTTATTTGAGAGGCTCTCTATCAGTCTTTTGATACTGCACCGGTGACTACTCCGGCTCGGGTCTGTTTCATCTACCTATTCTCACCTTTGCTTGACGGAGACACGTAATTCCCTATGAGCATATCTCTCTGTCGAATGAAGACCATTTAAAAATTGCATCAGCTGACAGCACTGCCAATAGAATGCACTTAAACATTTGCCACATGCTGCTACGGGCCGAAATCAGCTCAGTCGCGACTGGCACAGTAACCCCGGACCAGGATGATCGAGAATACAAAACGCCAATGGAAAAGATGGGCTACGCAGTGATCAAGCTCGCAGCGAGTATGCTGTTGAGATTGCGGGCCTGTCGAATGGCGGCAGGTTTGCCCTGAGCGAGCACCTGGCTGCGGATCGTATCTGCAATTCGAGAGCTATCTTTGAGGGAAAGAAGGATTGGGTCGCGAGCGCCATCGAGCATAGCCAAGGCGGTCGTGCGCACAAGCTCGATGTTGTCAATCACGTTTTGTGCTACACCCTCGAGAGTCGAGATATTTTGACGGATGTTTTTCTGTAGAACCTTGGCGTCTGCAATCAGAACTCGCGCATCGTTACGCGAGAGGATCGTTCGCCCTGTATCGAACACCCGATTGAAGCGACGAACGTTGCCCGATTGGGATGTCGTTTCACCCTCGGAAAATTGAGTATCCACCATGGCGATATCATTCACAGAGTTCGAATCAGCACCGTCTATTGGTGATACGGTGTAGAATGCGACGTGTTGCCCATCGGCCGACATCCCCTCTACGTAGGAATGAGAAGAGATCTGTGCGCCGCTGGCGTCGCTGCTAATTCGACTAATAGCACCAGTCTGAACGTTCTTCAGAAACACGTCATACCTGCCATTTGTATCGCCGGCTACCAAATTAGTTGCGATCGAGCTGAAAGCCACGGTTTGACCGTCAGATGCGATGAATGGGTCTCGGCTTCTCGAATCACCTATTGTTCCAGAGCTCGACGAGCTAACCAAGGTGACTGTGCCCGTAGAAAGATCCTTGACGAACACATCGTCATTGCCGTTTGTGTCCCCTGCTACGAGATTGGTGGCATTCGAGGAAAATACAACCTTGGTGCCATCAGGAGTAAGGCTACCTGACGATGAGCTCCCGTTTCCAAAGACTCCGGCGCTGCTCGCGTTGACGAGTGTGAGGGTGCCGGTAGTGAGATCCTTCACAAAGGTGTCCCCCGTCCCGTTGGTGTCCCCAACCACCAAGTTTGTCGCCACGGAATCGAACACTACATAGCGACCATCATTGGAAGCCCGAATACCAGACAAGCCTAGACTAGACCCACCATCTCCCTCGACTCCTCCAGTACCTTCGCTGACGCGTATAGTAGTGCCTGTCACTAGGTCTTTGCGAAAGACGTCTTGGGCTCCATTTGTATCTCCCGCTACTAGATTGGACGCAGTGGAGCTGAAGAAGACGTAGCGGCCATCCGGAGTCATATAACTGGCGACCGAGGCGTCGTTTGCCTCAGTTCCGGAGCTATCAGTACTCACTCTCGTGGTAGTGCCCGTCACGGTGTCTTTGACGAAGATGTCAGCTACACCGTTCGTGTCGGGAGATACGAGGTTACTTGCTGCCGAGGTGAAGGCAACGTAGCGGCCATCTGATGTTACCGACGCCCACGTAGACGAGTCATTCCCCTCGGTGCCGGAGCTATCGGTGCTGACTCTGGTTGTAGTTCCCGTCTGGAGATCTTTGATAAAGACGTCAGATATGGCGTTAGTGTCCCCCGCAACCAAGTTGCTCGCGTCGGATTGAAACACCAGGTAGCGACCGTCTGAGGAGAGGGAGGGCCCACTCGACGCACCGTTTGCGAGTGCTCCAGTGCTCGAAGTGCTTACCCGTTGTACGGCACCGGAAGAGCCCTCTCCGCCCGAGTCTGATGTGTCCAAGAGCGGCTGGATAGGGCGCAGATCTCGTACGTTGTCATCCGCAAGGCTCGAACTCCCAGCCACTAGTCGGAGCTTCTTGAATATAGAGGCCAACTCGAGTGACTTCTCCCTGTCGATCCCCACGTTGACGAGCACATTCTCGATGTCTTTTTCGGAAAGTGGATTGAAATCCCCCGCCTTGTCGGTAGCTTCCAGGATGCGAGTAAATTGACCGCTGAGGCGGCGGAATTCCGCAGAAATATTTGCTCTCTCTGCTCTACCCGACCCGAAGCGTGCCGCTTTCTCGCCCAGATTAATGACCTTTGTCACGATCTGGTCGAGCTGTTTCAAGGTGTCGATACCGATATTAACGAAGTTTGCTGCAGTGCTCAGATTGGTGAACGCCTTCGCAAACGTTCGACCGCCTGCATTGAGGGTGCTACTTACCTGGTCCGCACTAGAAAACTTCACATCCGAAGAGCCACTCGCACGAGCAACCTTGACCCCGGCTACTTGCGAGAGCCTGGTGATCAGTTGGCTGTTAATGGATGAGCTTATTGCGTTCGACACGAAGAGTTCTCCTTCACACGATAGATCGGCAGTATGAGTGGTTGGCTTAAGTCGAATGTAAGCACGAAAAATGGGGGCGAATTGCAAGGAAGTTCAGGTCTTTGGAGCCGATCTCCAAGCCTCCACACGCGAGGCAGCCCCGTTCTGTTCTCGGAAGGCAGAGCCGTTAGAATGGAGTGGTAAATCTCACGAACAGAACAGTCGGCCAAGGTTAGGTTCAAAATACGATTGGCGGCGATTGTCGCGAAAATAGGCACCAGTTGCGCAAATTACAAAAAGCACCCGGTCAAAAGGAATCTACTTGTGTTGAAGATACACGCTCCCCATCAAGCTTACAGCCCTTTTTTGACGCTGCAAAATACTCACAAGCTCTGCCAGTATAATCCATAGGGCCGACTAAAGAAGCATATAATTGGTCGCTGTGCTACGGTCGACCTTGAGGACCGTGAAATAATAGCGTCGAGTACTCACTCGAACGAGAGACGACAAGCTCCGGGGCCATCGGTGAATTTCAAGGACGAGATGAATATAAACGGGGACTTGAGAAACGAAAGCCGGAAGACTCAAGCGAAACGCCTCAAACTTCAGACTGAGAACTGAAATCATGAGCCTTGTACAAAAGTGATACGTCGCTACATGCGCAGAAGTAGTACGAGGCCCCTAATACAGGTAGCGCTTTAATCACAAGTAAGTGTTCCTTAGGTATGAGGAAATGAAAGAGGAGTTTTGCCAAACGACCATCATCGCGAAGCGATGATGATCGTTTTGTTCGCCTTGCTAGTACTGCTGCTCCAAGCGCTTGAAGTCATCGTACTTCGAATCGCGGGTCGCCCAGTAGGTGGAGACATCCGCCTTGTACGAAAGGTCCATCGACTTCACGCGGAACACCTTCATCAAAAAAGCCATCGGAATGAATCCGATCATCCAAGCCAATCCCAGGATGACGGTAGTCATCACGATCGAGAGGTAGTGAGCGAGCTTCATCCAGCCGCGCCACAGCGGAAGCAGCGCACTCGGCACGAGGTATCCAAGGAGAGCTGTCACAGCGCCGAGAGCAAACCACACGGCACAGCTG
Organism: Bdellovibrionota bacterium; assembly: GCA_044351885.1. GTDB lineage: Bacteria > Bdellovibrionota_C > UBA2361 > UBA2361 > OMII01 > OMII01. Next base: position 20,393 of record JBILEW010000038.1, read on the forward strand.
TTCAGTGCTTGCCCTTTGTAGAGCTTCACCGCACAGATGCCCATGAAGATGGTACCGAAGACGGCACCGAACTCCCGCACGTGCTGGCGAATCGGCTTGCCGAACCACACATCATCAAGAGGATTCTTTGGCTCCCTCTTGGTCACGAGCGATGCAGCCACCTGATCCTCTAATCCAGCTCGAATTTCGTTTGCCAATCCTCCCGCTCCTGCCACTTTGGCTGCTCCTCTTTTAGCATGACGATGTTACCAACCACGAGCGCGTCCATGTTGGTTCTCATGAAACAAGCGTACGCGTCCGCAGGTGTACACACTATAGGCTCTCCTCGGACGTTAAAGCTAGTATTGACAAGCACCGGACAACCGGTCTTGCCCTTGAACGCCGATAAGAGCTTGTAAAAATTAGGGTGCTGTCCGGATGAGACCGTTTGAATACGCGCCGAGTAGTCTACGTGCGTAATAGCCGGTAGATCCGATTTAGGTACGTTTAATTTGGCGATTCCGAAAAGCTCCTTTTCATCCTCAGTCATGTGACGCCTACGCTCCTCTCGGACCGGCGCTACGATCAACATGTACGGAGAATCGCTATCGAGCTCGAAATACTCCGAAACGTGCTCACGCATGACAGCCGGAGCGAAGGGCCGGAAGGACTCTCTGAACTTGATCTTCAAGTTCATAGTAGCCTGCATCCCCTGAGAACGCGGGTCTCCGATTATACTGCGATTGCCGAGCGCTCGCGGCCCGAACTCCATACGACCCTGGAACCATCCGACGACCTTCTCCTGCGCGAGGATATCTGCTGTCGTCTTGAACACCTCGTCTCCCGACATGCGGTGGTACACCGCACCGAACTGCCCGAGTTGCGAGATCGCCTCGTCGTCCGAAAATTCCGGTCCGAGGAGCGACGCCTTTTGAAAGTCGGTCTGACCGTCGGTGAGGCGCGGATTGTTGAGATACCCGTACCACACACACAACGCCGCACCCAAAGCTCCACCGGCATCGCCCGATGCTGGCTGAATCCAGATGTTCTTGAATGGGCCGTCGCGTAAGAGCTTGCCGTTACCGACACAGTTTAGAGCGACACCTCCCGCCATGACGAGATTATCGACTCCCGTTTCTTTGTGCAGGAACTTCGCCTGCCTGAGCATGCACTCTTCGACGACTACCTGAATCGAAGCAGCAAGATCCATCTCACGTTGCGTGAGTGGGCTCTCGGGCTTACGACGCGGACCATCGAAAAGCTTGGCGAAATTGTCGTTGGTCATCGACAGACCGGACATATAATTGAAGTACTTCAGGTTCAAGTGATACGAACCGTCTTCCTTCAAGTCGATCAGGTTGTCGTAGATCTGTTGAACGTACTTAGGCTCACCGTACGGAGCGAGTCCCATCACTTTGTACTCACCGGAGTTCACCTTGAAGCCCGTGAAATACGTGAAGGCCGAGTACAACAATCCGATCGAGTGCGGGAACTTGATCTCCCGCAAGAGCGAAAACTTGTTTCCTCTACCGAGGCCAAGGCTGTTAGTCGTCCACTCTCCTACTCCATCGATCGTAAGAATAGCCGCATCTTGGTACGGGGAAGGATAGAAAGCCGACGCCGCATGGCTCTGGTGATGCTCGGTGAAGAGAACCTCGCCCTCGAAGCCGAGCTCCGTCTTGATCGTGTCAGGTATCCACAGCTTGTGCTTGAGCCATAGCGGCATCGCCTTGGCGTACGAGGTGAAACCTTCGGGAGCAGTCGCGAGATAGGTTTCCAGGATGCGCTCGAACTTCAGGAGCGGTTTGTCGTAAAAAGCAACGTAGTCCACATCCTTGATCGTGAGCCCCTGAGATCGGAGGCAGTAGGCTGCTGCATTAGCAGGAAAGTCGGGGTCGTGCTTCTTACGAGTAAAGCGCTCTTCCTGAGCGGCGGCGACGATCTTTCCATCGACGATTAAAGCCGCTGCGCTGTCGTGATAGAAGGCCGAAATTCCAAGGATATTCATAAGGCAAGTACCCCCCACATAGTGGCAAAGGAGCTACATACACCGAGTGGTTAGACGCTGTCGATACCTAGCGCGAGGTTTGAATATACCTTGCTCGAACACGGGCAACTTTGCTTGCCTTTTTACCCGTTATACTTCTCAATACCGCCATGAACGACCGACCTCGCTCCTCTATCTCCGCCTTCATAGTCTGCCATAACGAGGAGCGCCAAATACGCCGCTGCCTCGAGAGCGTGAAGTGGTGTGACGAGATAGTTGTGGTCGACTCCGGATCCACCGACAAGACCCTCGACATCTGCCGCGAGTACACCTCAAAGATCTACTTTCACCAGTGGCAGGGCTATGTGATTCAAAAGCGCTACGCTCTCGAACAGTGCTCCTCCGATTGGGTACTAAACATTGACGCAGACGAGGAGGTCTCAGAGGCCCTGCATCGCGAGATAACGGGGATCTTGGAGTGGGATTTGAAGGAAAATATCAAAAAATTAAATGGTTACTACATAAACCGTGTCGTATTTTTCCTTGATCGCTGGTGGCGAAAGGGGGGCTGGTATCCTGAATATCGCCTCCGTCTCTGCCGCCGAGCGGAGACCTCCTGGGGCGGCCAAGACCCTCATGAAAAAGCCTCCGTAACCGGTACGACTGCCCGCTGCCTCGGAGAGCTACACCACTACTCCTTTACCGATCTGACAGACTATGTCAGGCGTCTGAACACCCTCTCATCGAATGCAGCTACTACCTTGGCTGCCAAGGGGCGCAGGGCCTCCGTGCTCGACCTTCTGGTCCGCCCGATGGCGCGCTTCTTTAAGTTCTATGTCAGCAAACAGGGGTTCCGCGAGGGCACTGCCGGGCTGGTCATAGCCCTGATCGAAGCGAACGCCGCTTTCCTCAAGTACGCAAAGGTTTGGGAGATCACCCGCAAGCGTTGAATCAAGCAGCCGCGCGTAGGAGGACAAATGGTCGGGCTGAGAGGATTTGAACCTCCGACCTCTCCCACCCCAAGGGAGTGCGCTACCGGTCTGCGCTACAGCCCGACGAGAGGCTAACTTAGCGGAAGTGAGTGAAAGTATCAAATGCGAGTGACGGAAGGCCAAACGCCATCCGAGGGAGCTCACCTCAGTTGCATTACCTACACCAACGGACCTGATTTTTGACAGCTACGGCTCTTTGAATTACCCTAACGGCTCTTCACATGGGCCTATAGCTCAGTTGGTAGAGCGCTACACTGGCAGTGTAGAGGTCAGCGGTTCGACCCCGCTTAGGTCCATTCGACTCGCCCCAAGGGGCTCGCTTGGCTCGACGACGGCCTCCACTAGTATGGCAGGCCAGTTAGCGGCGAGTCGAAGGGCTGTCAGCTTCATCTCGACTCATCTCCTCTCGCTCATCACCCCACCACCTTCACATTAGTAAACTCTCGAAGCCCCTCCTTGGTCTTCATCCTCCCGATCCCACTCTCCTTGCAACCACCCCAGGGAATTCCGGAAGGCATCACTGAATGGGTATTGATACGCACCATACCGACGTCGAGTCGAGCAGCGATCCTTTTCGCTTTGTCTACATCAGTCGTCCACACCGAGGCGGTCAGACCAAAACGCGTATCGTTGGCGATCTCTATTGCTTGCTCCTCTGAACTGAAAGGCAGGATCGGTAGCAAGGGACCGAAAGGCTCTTCGTGTAAAAGCCTCGCCTCCTTCGGAACATGGGTGAGGATCGTTTGGGGGAAGAAGAACCCTTGAGAAGGTGCGGCCACAGAGAACGCCTGCGCGCCCTTCGAAAGGGCGTCATCTAGAAAAACCTTCACTCGTTCGAGCTGATGCTGCGAGACAAGGGGCCCAACATCGGTGTTCGGGTCGAGCGGATCTCCGTAGACTAACATTCGAGAAGCCTCACAAGCCGCAGCTACGAACGAGTCGTATATACTCTCGTGAACGAGCGCTCGCTTGACCGCGTTACACACCTGCCCTGAGTTGCGCGCATTGGCTCCAACTATCTCGCGTGCCGCAGATACCACGTCAGCATCCGGAAGCACGATAGCTGCATCGAGGCCCCCAAGCTCGAGGAGTACCCTCTTCATTGAATTGGACGCCTGACGCGCGATTGCTTTCCCGACAGCAGTGGATCCCGTGAACGCTATAGCAGCTACCGGAAGCTCGACGACCTTCGCGCCGATGTCCTTCCCTCCAACCACCAGGACCAGCGGCGCTACCTGACTCAGTATCTCAGCTATTCGAATCCCCGCTCTCGGGCTCAACTCCGACGGCTTGAACAACACCGCATTGCCCGCGAGGAGCGCTGGTATGATACCACGTAGAGGCAGAAGCATGGGAAAGTTCCAAGGCGAAATAACTGCCACTACACCGAGTGGTGCAAAGTGAATCTCGACCGAATTTACCTTCTCCGGCTCGAGAAAGGCCTCGGCGTTCTCGAGCATGTACCCCCACTCCTCAACAACTCGATCGACTTCGGCCTTTGCAAGCGAGATCGGCTTGCCCATCTCCTGCGCGATCACCATAGCCATTTCATCGCGGCGTTCCGAGAACGCGCCGAAAGCTTGGTTTAGCGCCTGGACCCGGTGCGCCACAGGTTTATCGCTCCATAGCACGAACTGTTGTCGGGCATCATCAAACAAGCGCTCGACGTCAGAGGCCTCTTGCATCTCCTGCGACTCTCGCGTGAATGGATTCGTTACTCTAAATGCTGCTGCCATGCGGAGGGTCTCCTTACCAACCACAAAGAGAGTAGCACAGACGAAGGGAAAAAAGCTGCCGAGGATTGCAGGACCTAGCACCCCCGTCACGGATGCTAGGTTGGGCGTTATCAGCTCAACGTGATTGAATAGAGAAGCCTTTTCGAGCTACGCAGCTATTTAACCAACTTCCACTGCTCGGAATCGTAGCTGAACCCGAGAATCGGTGAGGCGTTCAACTCCCTTCCATTAATCGTGACTTTCAGGGGGATGATAGCCTGCTCTCCATCCTCCGCCTCATCACTCCTGTAGAAGCCCAGCGAAGGAAGCAACCTGAAGAGCGAGACACGCTCAAATGCTAGGGTAAACTTGACCGTTGAGTCTCTGAATTTTCCACGTTTCAAGGTACCACGGAGATCGAAGTAGCTACCGCTGCCCTCGCTCTGACCATTACGATCTAAACGGAACGTCTTTTTGTAACTACCCACCGCTATAGTTACCTTCTTGGCTCGCGGACTAAAGTCGTTACCCACGAAGACCTTTCCGGAAAGCTCCAGAAAATCATCCTTCGTACTGTCGAACTGAAGTAGTGCGCGCGATATCGACAAGAAGCTGACCGATGCAGGAGGAGTCGGCGTGGCCACGGGTGGTGGTCCCGATGGCGCTTGCCCTGTCACACTTGAAACCCAGCTGACTATTTTGTCTGCCCTGGTGTTCCAACTGTACGTTCCGTACTCGGCTCTACCATCTCCTCCGCAAGTAATGCCGGAAATGAACCGAGCCCCCCCGACATCGTAAAATGCTGGCCCGCCGGAATCGCCGCTCGCAGTATTGCTTTCTCCGCTGTCGAATCTCCAATAGTAGTAGGAGCTGTTAGGATTGTTCTGCCCGACGGTGTCGCCAAAACCCTCCACGAATGTGGGGCCGAAATTGACAGTACCTACCGGAGGAATAGAGCTACCTTCTCCTGACGAGCCCGACCCCTCAGTGCCGTATCCTACGAGCAGCACCCTGGCTCCTGCTGGAACAGGCGAGGACAAAAGGGGCACAGGTTGCACCCCTGAAACGGTCCGAGATAGCTCTATAATCGCGGCATCCGGCTCACCCTCAACGCAAGCATACTGACCTGCTCGGTACGCAGGATGAATCGTCACGCGTGACGATGAGACCTCCTGGCCGTTCAACCGCGCCACGATCTCCGTATTTCCAACGGCTCTTGTTCCGTTTTCTCCGAAGAAGCAGTGCGCCGCTGTGAGAATGTGCTTGGATGTGATGAGTGTACCAGTACACAAAAGATCACCTTGATAGTTCAAGCGTGCAACGTACGGGTAAGTCCGTTCGCTCGTGGGAGTTCCCTCGATGATCTGTGCTCTGAATGTATCAGCGTAGGCTGGCGGGTCGAACAGAGGAACGACAAGTGTTGAAATTGCCAGTGCCGCAAAAAGCACTGGGCGCAAGGAACCGAGGGACATTAAACGCATACCACCAACTATCCAGTTTAGCCTCTCCTCATGTACCGAGGGGGGCAATCGGACTCTTGGCGTGAAGAGCTTAAGGAACCGGAGCTAAAATTTGATAGCTACAGAAAATGTCGTAAGTAGTTAGAAAAGAGAGCGGCAGTTAGGGCATAAGTGGCTGGTACGACGAGTACTGAACAGTACTCGTCTGCCTTACGATGCGCCACCGGGAGAAAGAAACTCCAGAGCAGTCACATAACGCAACCCATCCTCAACCATCAAGGTGACATGCAATACACGCCCATCTCCCAAACTGAACGCCACTACTTCTGTGCCGTCATCGTTAGACCTGACTAGACTGCCAGGATTGAGCTGCGTAAAGATACCTCCCTGATCGGCGGCGAGCCCTTGCAACACCTCGTCGCGAACCGAGGCCCTGAGTCCGCTCGTAGGAAGATAGTTGTACATAGACGAGACCAACCTGGTCATGCGTGAAACTTGAGGCGAAGGTTGCGTCATGGACAGAAATCTCGCCCAGCAAACATAAGACTGACCAACAAGATCACCCTGCGCGATACGTTGTAGAGCTTGCAACGCAAAATCTGCCGGATCATAGGAGTCTACGCCGATCATTCGCGACGAGAGCGGAATAACACAGCGCTTGTTGCTTTCAACGAGCTCTTGCACTCGAGCGCGCCCAACCAGCAGACCGATCACGAGAAGGCACAAAAACAATAGTAGGAACGCGCGTATCGGATGCATGTGCAGCTTTAGACTATCTCGATTTTACAACGTCTTTAGATCAATCACGAAGCGATATCTTACATCACCCTTTATCATACGCTCGTAGGCGGTATTGATACTTGCCATATCGATCACCTCGACATCAGAGACGATCCCCTTCTCTGCGCAGAAGTCGAGCATCTCCTGCGTCTCTTTGATGCCACCAATCATTGACCCGGCCAACTGTCGGCGCCGTGGGATGAGTGAGAAAGGATGAATCTGGGGCGCCTGCGGAGGAACTCCGACCAAGCACAGAGTTCCGTCTCGAGTGAGCAAGTTGAGAGTCTGATTGAGATCGTGCTCTGCCGACACCGTATCTAAGATGAAATCGAAATATCCGGCAGACTTCTGCACGGCATCCGCATCGGTCGAAACCAGAAAGCCATGGGCACCGAGGCGTTCCGCATCGGCTTTCTTCGCAGGGGAGGTACTTATCACTGTCACCTCTGCTCCGAAAGCCACACCGAATTTGACTCCCATGTGCCCTAGGCCACCGAGCCCTACTATGCCGATTTTGTGCCCTTTGCCGATCTTCCAATGCCGCAAAGGCGAGTACGTCGTAATACCTGCGCACAGGAGCGGCGCAACGGCACGAAGATCCAAGGACGAGGAAACACGCAGTAGGTAGCTCTCGTCCACTACGATCTGCGAGGAGTAACCACCGTGCGTCGGAGTCACACCATCGCGCTCGGTGCCGTTGTAGGTTTGCGACAGATGGCCCTCACAGTATTGTTCGAGTCCCTCTTTGCAGCTGCCACACGTACGACATGAGTCAACGAAACAGCCCACTCCTGCAATATCACCCTGCTTGAATTTGGTGACCTTGGCTCCTACGCGCGATACGCGGCCAACTATCTCGTGCCCTGGAACCATAGGAAAAACCGAATTGCCCCATTCGCCCCGAGCTTGGTGAATGTCGGAGTGGCACACGCCACAGTACAGTATCTCCATCAAAACATCGCACTCACCAACCTCACGGCGATTGAACTCGAACGGAGTGAGAGGGGTGGTGGCGCTGAGAGCGGCATACGATTTTGTGGGTAGCATTAGTAGAGGCTCCTCAAAGGCATTAAATCTAGAAGGGAATCTACACTGCGAAAGCCCAATAAGGAAAGGCTCCGATAGCTGTCGTACGGAAGCGAAGACCTTTTCGGCAGCAGCTGTTATTGCTGGCCCAGAGCTACTCGAAATTCACGCCTGAGGTATCTGTAGGGCATCACCTTGATTCGGCACTGCACGCGACTCTCCCCTTACGACCTTCTCGATCCTTCGATAGATATTCCGCCACTTTTGTCACCTTATCCTGAAACGAGCTCCCAGCGATTTCGAGCACGTTGTATTCCCGTCCTTCCGTTCCGCCGATTGACTTGAAGACTGCCGCTCTCCGAAGCTCACGGCAACCCGTACCAAGCCCCTCTTCCCTGCCCTTGTGGCCGCAACAATCCGCGCTTAACGAGCTCCGCAAGTCGCACCTTCACGGTAGGGCGCGGTGCCCCTGTAATCTTTTCCGCTGCGCCTGTGGTGATACGACCGGTTGCCCGTACTTCGTTAAGAATCTTTACCGCATCGGGATGAAGCCCCTCGGCTTGCGGTTCGCGGGCAATTTTATCAGAGAGTCGATCTTTCTGTTTTTTAAGCGATCGTAAAAAGAACAAGATCCACGGCTCAAAATCCGGTTGTTCTAGTTTTAGCGTTCCCTGCGTCCTACGTAGCGCTAGGTAATACCCTTCCTTGTTCTCTTCAACGACACTCTCCAGCGATGAATACGGCGCATAGGAATATCCCGCCTGTAGTAACAAGAGTGTCGTCAACACGCGCGATAATCTCCCGTTACCATCCTGAAAGGGATGAATCTCGAGAAAAACGACCACGAAGTGTCCGATGACAAGCAGCGGATGCCAGGCGCGATCTGCTAGTGCTTCGCGCGTCCAGGCGATGAGCTCCTGCATTCTGAAGGGAGTTTCAAAAGGCGAAGCGGCCTCGAACACAACCCCAACGCTCTTTCCTTCTGCATCGAACGCTTCGACATTGTTGGGTAGCTTCTTGTATTCGCCCCTGTGCCGCTCATCCTTGATGGAATGACGAAGCAACATAGTGTGAAGTTGCTTGATGTAGTTTTCCGTGAGCGGGATAGTTGCATAGGAATCAAAGACCGCATCCATGACCTCTGCGTAGCCTGCAACCTCTTGCTCATCACGACTGACGAATGCTTTTTGTTCGAGGCGTCCAAGGAGCTCCTCCACTTGGGCGTCGCTTAACTTTGAGCCCTCGATACGAGTTGAGGAGCCGATACTCTCAATCGTCGCCACTCGCTTCAGCGCCGCTAGGCGCTCTGGTGCTAGGGTGCTAAGAGCTCGCCAGCTCCCTTTAAACTCATCGACCTCCGCGATAAGGCGGAGCATCTCTGGGGATATCTTTACTGTGCCTAGCTTCATGGAATATCCATTTATATATCCAGTTAGCTCCATATATATCCATATATATCCATTAGAGCAACTGAATTCCTCCTTCCTATCGTACATACGGAGTGGTGAAGCGGGTGGTGCGGCCGCAGCTGCCCCCTCTCCTCCTGTTGCCCTACAGGTCGCCTGCCTGACTAAGTAGGAGACAAGCATCATCGGTCACGATAACGCGGGAGTAGCCTGGAGGTGCCCTACTCTAATCCACTCCGATGAGATCTACTCCGAAAGGAATCTACTTGTGTGGCAGGTACACCTATCCTAAGGAGCTGGCCGCTCATTCTTTTACGCCCTAATTTACTCACAAGTTCTGCCATTATATCGCACAGGCTCGGTAAGCATAGCATGCATCAATTTGCGGTACTGAGACTGAGGACCGTAAAACAAAAGCATCGAGTACTCGCTCGAACGAGAGACGACAAGCCCCGGGGCCATCGGTGAATTTCAAGGAAGAGACGTACAATAACGGGGACTTGAGAAACGAAGGCCAGAAGACTCAAGCGGAACGCCTCAAATCTCAGCCTGAGAACTGAAATCATAAGCCTTGTACAAAAGTGATAAGTCGCTACATGCGCAGAAGTACTGCGAGGCCCAGAATATGGGTAGCGCTTTACTCACAAGTAGGTGTTCCTTAACTCTCTTGGAAGGAGAACCAGGATCCACCACTTCGGGCAATCCATTAATTGTCAGATCTGATTTAGACTAGGGCATGTAAAGTGCCGTTTTTGACAACTTAGCTCACCCTTCCAAACTCTGCTTGACCCCTTGAAACCCTGACGCGGAGCTGGAGACTAACAATC
>JBILEW010000005.1:0-86086 GCA_044351885.1 Bdellovibrionota bacterium
TCATGCTGGAAGCAATGTACGACGTGCCCTCAGAGCCCGACATCAAAGAGGTAATCGTCTCGGAGGATACGATCGTAAAGGGTGAGAAGCCGCTGGTTGTGTATCAGCATGCCGAGTCGGCGTAATCGTGCCCGGCAGTAGGCGATGAGGCTTTGCTAGCGGGGGACTCACTTCGAGGGCGCTCCTTCGAAACAGTGTCCCGTAATCGTTCTTGGAGTCGTGTGCCTCACCTGATACCAGCAATCAGTTCGAATTTGATCAGTGCGCCTATCTGAGGAAATCAATTCGATTTTTATCTAATTTAGTGCGTTAATGCATTCTCTTGTAATATTGTGATTTTTATAAGCGTCTATTAGCATCATACGAATAGGCGCGGCACTTTGCGTCATGTTAAGTGTCTCTCTTAAGTAGTCGAAATAACTTGGTTGCGCTGTCAGTCCCGGTCGACGGATGTGGTTGCATATTCAGAGACTTGCGGAAGACAAACATAGGTTAAATAAGCTGCCTTAGACGTTTGAGTAAACGATGAAATCATCCAACAACAATCCGATCCCGCTCCTTCCCCTCCGCGAACTCGTAGTGTTCCCTCAACAAGTGGTCCCTCTGTTCGTGGGACGTGAAAAGAGCGTACGTGCGATTGAGGAGTCGCAGCGCGAGAACAAGTACATCCTTTTGGCAGCGCAGAAGGATGCCAGGACCAGTAATCCCGGGCCTAAAGATATCTATACGATCGGTACGCTCGGAGAGGTTGTGCAACTCATCCGATTGGCTGACGGTCCTATCAAAGTCCTTGTGGAAGGAAAGGCTCGCGCACGCATCAAGCGGTTCGTGCGTGAAGACGACTTCATGATGGTCGATATCGAGGAGATCCTTTCTCCGATTGAGATCTCCACTGAGCTCAAGGCGCTCATGCGTTCGGTGAACGTGACCTTTGAGAACTACGTGAAACTGGGGAAGAAGGTCAATCCCGAGATGATCATGCAGGTCAACGCAATCGAGGATCCTTCTCGTTTGGCTGATGCTGTGGTCGTTCAGCTCAATATCAAGCTCGAAGACAAGCAGGAGATCCTCGAGACGATAGAGCCGCAGGAGAGACTCGAGAAGATTCTCGGACATATGAAGTCGGAGATCGAGATCCTTCAGGTGGAAAAGAGGATTCGCAGCCGCGTGAAGAAGCAGATGGAGAAGACTCAGAAGGAGTACTATCTCAACGAGCAGATGCGCGCGATTCAGAAAGAGCTCGGAGAGAAGGACGACTTCCGCAACGAGATTCAGGAGCTCGAAGACAAGTTCAAAGCTAAGGACATGCCTGAAGAGGCTAAGGAGAAGACGGAGAAGGAGATCCGAAAGCTCAAGATGATGTCCCCGATGTCTGCAGAAGCGACGGTTGTGCGCAACTACGTCGACTGGATGCTCGCGCTCCCGTGGAATGAGGTCTCGAAAGAGGAGATCGACATGGAGAATGCTCGCGAGGTGTTGGACGAGGACCATTACGGATTGGAGAAGGTCAAGGAGCGTATCCTCGAATACCTCGCTGTCCAGAAGCTCGTCGGCAAGATGCGCGGCCCGATCCTTTGTCTCGTTGGACCTCCGGGAGTAGGTAAGACCTCGCTCGGTAAGTCGATTGCGAAATCCACGGGTAGAAAGTTCGTCCGTGTCGCCCTTGGTGGTGTACGTGACGAAGCTGAGATTCGCGGACACAGAAGGACGTATATCGGGGCTCTTCCCGGTAAGATTATTCAATCTCTGAAGAAGGCTGGTACTAGCAATCCGGTATTCTTGTTGGACGAAGTCGACAAGATGTCCACGGATTTCCGAGGAGATCCATCGTCGGCTCTGCTCGAGGTTCTCGATCCGGAGCAGAATGACTCCTTCAACGATCACTATCTCGATTGTGATTACGATCTGTCGAAGGTGATGTTTATAACGACTGCAAATTCGCTGCATACGATTCCGCAGCCGCTCATGGATCGTATGGAGATCATCCGTCTTTCCGGCTACACAGAGCTCGAGAAGATAGCGATCTGCAAGAAATACCTCCTGGAGAAGCAGGTAGGGGAAAACGGACTGAAGCCCGAGAACGTGATAGTCGAGGACGAAGTATTCTCCGAGATTATAAATCGCTACACGAGGGAAGCTGGAGTTCGTAACCTTGAGCGCAACATCGCGACGCTCGCACGAAAGGCAGCTATCGAGGTTGTGGAGAAGGGCTCCGAGACCGTTGTTCACATTACCAAGGCAAACTTGCCGCGATTCCTCGGTCAGCCGAAGTTCCGATATGGGAAGTCCGAGGATCTTGATCAAGTTGGCTTGGCGACCGGATTGGCGTGGACTGATAAAGGTGGAGAGCTGCTCGTTATCGAGACAACCGTTCTGCCTGGTCGGGGACGTCTGCAGATAACTGGTAAGCTTGGCGACGTGATGCAGGAGTCGGCGAAGGCCGCGTTGAGCTACGTGCGTTCGCGAGCTGCAATACTTGGCCTGCCCCGCTACTTCTACGACAAGGTAGACCTCCACGTGCATGTACCCGAGGGTGCGATACCCAAGGATGGCCCATCCGCTGGTATCACGATGGCTACCTCGATGGTTTCAGCACTCACAGGTATCCCGATAGACAAGAATATCGCGATGACCGGTGAGATAACCTTGCGGGGAAATGTTCTGCCTATCGGTGGCCTAAAGGAGAAGGCTCTAGCAGCCCACCGCGGTGGTATTCGCAGGGTCATGTTGCCCAAGGAGAATGAGAACGACATCGAGGAGATACCAGCAACAGTTCGCAACGAACTGGAGCTCATTCCGGTATCGCATGTAGATGAGGTTCTTTTCGAAGCGCTTCGTTGTCGTAAGCCGCAAGACTTCTACACGATGCTCGAAAACAAGGGCGTTCGTGACGAGCTTTTGTATGCCGACGAGAAGAAGAAAGAGGACAAGGGCGACGGAGAGCAGCGCGACGAGAAGGGGTCACCTGCAGGTATCGTAGCGCACTAAGGCGATTCTCTGGGTTCTTGCTACGAGGCCGAGTCTCTTCTGTGTCGAGGGGGCTCGGCCTTTTTATTGCCTCTGACCGCGAGCGCTGTTTGGGGCAGCAAATGGGGCTCACCTGAGAGTACGCCGAGAGCACCGAAAAAAGTTTTCGAGTGTTCTCAATTTCGAATGATCGGCTGGGGAAGGGCAGTTTCATGCTGGATAATCCGGTAACCGAATTCATCAAAGACGATGTCCTCTCGCGATTCATGCGCTATACGCAAATAGCGACCACGTCCGATCCGACTTCGAGTTCTAAGCCAAGCTCCGAGCGGCAACACGATCTACTTAGATTGCTTGCTGGCGAACTGTTTGAGCTCGGATTGGAAGATGTGCAGCACGCCTCGAATGGATTTGTGTATGCTACACTTTCCGGCAATCAAGGGTTCGTGCCTTTCGGTTTGATGGCGCATGTTGATACTTCGCCCGATCAAATGGGTGAGGGTGTTAAGCCCCTTATCCGAGAGCGTTACGATGGAGGTGTCCTTTCCTTTCCCGATGATCCATTGCTGACTCTATCCCCCAGCGACTGCCCCCAGCTCGCGGACTTCGTTGGAGATACGATCATCACAGCTTCCGGCGGAACCTTACTTGGGGCTGACGACAAGGCAGGAGTGGCGGAGATAATGACCGCACTGGCGGCTTTTGCGCGATTCCCTTCGTTGCCGCGCGGCCGAATCGAGATTTGCTTCACGACAGACGAGGAGATTGGAAAAGGTGTGGATGGTATTGATGCAACTCGTCTACCTGCTCACCTGTACACTATGGACGGCGGATATCCTGGCGAGCTGGAAACCGAGTGCTTTGATGCGTTTGGAGTGACGGTTGTATTCCATGGAAGTGGTGTGCATCCGGGGTATGCGTTCGGAAAGATGATAAATGCTGTGCTCGCTGCTAGTAGTTTCGTTCAAGCGCTCCCTCCGCACGAGCGCCCTGAGACAACAGCTGGTCGAGATGGGTTCTTTCATATCAGTGAAATCGAAGGCTCTAATGAGCAAGCGATAGTTCGTCTAATCATTCGAGATTTCGATCATGCGCGAAATTTGGAACGACTCGACAAAGTGCGAGACATCGCGCGACAACTCGAAAGGGAGACTCCTGGTTTGCGCACGGAGATATCGCATGTCCACCAGTACGAGAATATGAGAGCGGTGCTGGATCAGCATCCGCAGGTGGTCGCGAGGGCGCAGCTTGCTATCGAGGATTCCGGTATCCCCGTACGCCGCAAGGCGATTCGAGGTGGCACCGATGGTAGTCGCTTGTGTGCTATGGGGTATCCAACCCCAAACATCTTTGCGGGAGGGATGCTGTTCCACTCGCGGAAGGAATGGATAGCGTTGTCGGCTCTTGTCAAAGCGGTCGAGACCATCGTCCATTTGGCCGCGCGGCATGCTGTCCCTTGATGAGGGGGCTCATACAACCTGCTCAGCGCTTCAGCCAACGTCAATCGGCAGTTTAGGCTTTTTGGTTAATGAATGCGGAGGGCGCCGACCCCAATTTCACTTGGCTAATTGGATAGGTTAAGAGCACGAAATCAAGCTATTTTGTTTTAACTACCCAAAGAAATGGCAGCAGTAATAATCTGCTCGGTAATATCATTAATCCTCATCTGTGTTCTCCGCGTTTTCCGGGCCTCCGCGTTACATAACCAAAATATTCGGACACGGAAGAGCTTAGTTGCTGAGCGAACGAGGCATACTTAGCATCCTGTGGAGAACACCAGCGTGGACTGGGGGCTATAGAGCTAACTAAAACAGTCCCCGGCAACGCCGATAGTTGACTTTCCTCCGAGGACTCGGTAGCCTCTCTCCACGCTTGAGAGGCGGCTAGTTTTCTCAAGTGTTTGCGGGCGCTTAGCTCAGTTGGTAGAGCGTCAGCCTTACAAGCTGAATGTCGTAGGTTCGATCCCTGCAGCGCCCACCACCCTCTCGTCCCTCCCCAAGGGACATGTCCCTGAACAAGCAAGGCAAACCTGGCGGCGGTTTTATTTTCGAACTGACCACGTAACGATGCTCGTGCTCGCAAACGTGAACGTACACGTTCCACAAACATATGGATGTTTTGTTTCGGGTACGTTTACGTTTAGGTGCACTAGCACGTTCACGCAGAAGAGTGGCAGGTTTTGCCGCGCTTCCTTAGCTAAAGTTCCGAATGATCAATTCCAAGATAGGTCCGCGCTTTTCGGGACGCGAATTAATCGAACGGGCTGCTGCGACTGGTTCCACATTGAAGCCTCGGTAAAGTTCCTGGATGAGCGGGGAGTTCGAGTTCGACACCATCCAACGGACACCCTTTTGATGTAGCTGTAAGCACACGAGAAGAAGCATCTCTTGAGCAGACTCATCGAAGCCATCCTTCGCATATTGGGTGAAATCCGAGGTTTCACTCACTGGTGCGTACGGGGGGTCTAGGTACACGAAGTCTCCCGGCTGGGCGACATCTACTATCTCTTCAAACGACCCCTTTTTGATGATCGTCGTGCCCAGAACTGAACTGCAGCGTCTGAGGTTGTCTGCATCGACGATTGTCGGGTTGTCGTACGAACCAAAAGGAACGTTGAAATGCCCTTTCGAGTTGACTCGATACAGGCCATTGAAGCAGGTCTTGTTGAGGTAGATCAGCCGCGAAGCGCGAGCGACTGGCGCAAGGGTAGCAAAATTCTCCTCGCGGTCGAGAGCTCGCACCGCATAGTACTGGTCCTTGTCGTAGCGATATCCCTGTAATTCTCGAATAAGGGCTTCGACGTCTGATCGTACCACCTCGAAACAGTTAATCAGTTCAGCGTTGCAATCGGCTAGATAGGCTGATCGAGGTTGCAAAGCGAAGAACAGGGCTCCCCCTCCAATGAACGGCTCTAGATATCGACCGTACGACCGAGGAACTCGTCGCACGAGCTGTGGAAGGAGCTGCGTTTTGCCACCTGCCCATTTCAAAAAGGGACGGCATTCGACACGTCTGTGCCCTTCAGTGGTGGCGGTATCTCGTAGGCAGGTGTCGGTCATCCTTGCGCTCCATTTCGGCAGCTCCGCCTGGAGCTACACTTTAGAATGCTAGTTTACCGTAATGCGCCAATAGCTCAACAGCTATGAAGATGTTTGAGAACGGACGATAGAGATACTTCAGCCGGCTCTTGCCGTTGGAGTAGGAGATGGAGTCCCTGTGGCCCCAGGCTCTCCGCGAATCTCCAGCTCCGATTCGTCCACGGACGAAAACTGTGGACGTTTGTCGTCGAACTCCTGGCTGTCGGGAATGTTCGGATCGTTGTTGTCGATGTCGACTGAAATAAGGGCATCGGGGTCGGCTTGCGAGGCCTTGAGGTTCAGCTCCAGGGATGAGAAATCGCCGTATCTGATCTCGTCGTTGGAGAGAAAGAAGACGAGATACCGGAAGCCTTCGTACGTGGCCTCGAAGGATGGCGAAATAGGCCGTTCATCGTACTCGTTTGGAAAGAGTACTGCGCTATTTCTGGAATAGCGCACAGTGGTGGGGAAGCGAATTTTGAGGACCACCCCATTCGGATTAGGATCGTAGATCTCCACCCTTGCTCTGCACAGGTCTCCTGAATCAACGGAGCCCTTTTCGAGCGACAACGACACGTCTCCGGGCTCGTTAGAGGACTGAGGGCTGCCGCCCCCTCCTCCTCCCCCACAAGCAATTCCTCCGGCAACTAGTGGCCATGTGAGGGCGGCTAGTAATACTTTTTTGATAAGAGCGTCTGACATACTGATCCTTCGATTCAATAAGATGACGCAAGGGCCTCGAATGTTTCACCTTTCATCGAAACAGGAATAGAACGTCGAACTCTTTTCCCGGTCTCTCGAAGAGTATAGGGTAAAGCGTCATAGGACCAACTTATTCTAAATCCTTGTGATGGTTTAAATGAACGACGCACAAAATCATGCACTCGACCGAATCAAAACATTCTCCGTGCGAGTACTGGTGTGGGCAGGGCTATTTGGAGTGTTGTGGACTTTACGCTCATTCTCCTTGCTTATCTTTTTGACCTTCGTGTTCGCCTACATTCAAGCGCACGCCGTTGAGAAGCTCTCGGCGAACATCAGATCGAGAACCCTGCGGGTCGTGCTCGTGGGGGTGATGTTTCTGGGACTCGTAGTGGGCGTTATCAGCTTCCTCACTCCACATGTCCGCGATCAGTCGACTGCGCTTGTTCATTCCCTGCCGCAAGCGTTGCGACAGCTCGACTCTACGATCTACCAGCTTCGTGAGACATCGCCGCTTCTCGGAGAGATCATTCCACCGATGCCCAAAAATGAGGAGGGGGTGCCTCTGGGGTGGGATGTGAAGAGAAGCCAGTCGGCGCAAATCATAGAGAGCCTAATGGGAATCGCCTCGAGCGACAACGATGAGGCCGATATGAAGGAATTGATAGAGCGTATTCGAGCGGTGACGGGACACGGGTTGGCGCTCGGATCGAGCTTTCTTCTATCCATACTTTTCTCTTTTCTCATCGTGCTCGATCTGCCGGAACTTACCCGAGGGGTGCAGAGGCTCAAGGACTCTCGAGTCGCATTCATCTATGAAGAGGTTGGGCACAGCATCGCCGAGTTCGCCAGGGTGCTTGGAAGAGCGCTCTCGGCCCAATTTTACATAGCAATTTTGAACACTGTGCTGACGGCTCTCGGTATGACCATTCTGGGTATCGGGAAAAGCGCTGCATTTCTCTCCGTCGTTGTATTCTTTTGTAGCTTCATTCCGGTAGCTGGTGTTTTCATTAGCTCTTTCCCGATCTGTCTTCTAGCTTTTCAGAAGGGCGGAATAGGTCTCATGTTCGGTGCCGCGCTCTTAATCTGGATTATTCACCTTATTGAAGCATACATCCTCAATCCCAAGATATACGGGCATGCTTTGCGAGTGAATCCGGTGCTGGTGCTCATCATTCTGACCCTTGGAGGTAAGCTCTTCGGTGTGTGGGGGCTCGTGCTCGGTCTGCCGGTGTGTACATATATCTTTGGTCGCGCTATTTGGACGAACGGAGACTTGATCAAAGCAACGACGGAGAAAGCGTAGTCTATGGAGAAATGAGCATCTCGTTCATTTTCCTTCGGACTCCCTGGTGCGCTTCATGGCAAACAAAGTGGCTGCGCGTTCGCAGGACGTCACGAAGGCAGACCTACTGTCAGACTCTCAGTGATCTTCGGACTCTCGTAGGAGCTTGAGTCCCGCGTAACACCATCCCAGAATAAACCCGCTGCCACCGATGGGTGTGATGGCCCCGAGCCAACGCTGATTGGTTAGAACAAGAAGGTACAGAGAGCCGGAGAACACGACAACCGACCCGAGCATGATTGCTGCTACAACCCTTCTGCTACGGGTGGAAAGGTGCCGAGTGTCGAGCGAGGCAAAGAAGAGAGCAGCAAAAGCATGAATGAAGTTGTATTGCACTGCGGTTTCCCATATGGCGAGATCCTGCGCTAGCCTCTCGAGCGGGAGGTTTCCTCGCAATGCATGAGCGCCGAATGCCCCTAAGGCGACACTTATAGCCATGAAGAATGCTGCGATTGCCCTGATGTTGTTCATTAGTTTGATGGTTACACATTCAATCACCTTCGGCCAGGGACGTCCGACAAAAGGTATGGGCATCTGTACCTTGTATCACGCGGATCGCCCTCGTAATATGAGGAGGCTATGATGTGCTGCAACTACTTCTCCAAGCAGTCCTGTCCTTGCGCATGCAGGTGGCTTCTGAGTGTCGTCTGGCTCGTTTTCCAAGTGCTTCCAGCATGCTGGGCGGAGGAGGGCGATACTGCTTTACGCCAAGTTCCTTTCGACGAAGTCGGTGACCATCTGGTGGTGGATCCTTACCTGTTCGCCCATCGTGAGGATCTTCTGATCTCTATTCAGCAAACTCGGCAGTATCTCAAAACTGAGGCGGCACGCATAAAACTCGAGACGTTCGGTGACGGTGGGATTAATGCACAGGTGCTCGATCGGAGTTTGACCGAATTCGCAGACCTTTTGCGCTCGAGCACCTCGCACAAACAGCTCGTTCAACGAATTCGGGGTTCCTTCGACCTCTATCGTTCAATAGGGTCTGACGGGCGCGGGAGTGTGTTTTTCACCGGATATTTTCGACCGGTGTATCATGCGAGCCGTGTGCGTACCAAGGCATACCGTTATCCGCTGTTTCGTCGCCCCTCGGATCTGGAATCGTGGCCAAAGCCGCACCCTACCCGGGTTAGCTTGGAAGGATTCGACGGCCTGGGAAATCAAGGTACACTACTCCATGGCTCTGAGTTGGTGTGGTTGAGAACTCGGTTCGAAGCATTCATGATTCAGGTGCAAGGAAGTGCGGTGCTCGAATTTCCGGATGGTTCGAAGCGGGCAATCGGTTTCGCTGGAGCGACCGACTATCTCTTCAAAGGGATTCCTGTGGAGTATCTGCGAGAACAGAAGGTGGCGTGGAGCAAACTGCCGCAGTTCTTTCAAAAACGCCCGGCCGAATTGGACCGACTCCTGTCTCAAAACAACCGCTTCATATTTTTCAAGGAGCAGGAGAGCACTTCACCTATCGGGAGTCTTGGCCTGCCCGTAGTAGAGGAAAGGTCGATAGCTATTGATCAGGGGAGGTTGCCCCCAGGAGCAGTGAGTATTATCCGTACCTCCCTTCCTCGTGCCGACAAGCACGGGAAGATCCAGCTGGTGAAATCGAGTCGTTTCGTTCTCAATTTAGATTCAGGTAGCGCTATTCGTGGTCCAGGAAGAGTCGATGTGTTCATGGGCACTGGAGACCGGGCGCGAGAACGTGCGAATCATGTGCATGGAGACGGAGAGCTGTACTATCTTTTCTCGAAGAAGGTTTCTTAGGGAAGCGAGGCAAAACCTGCAACTCTACCACGTGAACGTGCTCGTGCACCTGAACGTAAACGTACCCGAACAAGATCATGAAGATTTTCGAGTATGTGCACATGGCACAGCGCCCCAGTGAGATGTCATCGAGTGCGAGGCTTTTGTGTCGAGTGTGAG
Organism: Bdellovibrionota bacterium; assembly: GCA_044351885.1. Classification (GTDB taxonomy): domain Bacteria; phylum Bdellovibrionota_C; class UBA2361; order UBA2361; family OMII01; genus OMII01. The sequence goes on from JBILEW010000005.1 coordinate 10,009, forward strand.
GACCGAGCGAAAGGTTTCAAGACCTCCTCGAGTTTGCTGAGCAAAACGTCAGCAGTGAAAGGCTTTATCACATATGTGCTTACCCCGGCCTGAGAAGCCGCGACGATATTTTCTCGATATGCCTCTGCCGTGAGCATCAAGAACGGTAGCTCCGTGAAGCGAGCGTCTGAGCGTACAGTACGTAAAACCTCGAGACCGCTTGCCTTCGGCATATTCCAGTCGCAGATTACTACATCTATCTTTCCGGTGGAGATCTCTTGAACTGCTTCTAAGCCGTTTTCGGCGTGGGTGATGTTCTCGAACCCTACTCCTCTCAGAATGGCTTTGACCATGGAGCGGGTCAAAGAGTGATCGTCGGCTATAAGTATACTCAGATTAGGTCGATATTTTTTGGCCAAGTCTCCCGTCATTGCTATCTCCCGGAATACAACTCGCTCGGCCTGATGACTGGGTTGTCGTTGAAGATCTTGTCCTCGGGCATAAAATCCGGATTCGTAGTTATCGGAGTGCCGTCTGGCAAGCGTATGCGATCTGAAGGTTGCCGTGCCGTAATGCGCCTCGACTCGTTAGTAGGTATCGGCGTCGGCGTCGGTGTGGGTGTTGGCGTCGGTGTCGGCATCGGCGTCGGTGTGGGCTCTCCTGGTAGTGGAGTTCTCGGAGGCTGGAGTCCCAACAGATGGTTCTCGAGCATCTTGATCGACTCGTCTTTTTTCTGTGCCTCTGTTTTCTCCTTGTTCACATCAAAGCGAACTTTGAGGGTAATGCGTCGATTAGATGGAGCTGTGGGGTCGGCAGCAATTTTCGGTTCGGTCGCTGCCTTGCCTATTACGCTCGCTATCTGAGGGCTCGGATAGCCTTGTGTTTCGATCAGCCGTCGCGCGGCGTTTGCTCTGTCCGCGGAAAGCTCCCAGTTGGTATATCCTCCAGTACGACTCGGAAAAGGCTTGGCATCGGTATGTCCCCACACTTCGAGCGTATTTGGATATTGTTTGATGATATCGGTAACCTTGCCGAACGCTTCTTCGGCCTCCTTGCGAATGCGAGCGCTGCCGCTGTCGAACATCGACACCTTCTCCGTATCCATGATCTCAATCTTGAGCCCGTCTGCCTCTACCTTCATGTCGAGTTGCCCGAGAAGGCGCGCGGTGCTCGGTGAGCTGTTGAGCATCTGTTGTAGCTGTTTCTGGGCAGCATCTGCCATCGCTTTGATCTTGATCTCGCGTTTGCTGTCTCGGATTTCCTTCTTGTCAGAGTTCAAGCCACTGACGGTGTCAGGGCCCTTGTGTTTTTGCGGCTCTTCTCTTCCCTCTTGAATGTAATGCTTGTCGAGATCTTTGTCCGTTTCGCCATGCATCTTGCGTGATGGATCTTCCGTGGGATTTTTGACCTTTCTCTTGTCTTCAGGGCGAGGGGGGACGAATGCATCGCTCAATATGCCGGCACCTCCAAGAAGGAGTGGCGTGCCGGAACCTTCATTGAAGATACCAGGCTTGCGAAAATACGAAGATATGCTCTCCTTGACGGTTTGTGAGGCAGAGTTGACGAGCCACATTACCATGAAAAAGCACATCATCGCTGTCACGAAGTCGGCATACGCGATCTTCCAAGCTCCGCCGTGGTGGCCACCGTGCCCCCCTTTCTTTTTGACAACTATGATCGGCTTGTCATCTGCCATGACGCACGGTGGCTACCTTTTAGGCGTTAACTCTTTTTCGCGTCCTTGATGATCTGTTCGAGTTGTTCAGATGTTGGACGACAGGCGCTTGGAATGGTCTTTCGAGCAAACTCGAGTGCAACCTGTGGTGGTGCGCCACCAGCAAATGAGACGAGGCCGGCTTGAATGCACTTGAGGATGGCCGTCTGCTCGCGCACATTATGTTCCATCTTGGTGGCAAGCGGCCCGACAAAGCCGTACGACAGGAGAATTCCCAACATCGTTCCCACGAGTGCGGCAGCAACGTGATGGCCGATCTCAGATGGTGGCCCATCGAGGTATTGCATGGTGATGATAATTCCCAATACGGCAGCCACGATACCCATCGCGGGGAAGGAGTCGGCCATGACCTTTACGGCAGTCGGCGGAAGCAGGGCCTCTTCGTGGTGTGTCTCGATCTCGGTGTCGAGGAGTCTTTCGAGGTCGAAGGCATTGACCACACCGTCGACGAACAATCGCAACGCGCCGGTAAAGGTCTCCATGAGGTGGTGATCGTGGGACGCCTTCGGATAGCGCTTGAATCGAGCACTCTCGTGGGGATTCGATATATCGCCTTCGATTCCGAGAACTCCTTCACGTCGCATCGTATCGAAGATACTCGCCATCAAGCCGAGTAGATCGCTGTATGTTCCTTTGTCGATGCCGGTCCCTTTGATAGCTCCGATTATTCCGGGCAGGAGACCCTTCAAAACCGAGGAAGGAGATGCGATCAGTACGGTAAATCCGATACCGCCGGCGATAACGAGGAACTCGTACGGCTGGAGCAGAACCAAGACGGGACCACCCGGACCTATGAAGCCGATCAGAACGCTGGCGAGTACACCTATACAACCGACAATGACGAGCATACCGAACCTCTCAGAAGATATCCTTTTGGATAGTCGGACATCCGAGAGGTTGGCTTGATCTGATTTGCTCTAACGGTGTTATACGCTCCTTACAAGGAGAGATCCTGCGGTTGTCTCTCCTTTCCTCCTCGGCGAGAACTGCCACCGGACGCGGCGGAGGGCGTAGAACTGCTCTCAGAGCCCGATGAGGACGAGTCGGTTCCGGACGAGCTTCCTCCCCCCTCGTTGCGCTCAGATGTTTCCTCGATGATGTATCGGACGATCGAGCCACCTTTCAAAGTGACCTCTACGGTCAATCCGTCAGGATACCCCGCCCCTGGTTTAGTGAAGCGAAAATGCTCTCGGCCGCCGTTCCCGTTCCCGCTGTAACGACCGGTCTCCAGTACGTCACCTGATGGACTCAAGAGGCGAACACTGTCCGCCAAGCCTGTCAGTCGTGGCGGCAGAAGTATGGCGAGCTTTCCATCGCTGTCGGAGACAGGTTTGAAGAGGAATCCGGCGTCTCCAGTCATTCCTGAGCCTGCCGCCGAGCCAGCTGATTTACCGTTGCTTGCCTCCTCGAGGCTGCGTTTTGGAGCTGTCTTGGTGCCTTTCTCGTATTCCTCTATGGTAACGCGACTCGAGAGTAGCGCCTGCTCAAGAGTAGCTACAGCGACCGTCGGATCGCCCTTTCCTCCACGCGAATCGAAGAGGGCGTTCTCGTTGTCGTCGAGTTGCGCACCAGCGAATGCTTGGGAGTAGATGGAATCAGCCTCTTCGTCTGTTAGTTTGCCTGATTCTCGCAGCTTTAGGAGGGCAGCCTTGGTCGCGTCCTCCATGGGGATGAATCCGTCGGCTTTCTTCATCTCGTCTTGGCTTGTCTGAAGCATGCCTTGAAACTCCTTTAGGGTCTCCTCACCTTTGAGTTTCTTGATACGTTCCTGGACCAGAGCGGAAAAAAGATCCTCCTCACTGACCTTATTTGCCTGGTCAGAGCGCACCAGTGCCCGCAGCGTAGTGTCGAACTCACTTGCTTTACCAGCCGCAGGTGCCTGAGGAGCTTGCGGTGTGGTGGGCGCAACGGGTTGATTAGACGGGGTTTTTTCCGTTTTTTTTATCGCTTCCATTCGTTCACCAATGTCTTCAGCGTCATTGAACTCCTCGTCCATTGAGGGGTTTGCTAAGTATGGAAAGCATGGATCGGGCCAATTCGAGCTTCAGTTTGTTTTTGGTGTAGGGCTCGAGAGGACGGGACAAGGAAACGGGCGATATGTCCGGTCTGGATGAACATCAATCGCTCTTGCCTCATCGCGGCCCTATGGGATAGAGCCATAAGAGCAGTTGTCGCGTACTGGAAGTTATTTTCATGAGCCCCTCTAATTCATCACGGGTACTGGTAGCACCTTCGATCTTGGCGGCTGATATCTCTCGGCTAGGGGATGAGGTGGCATCGGTGGTCGGCGCGGGTGCCGATTGGTTGCACGTAGATGTGATGGATGGTTCCTTTGTCCCACCGATTACGTTCGGCGCAAATGTGGTTGGTGCTCTCAAGAAGCAGGTACCTACCTTTCTGGATGTACACCTCATGGTAGAAGAGCCGGAGCGTCATTTCAAAACGTTCTACGAGGCAGGTGCCAATCGGCTCATTATTCACCAAGAGACGTGCCCGCATCTCTTCCGGTCTTTAGCAGAGATCAAACGACTCGGAATGAGTAACGGGGTAGCGATTAATCCTGGAACTCCAGTAGACATGGTATTCGACGTGCTCGACGTGTGTGATCTCGTTCTCGTTATGACCGTAAATCCTGGTTGGGGTGGACAGCCGTTCATTCCGAGCACCCTGGAGAAGATTCGAGCACTCAAGCGGCGGATAGACGAGCACGGCGCAGCCACTGTCATCGAGGTCGATGGTGGCATCACTCGAGAGACCGCGCTCTCCTGTCGTGCCGCTGGAGCAACTGTGCTCGTAGCCGGTTCTCACATTTTCGGTTCATCGGACCGCAAACAGGCGATCGAAAGCTTGCGAGTATGAGCGTAGGTCTGACCTTTCTCAGTTTATTACCCTTCTATTTGATCGGTGCATTCCCGACAGGGAGGCTTGTTGCCAAATCGTACGGTGTGGACATAACCGCGCAGGGTAGTGGTAACGTGGGAGCTACTAATGTCGCGCGAGTGATCGGAAAAAAGGCTGGAATTCTCACGTTGTTTGGAGACGTGCTCAAAGGAGTCATCGGCATCGTGATCGCATCAGCGATGGCAGAGGCGAGCTGGTTTCCGGCGGTGGCTGGGATTGCCCTCGTGTTGGGGCATTGCTTTTCGGTTCCTCCGTTCCTCAAGGGAGGGAAGGGTGTGGCTACAGCACTGGGTGTGGTTTTAGCGCTGCATCCACTCAGTGCTGTGGTCGCACTTGTCTCATTTGGAGTCGTATTTGGGATATGGAAGATAGTGTCATTGGCATCGATCAGTGCAGCGTTGGTTGTGCCTATAGGTGGCTTTCTCTTCAATTTAGGAGAGGCGGCAACGGTTTCGTTTGCCACCATAGCCTTGGTGGTGGTGGCCCGGCACGAAGAAAACATTCGCAGGCTGATCGAGGGACGTGAGCCCAAGTTTAGCTCTAAGCGCTAACAGCTGACTTCGCCGCACGTATTCTCTTGCCGTGTGCGAGAGACGCACTACATTCCCTAGGGAAACGAGGCAAAACGCAGCACTTTACCACGTGGACGTGCTCGTGCACGTTCACGGGCTAAGTTCAAGAGTGAGACCACAGGTAAGTTTGCCTCTCTTGCCTAGGGAGGGCTGCCCGACCTCTTTTAATCAGCTATCTAACTCCAAGCCCTCTGGGCCGTGGAAAGAGAGGGTGCCGTTGTCCCACAAGACCTGAAACATGATCGAACGCTCTTTGGCTTCGGCACTTGTGTTAGTGGTCTCCTCACGAAGCGCCTTGACCGTGCCTGCACATCCGCGAGTCGAGATTGCAGTTGTTTGTCCCTCTCCATCGAGGCGAGGCTCGAGCTCGTCATTTCCGGTGGATACAGTGATGGTATAGGGAACTCTACGTACTCGGTCGTTAAGTTTGATTTTTTTCATAGTGCGTTATTTCCGTTGTGATGGCGGTACTCTACCAGCTTGTATGATTCGCGGAAGGGGATCTCTGATGCGCGACTAACAGCTTACGCTCTCGAGTCTACCAGGAGCCGCTCAGAAAGTGGTAGGTGTCTGATGTCATTGATTCTTTTTCCTTAGGTAAGAAAAGTTAAGTTTTTTTGAGGGGGCGCCGATGTCCCCATCCGTGGTTTTAGGTCAAGTTTCCTATCTTCTATCCCGATACATCATATGAAGAGGCTCACGCTGAGGGGCCAATACGGTCCCCGAGGCTAGCCGAAGAGTTTTTTCTGGGGCGGAATGGACTCGCGCTAGAGAAGATGCAATCTCTCTTTCGGTTTTGAGCATCTGATAGAGAATACAAGGATTTTCCTTGAGGTTTTTGGGGGATGCGGCCATGGCCAAAGATTCTGGAAAGAACAACGGTAACCTCATCTGCTCGTTTTGTGGCAAGACCCAGGACGAGGTGAGAAAACTGGTCGCAGGACCGTCGGTTTATATTTGTGACGAGTGCGTTGACCTGTGCAACGACATTCTTCACGAAGAGCTGGACGAGACCGGTCATCAGCACAACAGGATGGCTGTTCCAACGCCCAAGGACATCAAAGCTTCGCTGGACGACTACATCATCGGTCAAGACCACGCGAAGAAGGTCCTCTCGGTAGCGGTCCACAACCACTACAAACGCATTCAAAACAATCAGCACACTAAGAGCGCCGTAGAGTTGCAAAAGTCGAATATCCTGCTGATCGGACCAACTGGTTCCGGTAAGACTCTGCTTGCGCAAAGTCTGGCACGAATTCTCGATGTGCCGTTCACCATCGCAGACGCGACCAGCTTGACGGAGGCGGGATACGTTGGAGAAGACGTCGAGAACATCATCGTCAATCTGCTCCAAGCCGCCGACTACGATATCGAGAAGACACAGCGTGGTATCGTATACATCGACGAGATCGACAAAATCGCGCGCAAAAGCGACACGCCTTCTGTAACTCGCGACGTCTCGGGAGAGGGAGTGCAGCAAGCGTTGCTGAAGATCATCGAAGGAACCAAGGCAAACGTACCTCCGAAAGGTGGTCGCAAGCATCCACAGCAGGACTTTATTCAGGTGGATACGAGCAACATCCTCTTCATCGTTGGAGGTGCATTCGACGGAATAGAGAGGATTATCAATCAGCGTACGGGTAAAAAGAGCCTCGGCTTCGGTACCAACATCGTTCAGATTCAGGACAAAAAGGACAACTCTCTTGCAATGCTCGAGAGCGAAGACCTGCTTAAGTTCGGTATGATTCCGGAGTTCATCGGCCGACTTCCAGTGGTGTCCTGTCTCGAGCCGCTCGACAAAGCTGCCTTGGTCGATATCTTGACCAAGCCAAAGAACGCTTTGGTCAAACAGTATCAGACACTTCTGTCGATGGAGGGAGTCGATCTCACCTTTACGGCGGAGTCGCTCGATGCGATTGCGGACAAGGCGCTCGAGAAACGAACGGGAGCGCGAGGGCTACGGTCGATCATCGAGTCGTGCATGCTCGAGGTCATGTACGACATTCCGAGCAATGCGAGTGTGAAAGAGGTCATTATCACTCCAGAGGTCGTGGCTGGGCAACAGCCACCGATGCTTGTCTACCACCAGGAGGCAGTGGCTAGCTAGTTCGGCTGGTTTACGACCAGAGAGAAGTAAGAGGGGCGCCATGAGCGCCCCTTTTTTTCGATACTTGATGGAGCCCTGTCGGTTGGCCCGTTGCTGGGCGACAGCTAACCATCCATGCTAGAAGAAAATATGTCGAATATTCGAGTAGAGGTCTCCGTCAGGAATACCACTGCGCCATCTCGTATGACGGCAGTAGTTCTTGCGGCCACAGCCTTAGTTCTGCTGCTCTTTGTACCCCTCTTGTCGGTCGATCTTCGATTAGACGAATTGGGCAGCTACTGGGTCGTCAAAGATGACTTGAGAGCGGTATTCGATAGATCCTTCGAGGTGCAAGGACAATCCCCCCTGTACTACGTCGTGCTGTGGAGTACCGCGCAGGTGTTTGGGGTCGCACCATGGGCCTTGAGGTTGCCCTCTCTCATATTCACCTGGCTGTCCTCCCTCGTAGCATTTCGATTGGGAGCGTTTTTCGGAGGAAGGGCGCTTGGTTTGTTGTCGGTGTTCGGATTCCTTTTGTGCTCTCAGCTCCAACCTGTTGCCATCGAAGCACGGCCGTATGCCCTGGCAATCCTATTTGCCTCGACCTCGACGTTGCTGTTTCTTCGCTGGCTTTCTGCTCCGGGGATTGTACTGGGGGCGTTGTATTCGCTGACTGCAGTGATGACGGTTTATGCACACTATCTCTTCGGATATGTCCTCTGTGTTCATCTCGTATGCTTTTGCTTGCAGTTCACGAGGGAGAAACGCGAAAGACGACGAGCGTTGATCTCTGGCGGAATCGTGATTGGCGTTACGCTTGTAGTGCTGCTTTTGCCATGCTTAAAACACCTTTGTTGGTTGTTCTCCAAGGGGAGTGTACCTTCGTTTGCCCAGCCGCCGACCCTACTGTCTGTATTGAAGGCCTTCATTCCCCTCGACGTCGTGCTGGTTCTGATCGTGATCTCTATTTTTCGACTAACGGTGTGGCGTAAGGATGATGCTAGGTTCGAGACAGCCTCGTCGAAGGGCCCGGTACTGGCGGTGATATCCTTGATACTCGTCCCTCCGCTTGCCTTGCTTGCAGCAAGCCTTTTTTCGGGACACTCGCTGTGGGTTGGTAGGTACTATTCTGCGCAGTGTCTTGGGATAGGAATGGCAACGGGCCTTATCCTGAGCACATTGCCCACTTTCCCGAGACAGATGACGATCCTGGCGGTAGTGCTGACGATTAGACTTGCTACGCAGTACGCCCTTACCACTAAGGAAAATAGCGGAGAGGGTTGGGGTGAGGCTCTCCGAACTCTCGGGGCCGACGATCCAACGCAGCGATGCCTGCTGCTAGACGTTCCTGGTTTCGTCGAGAGCCGCTTGCTCGGAAAGGGATCGAGTGGGGTTTTGCAGGGCTTCATGAGCGCGCCCCTGATTTACCACCAAGTTTCGAATGAAACCGCCCTGATACCATTTTCTTTCGACGGCGAGGATGCTCGAAGATATTTCCGAACTACGGTGCTGCCTTCGCTCGCACGTGCCCCTTGTGCGTGGCTGCTGTATTGGAATGTGGATCTGTATTCAGACCCGCCTGTAAGAGAACTTTCCGTTGCTTGGTTGAAAAGGAAGATGCCTGAGTTCGGGTTTGCCTTCTCCTACGCCCACAGGACAGGACTTGTGGATGTGGTGCGCTACGAGCGAAAGACTAGCCTAGGATCAGCTGACATGCCCGATGTCAGACAAGACCTGGGCAGTTTTTCGAAAAACGTCAGTCAGTGAGACCTCTTCGGGCTTTTCGAACAGAATCGAAAAAGTATTGCCCTTACCGAAACGATACAAGTGAGGGAGTCTCTGCACCAGTTTCAATGCCTTGAGTCCGTCGACGCGGGTGTTTGAAGTCGGTTTATGCCCATCCCGAAGAAGCGCCAACGGGCTGAAGGTGAGGGCGCTCTTGTGTGGTGTAACCTCTGCTTTGATGACGCCGAAACGACGAAGTAGTCCGCGGTAGCGCATCAGTAACATCAGATTCTCCACCTCTGCTGACATCCCCCCGAATCGATCCTCGATCTCTCTCTGAAGATCGAAAGCTTCTTCGTCTGAGCGGACGTTGGAAAGGCGTTGATACAGCACGAGTCTCTCGCCGATGTCAGGCACGTAGTGATCGGGAATAAAGGCATCTACTCCCACCACACGAACATCCGGATCCACGACGTCTTCAAGTATTGGTTCCTCTCCCTTGAGATCTGCAACTGCCTCCTGCAGGATTCGGCAATACATGTCGAATCCCACTGATAGTACATTCCCCGATTGCTCCTTGCCCAGCAGGTTGCCGGCTCCACGAATCTCCAAGTCACGAATCGCTAGATTGAACCCTACGCCAAGGGTGTCGAGAGATTGGAGCACCTTGAGGCGCTCGTGAGCGTCTCCGCTGAGAGTGCGCATGTGAGGTACGAGGAAGTATGCATACGCCTGACGCTTCCCTCTGCCGACGCGACCACGTAGTTGGTAGAGCTGCGCAAGACCGAATTGATCGGCACGATCGATGATGATCGTGTTTGCGTTGGGCACGTCGAGTCCTGATTCCACGATCGTAGTTGAGACCAACACATCGATCTCCTTGTCGATGAATCGACGCATGATACGTTCTAGTTGAGCTTCGCTCATCTGGCCGTGGGCGAAATCGAAACGAGCTTCCGGGACTACCTCGGCAAGTTTCGCCGTAACCATCGCTATGTTCTGCACACGATTATGGATGAAGAAAACCTGACCTCCGCGTCTGACTTCGCGGACTACGGCGTCACGCACGAGGGACTCATCACGTTCAGCCACGAAGGTTTGAACTACCTTGCGATCGACTGGAGCGGTGTGAATGAGGCTGATGTCTCTTATGTTGAGCAGCGACATGTGAAGAGTTCTCGGGATCGGTGTCGCAGTCAGCGTCAGCACGTCGACGTTGGCCCTGTATGAACGGAGCCGTTCCTTTTGTTTCACACCGAACCTATGCTCTTCGTCGATGATCAGGAGGCCGAGGTCCGTGAATTGAACGTCAGGTTGGAGCAGTCTGTGTGTTCCGATAACGATGTCGATTTCGCCCGAGGCTACTGCCTCCAACGTTTTTAGGTTGTCTGCAGTTGGATAAAATCGGCTGATGGCTCCGACCTTGACCGGATAGCCCGCGAATCTCTCGGTGAAGTTCTTCTTGTGTTGCTCTACCAGGATTGTGGTAGGTACGAGCACCACGACTTGTCGCGCATGTTGAGTACACTTGAACGCGGCGCGTATCGCGACCTCGGTCTTTCCGAACCCAACGTCTCCGCACACCAGACGGTCCATAGGTTTGTCTGCCGAAAGATCGGCGAGGGTTTCTTCGATCGCCTTTCGCTGATCCGGAGTTTCGTCGTAGGGGAAGGTATCGGCGAAGCGCTCATCTTCGGCTCCCTGTGGTTCGAATCGCCAGCCTTTGACGACTGTACGGGCGGCATATAAGCGTATCAGGTCTCCAGCGAGCGTAACGATTGAGTCGCGAATCTTTTGCTTGGTTTTGATCCAACGAGTGGAGCCCAACTTGTCTACGACCGGCTGCTGTCCCTCGGTCGCTACGAATTTTTGAATCTTTCCGATCTGATGAGCCGGCAGGTAGAGGCGACTGTCTGCGTAGTCGATCTGCAGGAAATCCCCGAGAACTCCCTCTACCGTCAGATGCTTCAATCCTTGATAGACGCCGATTCCGTAGTCTATGTGAACGACGAAGTCTCCCTCCTTGAGGAGAGAGAGGGAGCCTAGAAGGCGCTTTGCACTGATGCGAGGTGCGGAGCTGGAGCGGTAGGATCGCTCTCCGAATACGTCGTTTTCTGATACGAATACGAGTTTCTCGGTGGGTAGCCTGAACCCAGTTGTCAGGTGCCCGAGAATGATAGCTACACCGGGTCGGCGGGGAGAGCGGATCCAACCGAGGGCTGTAGCAGAAACGATCGGGGCGTCCGTTCCGATGTCGAGTAGTATCTTCTGCAACCTTTGAGCGCGTGAGTGCGACCCCACGCTCAATGCAACCCCGCATTTGCGAGAGCGCCACGTATCGAGAAACTCCTTGAGAGGCTTGAAGCCTTCGCCGCTTCCGATACTCGTGCGCATAACCGTTGCTAGATCGACGTTGCTTTCAGCGCGCACGTTGTCATGCCGCATCCGGGTCGTCGAATCATCGATGCTGGACAGTTCTATTGCGAGGCTTCGCTCGAAGCGCTCGGACGCCTCTTCGAAATCGAGATACACGTCAGCTCGCCTCGGGATGAAATGTTGCTCCTCCTCCAAGCGAGCAGCTCGCTCATCCGCTAAGCCGATGAATTCCTCCATGGCACGTAATGTCTGGAATCGGTCGAGAGCGCACACGGTCGTATCTCGTGGTAGGTTGTCGAGAAGTCCGTGCAGAGGAGGGGCTGCCGCGTATTGGAGGAGCTCCAGACCGGGGTAATCCGCACGTTCCTCGAGAGCCTGCAGGATCTTCTCCACCTCACGCGGTGGGGTCCCTGTTTCGGCGGCACGCTCCTTAAATTTCCTGACGACAGTATCTCGCTCCTGTTCGTACCATGAAGAGAGCGCGAACTCGCGCACTGGCAAGATGTCAACCGAGTTGATGTCAGCTTTTGCCCGTTGTGTCTCGCTATCGAAGGTCTGCATGCGCACGATTTTGTCGTGCTTGATCTCTAGTCTGATGGGATCAGCGGTTGTGCTCGGGAAGAGATCGATGACCGAACCCTTGAGACACATCTGCCCGACCCGTTCGACGTTCTTAGCGTTGTCAAAGCCGCATGCAACGAGGTTTCGGACAAACGAATCCCGTTCGACCTGTTCGCCGTGTTTCAGGTGTTTCGTAAGGGAGAGGATCTGAGTCGGAGGGATGACGCGTTGGACCAGAGCGTCAGCAAAGGTGATGATCAAGAAAGAGGATTTGGTGTGGATCTCGTACAGCGCCCGAATACGTTGAGCAGACGTTTCTACGCCGGGTGATACAGGCTCCAGTGGTAGTGTTTCCCATGCCGGGTACGACGAGGTGCTGTCGGGTCCGAGAAAGAAGGTTAGGTCATCTATGAGTCCTTCCGCTGTTTTTCGGTCAGGGCAGACGACCAAGCATTTCGGGTATTCCTCTCGTACGGAGGCAAGAAACCATCCCGAGGCAGACCCGTGCAGTCCTAAAACCTTTCGACGAGTGGTTGGATCGTGGGGAGTCTTGTTGAGCATCGTGCGTCGACTGCGAAAGGGGCAGTATATCCCTGTGAAGTGGACGGGAAAACGGGGAGTCGCAAAATATGATGTAAGTATCGTCCTTTAGCCTCGTCGTGCGCCTGAGCGCTTCGGCTGATGTCGACCGGAAATAGCTGACTGGTTTTTAAAGATCATGTTTTATTTCAGGGAGATACGCCTAGTTATGAGGAGTTCAACAGCAGTCTCCCGGGAGGGCTGGGACTTGAGAGTCTGATGCGGAAAAGTGAATAACCAGCGCACAGAGCGCAAGTAATAGCCGCAAAACTGCCGATACCTACCAGCACGGCGAGGATGAGCATGGCTACGATGGATATCCCACAACTTCTGACATTCGCACTCCAAGAGTCCGCTTCAGACCTGCATGTCAGCGCGGGGGAGCCGCCCATGCTTCGTGTTCACGGAGACATGAAGAAAGTGAATGTTCCGGCGCTTACGTCCGAACAGACGCACGCCTTGATTTACGACATCATGAACGATGCGCAGCGCCGAATCTTCGATGAACGGAACGATATCGATTTCTCGATGGAGCTCGCTGCCGCAGCGCGCTTCCGCGTGAACGTCTATAGGCAAGCTCGCGGAGTGGCCGCGACGTTCAGGGCCATTCCGACGACCATAATGAGCCTCGAAGAGTTGGGTATGCCACCGGTCCTCTCTTCGATCGCGCGGTGCGAAAAAGGATTGGTGCTCGTGACGGGCCCGACCGGTTCCGGAAAGTCGACCACCTTGGCTTCGATGATCGATCTCATCAACGGAGAGTTGCAGGGCCATATCCTCACGATCGAAGACCCGATCGAATTCGTGCACTCCTCAAAGCGCTGCTTGGTCTCTCAACGCGAGGTCGGGCCACACACTCAATCGTTCTCGAATGCTCTGAGAGCCGCGCTACGTGAAGATCCAGATATCATCCTCGTCGGAGAGATGCGGGATTTGGAGACTATTCAATTGGCTCTAACCGCAGCCGAGACAGGACACCTGGTATTTGCAACGGTCCACACCTCGAGCGCGCCTAAAACTGTCGATCGAATCATCGATGTATTCCCGCCCAATCAGCAGGCGCAAGTTCGGGCGATGTTGGCTGAATCGGTACAGGCTATCGTGACCCAGACGCTGTGTCGAAAAGTAGGTGGGGGGAGAGTCGCAGCGCTCGAAGTGCTGATCGGTACGAACGCGGTGAAAAATCTCATACGTGAGGGGAAGATTCATCAGCTTCCGAGTGCGATGCAGACTTCTCAAGGAGTGGGTATGCAAACCATGGAGGCCTCTGTTCGAGAGCTTTACGACCGAGGCTTGATTAGTCGTGAGACGGCTGTAGAGAAAACCGGAAAGCCCGAACTTTTTCCTGAGGCATCAGCTCACGGTGCTCGAGGTCGATCGAGGTAGCCGATGATGACACTCGCTGAGCTTCTCGCAGGTATGGTGCAAAAGGGAGCGTCCGATCTCTACCTCACAGTGGACTCTCCGCCTATGTATCGGGTAAACGACAATCTCGAACCATTTGGCACGCAGATGCTTCAGGCCTCGGATACTCATGACCTTGCGATGAGTGTAATGAGCGAGACGCAACAAGCTGAGTTCCGCAAAAACCAGGAGATGAATCTCGGTATTTACGATCCGAATCACGGCCGGTTTCGTATAAATATATTCAGCCAGCGTTCCTGCGTAGGCTTGGTGGTAAGGCAGATACGCTCCACTATCCCGACCATCGACGGATTGGGACTCCCTGCCGTTCTCAAGGATATAGCCGCGAGTAAGCGCGGATTAGTTCTAGTAGTCGGTGCTACGGGCTCGGGTAAGTCTACATCTTTGGCGGCGATGGTTGAGCACCGCAACGAAACACTCCCCGGCCACATCGTGACCATCGAAGATCCGATCGAATTTATTCATACGCACAAGCGATCGATAATCACTCAGAGGGAGGTAGGTATTGATACACCTTCGCTCGAATCGGCGCTTAAGAACTCGCTTCGTCAGGCCCCCGACGTAATTGTGGTGGGGGAGATACGGGATGCTTCGACCATGGAGGCGGCTTTAGCCTTTGCTGAGACGGGACACCTCTGCTTGGCAACGCTGCACAGCAACAACGCCCATCAGGCTCTCGAACGAATCTTGAGCTTTTTCTCCTCTGAGCAACACCACCAGGTCTGCATGCAGCTCAGCTTGAATCTACGCGCTATATTGAGCCAAAGGCTCGTAGCGGGAGTGACAGGGGGACGGGTGGCAGCAGTTGAAATAATGACCGACAGTCCACGTATCAGAGACCTCATCCTCAAGGGGCAGGTCGATGAGATTAAAGAAGCCATGGAAAAGAGCGCCAATATGGGGATGCAATCTTTTGATCAACACCTCTATGAACTCATTCGTGCAGGGGCTATCTCCCTCGATGAAGCGCTTCGCAATGCAGACAGCGCCAACAACCTACGACTCCGAGTGCGGTTGGCAGAGGGTGAGACGAGGGAGCTTTCAGGAAATTCGTCGAAAGCTGAGTCGGCAGCCTTGGAGCTGCAGATGCAGAAGGATGCATAAACCCGCTATACCGTGCCCGTGCATGGATGGTATGTTTACCTTGTGCGCACTATTGAAATCCAGCCTTAGAGAGGAGATATGCTCGTCAATCTGAAGCGACGCGTTTCGATGTGGTGTGAAGAAGGGCTCATATCCCGTGATGCGGGGGACAAAATCCTGGCCTTCGAGAATTCCCGTGGAGGACGTAATTGGGTCGGGTTTGGTATCGCCGGTATCGGTGTTACGGCTGTCGTGACTGGTGTCATCAGCCTTGTAGCGGCGAACTGGGAGGCGTTCTCTGATTCGATGAAGCTCGTTGGGTACTTCCTCCTCCAAGGACTTTTGGGAGTGCTTTTTCTCCGCGCCGAGGCCAAGGACGGGGTATGGAGAGAGGCGATGTTGACCCTCTTTGCGCTACTCTTTCTCGCCGGAATCGGGCTCGTTGGACAGGTGTACAATCTCTCCGGGGCCTGGTGGAGTGCGATCGCGTTGTGGTGTGGTCTCGCTCTTCCAGCAGCTCTCTACGCGCACTCGAGATTGTTGCCCTCGCTGTGGAGCCTCGCCGTCGTCGTCGTTCCACTCATTTGGATCGCTGAAGCGCGCCTGCCCGCAATAGAGGTCAGCATGTTGTTTGGGCTGCTCGCAATCACGATGCTCCTCACGGCCGCTAGCTTTCTAGGGCAGCTCTCTGGGAAGCTCCGTGAGGAATTCCGATCCGCGCTCATCGTTTTTGGCGTGGGGTGTCTGCTCATGGTAGCTACTCCGTGGGTTAACGCGATCTGGGGCAATGGATACTACCTTCGCAACCAATCTGTGCCTCTGGGTGCAATTGGCATCGCTTGGCTAGCAACGGGAATCGCGATAGTGGTCTCACTACTGCGAGCAAGTGAGCCTAGAAATCTCAGAGTGATTACGGCCCTGCTCCTCCTGCTTGTTGCGACATACGTATCTATCCCCCATCTCATCGACACTCGGCAGGTGTTCCCGGGCTCGCTGAATCAGGTGGTAGCAGCGGTAGGATTTCTTTTTGTGTGGGGCACGGCAGCCGCATCCGCAGCGATGGCCTCCCGCAACAGACTCTTCGATTTAGCTACAGTTGTCATAGCCCTTCGATTTATCGTTATCTACTTCGAGGTGTTTGGTAGTTTAACGACCACAGGGATCGGCTTGATAGTTTCAGGGCTTGTCATCATCGGTATAGGAGTAGCGTGGAATAGAGGCCGGAAAAGGATCAAGGGCCTCGTGGAGGCTCGGACATGAAGGTGCGATGGCCGTTGATTGTGGTGTTGCTGCCGATAGCTGTGATGGCTATGTGGTGTGCGTTCCTCTCGTTGGCGATAGCACGAGCCACGGAAGTTTCTCTCAAGGTTGAAGGGTACGATCCCCGAGATCTGTTGCGCGGGCACTATCTCATGTATCGCGTTGATTACGGGTTCGAGCCTCAGAACTTGAATATGAGATATGGAGAGAATGGATGTGTTTGCCTGAGCGTTGGGGACCAAGGAATAGCACGCGCTACGTGGCAGGGGTTGTGCGAGGACCGCAATGAATCGACCTGTCCTTTATTTATAAAGGGAAGGTCAGAATACGGAAACTTCGTGGCTGGCATAGAGCGCTACTATTTCCCCGAGGAATACCAGCAGGTGCTGTTCAGTATCCCCCGTGATGCTACGATAAAGGTCAGGATTACCGAGGATGGTAGTGCGTATGTCCGTGATATGTATGTGGCAGGCGAGCCCATACTGGAGTACGCGCGTCGTAACAGTTCAGCTTCGCAGAGATAAGAGCATACTGCGTTCGAGGGCTGTCAGCCTGTTACTAGGGTCGGACTAACGGATCGACCTGCCCAGCACCTACGCATGTTGCCGAGCACCGATGGTCCGGGGTATTTTCACCGAATGAACACCATCAAAGAAGAAGACTTCATCACCAGCGTTGCAGACGCGCTTCAATTCATCTCGTACTACCATCCGATCGACTTCATCCAGGCGATGCACAAGGCATACCTTGCGGAGCAGTCGAAGAGTGCGAAAGACGCTATCGCGCAGATCCTCGTCAATTCGCGGATGTCGGCGGAGGGGCATCGCCCTCTGTGCCAAGACACTGGTATCGTAGTGGGATTCGTCAAGATCGGAGCGGAGGCTCGAATCGATTCCAAGCGCCCACTGCAGGAGCTCTTCGACGAGGGGATCAGACGCGCCTATCGTAATCAGCTCAATCCTTTGCGCGCTTCGATAGTCAGCGATCCTGCTGGTGCGCGGAAGAATACGAAGGACAATACTCCGGGTATCCTGCACGTGGAGGTCGTTTCTGGTGACAAGATCGAAGTGTCGGTAGCGGCGAAAGGGGGAGGTTCCGAGAACAAGTCGAAGCTCGAGATGCTCAATCCCAACGACGATATCGTAGGCTGGGTATTGGAGACGGTGCCAGAGATGGGAGCGGGATGGTGTCCCCCTGGCGTTCTCGGTATAGGCATCGGTGGTTCTGCTGAGAAGGCGATGGTTCTCGCGAAGGAGTCGCTGATGGCGCCGGTCGATATTCACGAGTTGGGTGCGCGAGGCGCGCGTACTCGTGCTGAGGAGTTACGACTCGAACTGTTCGAGAAGGTGAATCAGCTCGGTATTGGCGCGCAAGGTCTCGGTGGATTGTCCACGGTGTTGGATGTAAAGGTGCTCGAATATCCTACTCACGCAGCATCCTTGCCCGTCGCTATGATCCCGAATTGCGCTGCCACAAGACACGTTCACTTCGAGCTCGACGGTTCCGGGCCTGCTTCGCTCACCCCACCTTCGCTCGATGATTGGCCGAAGATCTCGCTCTCGCTAGGAGACGGGGCGCGACGCATAGATCTGTCGACTGTGTCGCGTGCTGAGATAGAAACCTTGAAACCTGGCGAGACTGTTTTGCTTTCTGGAAAGCTACTCACCGGTCGAGATGCTGCCCATAAGCGTATAGCAGATATCTTGGGACGGGGTGATAAGTTGCCCGCAGGTGTCGATTTTACCAATCGCTTCATTTACTACGTTGGACCAGTTGACCCAGTGGGTGGGGAGGTCGTTGGCCCAGCGGGCCCGACCACAGCGACTCGCATGGACAAATATACCGACTTGATGCTCTCGCAGACCGGACTCCTCGGTATGATCGGAAAAGCAGAGCGTGGACCGGAGACCGTCGATCTGATCAAGAAACACAAAGCGGTGTACCTCATGGCCGTGGGAGGCGCAGCATACCTCGTTTCCAAGGCGATAACTGGGTCGCGAGTCGTGGCGTTCGAGGATCTCGGAATGGAGGCGATCTACGAATTCGAGGTCAAGGATATGCCCGTCACGGTTGCGGTCGATAGCCAGGGTGTATCGGTGCACGAAGTGGGGCCAGCGGAGTGGAGGAAGAAGATCCTCAAGATCCTGCCGCACTAAATGAATGAGCTTCCTTGTGCCTGATAAGGGCATCCGTATGTCCGTACTTCGTGAGATGGCAATTGCTTTGGTGCGACCCCTTCGTGGTGCTTTGGGTGCTACCGTTGTCATTAAAGGGTTTCACACCACTGAATGGGAGCGCGCGATCGGCCCGGAATCTTCCTTGTGGTCGCAGATTCCATCGGTGAAGCGCGTCGTGTGCGAGGGCAAGCCAGGGAGCGCAATCCGGCAGGGACGATTCGGCCGGGTTGTAACGATCCCTCTCATGGAGCGCGATATCCTCGCGTGTGATACCGCATACGAGAAGGCTGTTCCTTCAGCTGCTGCGGTCGAAATCCTGCGAAACAAGGCTGCCTTCGCAGAATATCTAATAGCTCGTGAGCTGCAGCAGGATGCGCCTGTGGTGTATGGGGCGATCGAGGAAGTTCAGTACCCCTTCGTTCTCAAAAGAGTGGATCTCAATGGCAGTAAAGGTGTCCGGCTCGTTCGCTCTCGTGCCGAGTATGAGGATGTTCGCACACACGAGCCGTGGTTGGGATATCCCTGTCTGCTTCAAGAGTTCATTCCAGGCTGCGTGGAGTACACGATGAACGCTTTTTTTCGTAAAGGGCGTGTCGTTTGGAGTAAGGCTTTCAGCTTCGAATTCGAAGAGGAAGGGATCAAACCGGTCGGATATCCTGGAAAGCACCATGAACCGACTCCGGGAGAACGAGAAACCGTAGAGAGGATCTTACGTCCCCTGAGGTACATAGGTCCTGTCAACATCGATTACAAAATTCGTCCGGACGGAAGTCCCGCCATCCTGGAAATTAACCCTCGGTTCGGCGGCTCTCTGATGAAGCCGCGGAACATAGATCATCTTACTCACATGATCAGACTGATCCTCCGGTATGCTCGGTGAAAATAAACTGTGCCTACCGGTCCGTTCAACGGACTTGGCCGATGGCTCGGCTCTGCCTCGTCTAGCTACAGGGGATATCTGGCTGAATTTCATCTGGCCTTGGTAGATCAAAAACAGCTATGCCATGGCATTGGGAAAAGGTGCTATCATACAAGTACCGTTGTACAGCCCGCTGCCCGAGCGGCGTACCACTACATGGACATACATATGGACGAGACGACCAAAGGCATCATCGAGCGAATCGCGATTCGATTCCCCAAACCGACGCGTATCCCCAGCGGCCAAGTGTGCTCGGTCTTCTATGATTGCTACCAGCTAACGCCGAACGATTTGGCTCGTTTGAGCGCCTTCGCCGTTGGACACCTCGACCACGATGCATTCGATGTAGCTGTGGGTGTGGCGTACTCCGGAATTTTGTTCGCTGCCTCGGTCGCAGGTGGGCGAAAGGTCGCCATCTTGCAAAGGGATGGTGGCTTCTTTGGTCCAGACCTGAACGGCCAGCGGGTCGTGATCGTGGATGACGTCGTCCATTCCGGGCGTCGGTTGCGAGAAGCTGCAGAAAAGGTGAAGGCCGAGGGCGGCCACGTGGTCGGGTTTGCATGTCTTATCGATCGTTCAGCAGGACGTTTCGCCAGTTCTGATGTATCGGGTATGCGCATGGAGTTGGGAGGGCCACTCTGGAGTGCTTTTCAGACGGACATGGAGTAGCTCTTCCCGCGAAGCGACGTAAAGCCTCTGTAGCAAGAGAGCTCGCGTGAGCGTGCTCGTCTACCTGCATGCACCCGATGTTAGGAGGTTTCCCGTTCGGAGCAGGCGAGTAATACTCAGCTGCAGGGCGTAGTATCATGAAAATTCGAATTTTCGTTCTTGCGTACGATGATCAGACGAGGCGGTTTGCCGAGGATTGGGCTGCGAATCTCCCGTGGGCCACGGTGATTCACAACAAGACCACTAGGTACCTCGAAAATCTCATGTACAGTTCGTGGTTGCTCGAACACATCGAGGAATGGCGCGAGTGTGACTACGTTGGAACGCTTTCTTGGAAGGCGCCTCAAAAGATCCCGGTGCCAGACATGCAGGCACTCACCTCTCATCTTGCGTTTAGAAGTCCGGATGTGGTGCCGTTCTTCCCATGTCACGAGTCGATCATCCTGCAGGCAGAGCGCCATCACCCTCTGTTCCGCGAGCTGTGGTGCGGGTTGACACGTGAGTTGGGAATATCTGAAGAGCGGGCGATCGATCCTACTATCCCACTCTTTTTTTGTAACTACTGGATGGCAAGGCCGAGTTGGATGTTGCGTTACATGGAGTTTTTCAAGAAGGCCCAGCATGTGCTGGATACCTGCGAGGCTATACAGGCGAATCTATGGACCGACTCGCGCTTCGACAAAGTGATCTCCGACGAGAAATGCATGGAGATATTCGGTAAGCCGTATTATCCGTACCACTGCTTCTTGTGTGAACGTCTGCCGTGTCTCTTTTTCAAACTCGAAGGTGCTACGGTGTGGCATCCGTATACGAGGTTCGAAGCATAAACGGGGGCAATTCACCGACTGGTTAGTAAGTGGAGGGGGATATGAGCTCTGATAATCCGTGGATAAAGCTGTCGAGCAAGCTCATTTACGAGAATGCCTGGATAAAAGTCCGTGAAGACCAGGTGATCTCTCCAAAAGGTAGTCCCGGGATATACGGCGTGGTCGAGACACGAGTGGCAACGGGGGTTGTCGCACTTTCGGATGATCAACAGATCTGGCTCGTTGGTCAGTATCGGTATCCGGTCGAACACTACTCCTGGGAGATCCCGGAGGGAGGAGCGGAGGAGGGGGAGGAGCCTCTTGCTGCAGCGCAGAGGGAGCTGAAAGAAGAGACTGGCATCTCTGCTTCACAGTGGGAGCCCCTTGGTGAAGAGATTCATCTGAGCAACTGTTTTTCTGCGGAACGTGGTGTTCTGTTCCTCGCTCGTGGGCTTTCCTTCGGGGAGAGCCGACCTGACTACACCGAAGTCCTCCAGCTGCGCAATGTTTCGCTCCGCGATGCTTTGACGATGGTTGATGATGGTGAGATAAAAGATAGTTTGTCGATCATCGCCATACTTCGAGTCGCTCGACGGTTGGAGCGTGAAGGGGTTTCTCTGCGGTAGTTCCGGGACACAGGGGCTATCTGGACGGGAGGGTTTTAGCCGTCTCCCTAGTTTAGAAGGTGCAACGTGAAGTTTTTGAAGAGTGGATCTGCTCGAGCGCTCATTCTAGAAGGAAATCTCGACGCGGTGAAATTCGGTACGGCCGAAACTTATCTCGGCGCCTTCGGGATATTTCTTGGGGGAAATCCTCTGCAGATTGGAGCTTTGGCGACCTTGCCGGCCTTGATCGGCTCCCTCGCTCAGACGATCGGCACACGCATTGTTGACGGTAGCGGTAGTCGCAAGCGGATTCTTACGATCCTGATGAAGGCTCAGGGGATGGTGTGGCTACCGATCGCCCTGCTGCCTTTTTTTCTCGGCCCGGGCTGGGAAGCTGTCACGGCGCTGATCGCGTTAGCCGTCCTATATCAGGTTCTTAACGGTGTCATGTCTCCGATCTGGAACAGCCTTGCAGGGGATGTTGTTCCCCAGGAGGTTCGCGGGGAATTCTTCGGATATCGCAACAAGTGGATCTCGATCACTGTGTTCATATCGGTAGTGGTCGGTGGTCAGTTGATTCACTCGTTTACCGGATGGGGGCACTCTGAGTACGGCTTCGCTGCTGCTTTCCTGATAGCGACGATCGCACGTTGGTGGGGAGGTCGGATCTTTGCGCAGGTAGAGGATCCGCCTATTCATGTACCGGATGATTCGAAGTTTACCTTTTGGCAGTTCATATCGAGAGCTCGTCAATCAAACTTCGTGAAATTTGTTCTGTTCGTGTCCTTCATGAACTTCGCAGTAGCGATCTCGGGGCCGTACTTCGCGATGTATATGCTGAATGACCTCAAACTGAGTTACTTAGAATATATGTGCGTTGTAGCTACGGGGGTCTTGATTCAATTCGTGGTCATGCGGTCGTGGGGGGCCTTGAGTGATCAGTTCGGGAATCGGAAGATCCTGCGAGTGTGTGGCTGGCTGGTGGCGTTCAATCCGTGGATGTGGCTGATCTCCGATAACCTCGTATTTCTCATTTTTATCCAGTTGTACAGCGGCTTCTTCTGGTCAGGATTCAACTTGGCTGCAGCAAATTTTGTTTTTGATGCCGTTACCCCAGCCAAACGAGCACGCTGTATCGCCTATCAGGCGATTGTCAATGGAGTTCTGGTGTTCATCGGGTCTCTGATAGGAGGAGTCATGGCGATGAACATGCCAGATATTCTGACGCGCTCTCTCAGTTGGTTTGTTCCATCGTCGCCCTTCCTGGCATTGTTCCTCCTGTCCGGCGTTTTACGCGCCATAACGATGGCATTTTTGTATCCAGCATTCCGAGAGGTGCGTGCCGTTCAACGGATACGAGGGCATGAGTTGCTGGTTCGTGTGACTACCCTGCGACCTCTGTGGGGTGCGACCTATGGGTTCGTAAATCAACGACGGGGTCGGAAAGCACACTAGCATCGCGGTGAGTGCAGTGCTTCGAGACCGCCTGTGTGGTGGTTATTGCCCCTTGGCGACGTCGGTTTTCCTGATTAAAGTAAGTCCAGGAATCGTAGCTTCAGAGGGGCCATATGAGTGGGTGGACGTGGTGTATAATCGGTCTTGCGCTGGCGTTCGTGGAGCTTTTTGCTCCGAGTGGCTTCTATCTCCTGCTTCTCGGTGTGTCTGGAGTGGTGGTTGGGCTGATAACCCTCACCGGACTTGTTCCTGGGTTGACCGTTCAGCTGGTTCTTTTCTCAATTGTAGCACTAGTGGCGTGTTTCGGTTTCTCCGGCAAGCTTCAGCAGATGTTGAAAGGGCGTCGACCTATGACCGCTGATGCAGTGGGAAAGGTTGTCACAGTTTCCGAGGTGCTCGCCCCAGGAGCGGTGGGCAAGGGAGAGCTGTGGGGCTCGTCCTGGCGAGTGAGAAACGTAGGTACGGGGGTGCTCGACCCAGCTACCGAAGCGGTCGTAGTCGAAGTTGAAGATCTCACATTGTGTGTCAAGCGCCGGTGAGCGGGCAATCAGTTTAATATCGTCTACACGAGAGGATGCATATGACTTATGTCTTTTTTTTCGTAGCTTTACTCGCAATTTTGACCGTCGTTAAGGGTGCCGTAATAGTCCCTCAACAGATGCGCTACGTCGTGGAGCGTCTCGGACAGTACCACAAAACGCTCGATGCCGGATTTCATGTTCTCATCCCTTTTTTCGACGCAGTCAGGTACCGCCATTCTGTGAAGGAGCAGGTTGTCGACATTCCGGAACAGATCTGTATCACGAGTGACAACGTGCAGGTCGGGGTTGATGGTGTTTTGTATGTTCGTGTGATCGACGCACAAACCGCATCATACGGCATCGACGACTATATATTCGGCCTGGTGCAGTTGGCGCAAACCACACTGAGAAGCGAGATCGGAAAGATAGAGCTCGATAGAACGTTCGAAGCACGCACCCACATCAACGCCAACGTAGTTATGGAGGTCGACAAGGCCGCAGAGGCGTGGGGAGTGAAGGTTCTTCGCTACGAGATCAAGAATATCACCCCTCCACGTGAGGTTATCACGGCCATGGAGAAGCAGATGAAGGCGGAGCGAGAGAAACGCGCTGCGATTCTTGCTTCGGAAGGACAGCGTGATGCCGCTATCAACACTGCGGAGGGAGAGAAGCAGCGACAGATTAAGGACTCCGAAGCCAGCATGATGGCGCAGGTCAATACGGCAAAAGGAGAAGCCGAAGCGATCCTGGAGGTGGCCCGTGCTACTGCAGAAGGACTTCGACTCGTCGGCCAGTCGCTTATGGGTGAAGGAGGCAAAGCCGCGATGGAGTTGCGAATAGCAGAGCAGTATCTCCCTCAATTCGGCAAAATAGCGCAGAAATCGAGCACGGTCGTGGTTCCTGCAAACTTGACCGATCTAGGCACCATTCTTGCGATGGTGAAGGGTATCGTCAAGCAACCTGCATCAAGTGAGACGCGAGATGTTAGCTCAGAGCCGGTGGTTATAAATCGGTGAGAGGGCGAGGCGTGCTGAGCTACTGCGGTAGCTAGGAGTCACAGTAGTAGCCAACCTCCCTGAAATACGCGGCTTTTGTCCCAAGTGTGGTCGCCTGACACTGCATCACACTTGCAGGAGCACTTGCGGGAAGGAATCTCTCATAACACATACAGCTATCTGCAATTGTAGTTTCGGTAGCGCCGTATGGCGATGGGCTGGTGGGTATGTTGGCGAGGGACGGACAATCCAAATCTGATTTCGAACGTAGGCTGCAGGAGCGCAGAGAGATCCCTCTTTACGCGGCTGTTGATAAATACAAGGAGTTTGAGCAGACGCTCGATAAAATGCTCCAAGATCCTGCAGTGCGTGATCGGACGAATCATCTCGCAGCGCTGCTTATGCGCGGCTCTTCCATCGGTGAGGAAAAAGGCGGAGCTGCCTCGACAGAAGTTCCGAACCTGGCTAGTCAGCACATTCCGCTGGTGCGAGCCTTTCACGAGAAGTTTGTCGAGGGGATGCGGAGGACCTCCTCGTCGATTCTCCCGAAGGAGCTCCGTGATGAGCGCGGCATTCCGATAGACCGGTCAAAGGTGGTCAACTATACGGACCTGAAGGTAGCGATTCTTCGTAAGGTGGTACGTGATGCGTTCGAGCAGCTCCTCCAACGTCCCGGCGATCCTACGAAGGACCAGCTGCTTGTCGATAAGATCCTCTCTCTTGCCTCAGCCGATGGTTTGAGCTCGACGGAGGGACTCAGCATTCGTGGACCTGCGATACGCGCTGTCGTGAGCGCCTTCGCAGATGTGATAAGTTCTCCTGCCTTCGCCACACCAGCTAATCTCTCCCTTGTTCAAGAAAAGCTCCTCAATGGGCTTTTGCGTCCCCCGGCACCTCCCGAAGATAAATCGGGGGGATTAGTGAGCGTCGTGATGGATGAGGCATGGTACGCCGCTCTTACAGCCAGACGTACATTCATACGAGGCGAGTACGACGGGAAGTTGCCCCAGGATCTGCTCGGAGTGAAGCTACAGGACGCCGAGAAGGCAGTTCTGTCGGTTGTCGAAAGCATGTCGCTGATTGCAAGCGCGGTTTCGCCGCCAAGGGTCGATTCAGAAAGAATAGACTTCGCTGCCCATGCTTTCGGTGAGGATCGAACAGCCTGGGCCATTCGCCACATTCCTACTGAGATCGTCCAAGTAATCCAGATCTTTCTGAATCGCGAGGATATAGAGCAAGTCGTGCACCGAGCTCACAATATTGCGAGCAATCCGTTGGCATCCTTGCTTTCGCAGGCTTTCGAGCGGCGTGGTTTGCCGCGAGCTGTTTGGCCTAATCCTTGAGGATCGGAGAGAAGGTATCCCTCCTCATCTTCGCGCTCAGAAATCCGTTAGCGTCCTCTCATAAATCTGTGGGTGGCTTGATATTCCGTGTCGGTGCAGCCGGCCTTGCTGGTCTCAGATTCTTGGGCGCTGCGATGGTTCTTCGACAGTTTCCTCCCGTCCACGCAACTTTTTCGTGAAACGTTCGATTAAAGATCCATGAGCAGTAGTGTACCAACTACATTTATGGAGGCTTAATCGTGGATCCAAGAACACTTCAACCAGGTGCATCGACACCGATACCAATGTGGAGAGGGCAGATGCCGATCATGGGGTTGGCCAGGCCAACACCAACGGCGTTGCCGACGCCTTTGCCCACACCAACGCCATCGGCCATGTCAACTATGCCGTCCTCGGATTCTAGCGGGGGCTTTTGGCCCCGATTCAGAGTTGATAGTAGCTCCTCTGACGGTTTTTTGAATCGGACATCTGACGCTGTCCTCGGAGGGATCGCCAAGGTCGGTGCCTGGGCGGAGAGGAATATTCCCGAAGATGACGCAACGGATGTTTACCTCTCTGTGCCAGGATCAATCGCTTCTACGCAGGAGGCCCTGGCGAAGGCGGGCCAGGCCTTGGAAGGTGCCGAATCAATAGAGTTGAACGCGGGGATGGTTCGCCCGAGCGGAATTACGGGCTTCGTTGCAACGGCAGGAGCGGTTATCGATGCGACCACGGGCGTTCTCGACCTCGCAAAAGCCCTCAAGCAGGATCGTGATGCGGGTGATCACACGTACTCACGAACCCTCAAGGCGTCTGTTATACCGACTACTTCAATGGTCATCGGAACAGCCGTCGGGATAGGGGCGGCCTCCCTTGTCGGAGGCCCGGTAGTCGTGCCGCTGATCGTCGGTGGGTTGGTTGCAGCAGGTGTGAGCTACGGAGTGAAAAAGCTCTTGAGCTTCTTTTGAGCTCTCGATCTTCCTAGCCGAGGCGAACTGTAATCGTCTCGGCTAGGATGTTCATACGGAGCATTTTCGATACGGAGCCCTTATGGTGGTCGAGGCATTTGCCATTGTCTTTGCAGGCATCGCACTCTTCGTTTACTTCATATTCATTGTGCTCACACCTCTTCGACGACTAGTGGCATATAGAAGATTTCGCGCTCTTCAGAAAGAGATGGCAGAAGAGTTGAAGAAGCGGCTTGCCGGACATAGCGTCATCGAGTTGGGAGTGACGGGAGTGCTCGAGGGAGTTCCTTTTCGAATAGAGGTGTTCCGTCCGTTCTGGCTTGACGGCTATGTGATTCCGATCGGGTGTTATGTGCCTTCGGGACTTCCGCACACGATGGTTATTCAGCGAAAGTTTCCCTGGGATAATGTGCTGGTCTTGAGCGGATTAAGGAGGCTAAAGCTCGAGCCCTATTTGGGGCGCGCTCAATTTGAAGTCATGTCTCTCGATATCCAAAAAGACGCGCAATTCTTTCGGGTCGGAAGCATACGAGAGAGGATTGAGCGCGTACTTGCACAGGGCTGCGTGAGACTGAACCATCTCTATCGCGGATACGAAGCACTCCGATACGTCTCTAAGATCGAAGACCTCCCTTCGGCGCTCAACCTCAGAGAGACTGTCAGTAGCTTGGGTCAACTTCCATGCGAGAAGCCTCGACCGATGCTAACCCTCTAACTCTCTTGCGATGAAGAAATACCAACCGAGCTTCGGTGAGAGCTCGAAGATGCTCGAGATCCTTTTTCCGTGTAGTTCATAGTCGAAGGTTCCACTCTTTTGCTCGAGCACCCGTTTGAACTCCGCCCCTAAGGCTTCATCGCCAACATCGCTCGGAGTCTTGAACATCCTCTCGGCGTTGCGGTGGAGGACTATTCGTGTGTCTCCTTCGAGTGCGTAAAAATAGGTGTTTGTTGGAAGCTGGAGCGCTGAATTTACTAGTTCCGAGAGGAGTCGCACGCGCAATGATACGCCGACAGCGCCGATAGTTTTATCGTCCTTTTTGACAGGTGTGGCGATAATAACCGAGCGATGTCCCGTTGATTTGCTGATCACTAGGTCTCCGAAGACCTCTTTTCCCGACATGAGCGCCGGGAAATAGTCGCGATCTTTGAGATTCTCCTCCGCAACATCATCGCTTGCGGTCGAAAAATAACGTCCATCGGGATGAGCAAACCAAGTCGTTGCGTCCGTAGTGAGATCTTCGCTGAAGCGCTCGAGCAGGGGCTTTACTTCGTCCCACGAACCGGCCTTCGCCTCGTCTGATGCGGCAATGACTCGTAAGGCGCGTATGACGCCACTTACGTGCTCCTCTACCATTCCGCGATAGGCATTCAACGCTATCGAGGCATCTGGTCCAAAGGTCGGAGAGCGGGCCTCTGCGGAGCTACTGATTGACAAAGATAAGGCTCCACAGAGCCCCATAAGCAGTACAAGCAAGGTGCGCATCGTAAGCTCCTATTCATACAAAGCAGTTCGACCCAACGGCCACACGTTCACATATGTCGTATTAGCGATGCTGTATTCTAAAAGCTCGGGGGATCTCCGACGATGTCGTGAGTCAGGGAGAAGAAGGATTCAAATCAGCATTCCAGCCGTCTCCCGTTTGATGCCAGGCCCCGCCATTTTCGGCCTTGTCTTGCATGCGCCCGGCTGCCTAGCATGAGTCGAAACATCGACCGCGTCGATATTCCGTGAGGGTGATGCCGACCTGGTCGCTATTGGAGGATACTGATGGACATTTCAAGCATACTGCTGCAGTTGGTTAGTGGCGTGATCGGTGGAAACGTGGCCGGTGCAGCCATGAAGAAGAACAGCCTCGGTACAGTCGGAAATTCGATAGCGGGTATTCTCGGCGGCGGCCTCGGGGGTCAAATCCTAGCAGCCTTAGGCAAAGGCGATGTTGCAGGCGCCCTGGCTACGCCGGGCCTTGAGGCCATGGTATCCAATATTGCTGGTGGAGGAGTTGGTGGGGCGGTACTAATTGCCATCATCGGAGCCCTTCGTTCGGCGATGGCCAAGAAGACAGTGGCGTAAGTCCTGAGTGCGAGACGGATCGGGTCTTTCGATCCGTCTCGCTGGTTCGAATAGTCATCGACTTGGGACAGGGGCCTTTCCCAAGTGCAGGCTGGGTATTTGTTCGTATCGGATCAGGCCCAGAGAGGGAGGTGAATGAAGGCGGAAAATTGCAGAAAAGCTTTCGCCTTGATCTGCGTTCTGATCGTTTCAAAAACGAGCGATCCTTCCGTCTGTGTAAGCGAATGACAAAGTGCTTCGCCGAATCCAATGACGCTAACTAATAACGAGTTAAAAATTCTGGCAGCATGTTCGCTGGATGCCGAGATCCCCGTGTGTGAGATCGCGCGCGTTTCGGGGCTCACTGAATCCGCGGTTCGGTACTCGCTTGGTGCGCTGGAAGAGTCCGGAAGGCTCAAGAGGGTGACCTATATTGATGTGTATCCCCTGGGTCTGTTTTACTTTCATATTGTCTTTCGTCCTCTCGCACATCTTACCAACAAGCCTGAGGTGATTGCTTTTCTCAGCGACTCCCCTCGCGTATCGTATCTCAGCCAAACTAGCGGTGAATTTCAATTTCACATGGATATCATAGCAGGAGATCCATTCGATTTAACCGAGTTCCTAGACAACTTAGCTCAGCGCTTTGGGGGCATTTTTGCAGACAAGCGCATATCCGTTATAGAGTCCCTCATCGACTATCCCTTCAAATTTCTCGGCAGCCACCAAAAAACAACCAAGACCCTGGGGTTCGGAAATAGGGAAAGAATCGTGGAAATCAACGAACTTGACCATTCTATTCTGAGACATCTTTCGGGCAACTGCCTTGCAACAACTTCACAGTTGGCGCGGATCCTAGGTGCGAAACTTACGACCGTTCAGTATCGACTTGAGCGACTGCGCACACACGGGGTCATAGTAGGGAGTCGCTTTCTTGTTGACACTACTAGACTTGGATTCCAATTGTTTTACCTGCACGTGGAAACCCATGGGGTGTCAAATGCATTAAAAGAGGAGCTATATGCGTTTAGTGCCCAGGAGGATGCTATATACGCGATTCTTCGAACGACTGGTCATTACGATTTCTTGATGGAGGCCGCTGTTCGCAGCCCATCTGATATAGAGGCGCTTACTAGTCGTCTCTCTGATAGATTCGGAGGGCATCTCATCAAAGTGACAGCTCAACCGGTCATACAATTTCACAAGATCTCTTTTTATCCACTGCTGAATCTTCCGACACTCCGGCGTGCTCGGCGCCATGAAGAAGATTGACTCGTGCAGCGCACGTTCGTGAGATTCAGAAAAGGTCTCAGATACGAGTAGCATGCAACTTTTTTCTTGAATAAAAAATCCGATCCTCTATACTGATAGAAGAAAGCCCGTTTTGGGGCGTTTTTAAAGAAAATTCGACGATGAAAATCAGAGACTCGATACAACTCAGCACTTCTTACCCCATGTCGGGTGGGCAAGGTTGGGTGTTTGCTCAATGTGAGCAAGCTATGAGTTTTCTTGGTGATCTCGAAAATCTGATCCCCTTCCGCATTTGATTCAGGCAGGGGCTCAGCGAGAGCCCCACGAAGCTTGAGTTAGCTATTCACATCACAAGCAATAAAAATTTTGGCAGAGATTGTTCTCGCTGGCGGACGCACATGTCCGTCGGGAGAACGACATTTATAACTATGCAGTTCTCGAGATGAGGAAGGGGGAGAGGCGATGAAGATTACAACAAGCAGCCGTTAAATCGGCGCGTTACCAATAAACAAATCGCTCTTGATAGCTGAGGGATAGCTCGGCACGGGAGGCGTGTATCTGCGGCACACCGTGCACTTTGACTACTCAGGTGAGTGGAACGGGAGACGTGTATGCGCAGGCTGCGAGAAGGATCTTTTACATGCCGAAGGGAGGACGACTCACTTCGGGCACAGAGGGGTAGGTATTCAAAGGTCTGTCATCGAGTTGGTGCCGCTCGCAAGGGCGGTGAACTCTCGATGGCAGAGTGAGATTTTTTAAGCTTCATCCGACGCGTAGTCGTGGTGAAGGCATAGGTTAATTTTCATTTTTCGGAGGTGTGTATGAATAAGTTAAATGTAGCGCGAGTCGAGAAGGTGAGCGGCACCAGCCGTTCACGGAACAAGGTTCGACTAAGCAAGGTATCTCGTCGGGAGTCGAGCCGCGAAGAGCGGTCGAGCAAGTGGCGAGTCCTGCTTGGTGTTGGTCGGGTGGTGAGTCAGATAGCGAATGCGAATCTTATCACTATCCGTGCCTTGTGGCAGGCGCAACCCAGAGCGACGATCGCTCGGGTGGTGGTCGGTATCGGCGCGGTCGTCGCACCGGTGCTGAGTTGGTGCGGGAACGGGATGATGGTAGATGCCATTACCCGTAGTAGCTCCGTACTCGATGTCGTCGTGGGAGCAACTGCTTTGATCGGAAGCCTGACGATGCTGGGAATCATCCCGGTAGCGCTGAGCTCTCTCGAAAGGATGGCAGACAACTGTATGTTCGAGGCTGTCTTCGGGAAGTTTACTCGTAAGATGGTTTCGTTCAATCAGGAGCAGCTCAGCGACCCAGTACTTGCTGAAAATTTCAAGCAGGTAAAGGAGCGAGCGGTGTGGCGAATGATGGCGATGGCACGTGCTCTGCCTCAGGTGATCCGAACTATCGGTACACTGTTGGTGACAGGCGGGATCGTTGCCTACAAAGCCCCGAGCCTCCTCGTCATTCTGGTGGTCTTCGCTCTTCCGTCCATGGTGCTCGAGCTGCGTCATGCACGCAGGCGATGTGACTTGGACGAGGAGTTGGCGCCAGTATGGGGGCCGCTCTGGAGCGATCTGTACAACCTGATGGTCGCGCCGGCGCTCGCAATGTTGCACCAGTTCGGTGCAGCGCTGTGGTTCGCAGGACGATACCGTCGAGGTTTGGCGGCAGCCAGTGCGCGAGAGTGTCGTCTTGAGAGCGATGCCGCTCTCAAGCGAGTGCTCGCGGCTCTTCTCGCCGGTATGGGCTTGGCAGGGTGTATCGTTGTCTTGGTTTCACGGGCCTTGAGTCGAGAGATTACGGCAGGTGAGCTGGTGCTCGTCTTGGGCACTATCGCTAGCCTTGCCGCCTGTCTCTCGGAGCTTGCGTCGATACTGGGGCAGCAGTGGAGTCAGTCCAAGTCCCTATGGGATCTGGTTGACTTCTTGAGGCACCCATATACGCCGGCTGTGGAAACTCGCCTGCTCCCTATAGAGCAGGAGTACGGAGCGTCAGATGTCACCAGTAACGAAGGTGACACGGAGGCTCTCGAGAGCGCGGCCGAGCTCGTGTTCCAGGATGTGTGGTACCGTTACCCATCAGCTAACTCAGCAGAGTTCGCGGTGCGCGGTATCTCATTCTCGGTCAAGCGAGGTTCGGTCGTCGCAGTAGTGGGCCCGAATGGAGCTGGAAAAAGCTCCACGATGGCACTGATGCTGCGACAGCTGTGTCCTTCCAGGGGTCGTATTCTGATCGACGGCAAGCCGATTGATCAGATGTCGGCGGAGGAGTTCGCGAGCCAGGTCGTGATGTTGCCGCAGCAGATGCGGCACTTCAACTTGACTGTACGCGAACTGCTCAATCTGGGCAGAGCGCAGTGTCCGGCACCTGACGAAGTGCTCTGGAGCGAGCTTACTCGCATCGGAGCAGTAGACTTCGTTCGTAAGTGGAGGCTCGGATTGGACACTCCGCTCGGGCTCGACCGTCGTGAGGCGGTAGAGCCCTCGGGTGGGCAATTACAGAGGCTCTTGCTTGCGGCTGTGGTCGTAGCCGAGCGCGGTCTCATCGTTCTCGATGAGCCTGTATCGGCAGTGGACCCCGAGGCGGCAAAGAAGTTCTGGGATGCGCTGTTTGCGCAGACCACGGACAGAACTGTCGTCTTCTCAACGCATCACCTGGGTGCAGTGAGGCGAGCCGATACGATCTTCTACGTAGAAGACGGTCGGATCGCTGCTCAGGGCACTCATGATGAGTTGATTGAGCGTTCCGAGAAGTACAGGAACCTGTTCGAGGCTCAGGCGAGCGAGTACCGGTAATGTGCCGTTTGGCATGTTCCCGTCCTGTGTGGGAATCACTGAGGTGGCGTGGCGGGTTTTCCGTTGCGCCCCTCGGTGGTTACCCGTACCGGTTTCCTCCCAAGGTTTTTTCGTGTCTCACTCTGCCCTCTCCTTATCGCTGTCATGCCGATGTGTGCTTGGTTCATGAACAGCTAATGCGGGAGGACAGTGCTGCAAGTAACTCCACGCTAAGCTTGAGAAGCCTGTTTGAAGCTTTTAATCGGAACTCGCGGGGATAACATGCAATCCATAGTTCCGTTGAGGTCTCCCTCAAGGTTAAATCGGACGAATCTACACCCCTTCAATTTCCGTGAAGCAGCGAGTGTACTGTCGAGTTGAAGGTCGAGCGCGGACTTCGGGGGTCGGGAATATGAAAGCTTGACCAACGCCTGGTCGCTCATGGAATCCCGAAATTCCGCCGTTTCCCAAGTCGTTGCTCGATGCGTCGTGACATTCGTCTCTCCGACTACTGCGAAAGCGAGCTGCGACAGTCCGACAATGATTTGAGTAGTTGTAGTGTAACGACACAATCGTAGCCGCGAATCTGGAGAGAATTCGGAGAGAGATGTCCATCGCTGCGGTGATGACGCAGATAAACCTTTTAAAGTGAGCTCAGACCCATTGTTGTAAAAGGAGTGGAGCGTTCGTCTGACACTGGCGGGTAGCTCTGCATGCGTTACCGGTCGATGATGAACAAGATCTGCGTCAGATAATCCACACTCAACCGAGCCGTTTATAAATCCTTCGAAGTTGAGCCGTGGAAGCCCGGAAGGTGTCGTCTCCATTTCGAGTGTGAGCGTTGCTTCTGTTTTCGGTGCGAGCATCTTGGAGAACGTCACGTTTAAGGCGCTGAAGCAGCAGCGAGAGATCGTGTCGTCCTTGAGCAGTTCGGGAGTGTGATTGAGAGCCATGCAGTAAGCGGCCTGAGAGACTCCAGCGAGCATCTCGGCGGCACCCACATGCGTGAAATCGCTCGTTCGCGGGTTATGACCAAAAACAAAGGTCGCTCGCGCCGTGCGCGTCGAGGTCTCCCGCAAATCACGTAGATAAATATCTTCATGACGCGGGTAGAGATACTGCAAGAGAAGCTCGTGATTCGGTCGCATAGTGACCTCATGGTATAGAAAAGCCTGAGGCTATTAAACCCGTATCCAGGCCAGCCCTCCCTCTTGGGTACTGCCAAGTAGCAGCAATCTTAAAAACCTCCAAGTATTTCAAATGTGTAAGGAACTGAGATGTAACCTAGTGTGTCGAAAAAGTGGCCCCCAGCCGTCGTGATGACCACAAGGTCACAGGCACCCTTAGCAGTAGGTTTTGCCTCCTCTCACGAGCTCTGGCTGATGCCGTCAGTCGGAATGTACTCGACATGCAGCTCGTGTATTCGGTGATACAGGGGCAGTGCGAGTAGAAGAAGCAGGATGCTGAAGGCGCTGCCGAGTATGAAAAGGCCCGCGGGCAATCCCCACCTGTCTACTGCGAGTCCGACGAGCGGAGTTAAAACAGAGGCACTCCCACGAAACGCAAGGCTCTTGAGAGAATTTCCCGTCGCACGAAACGTCGATGGAATTTTCCAGTTAAAGGCGTCCTGTAAAAGCACCGAGGCGAGCCCTCTGTTGATGTAAAAGAGGGCTGCTGCGGCAATGCCGACTATGCGCAGATCGAGGGCCATTAGGAAATATCCGATGCACGGGACGATCGAAAGGGTGAGTAGCACTACCGGAGCTCCGACTAAGCGCTCATAGCGGTGGGTCCATTTGCTGGCAACTACTGCGACAAGCATGAGAGCGGCCCAGATAATGCCGAAAAAGGAGAGCGGAACTCCGTGTCTTGTCCAGTAGGCTTGCTGGAGCCACACGACGCAGAAACTTGAGAGTCCCCATACTACACAGTTGAGAAAGATGAGGCGGAGCAGACTATCTTCACTTAGTACATGTTTTATCACCTTAGTACAGTTGCTCAGGTGTCCCGTACGCTGCATGCGCTCGATTGGAGGTTCGACGAAGAAGAGAGCGATGAAAAACGGAGCCCACATAACGCAGGCCTGTGCCCAAGTCACAGCAGAGAACGAGTAGAGCACGAGTACTCCTCCCGCTATCGACGCGACGGTTTCTCCCAGCAGCGCCCACACGTTCAGAGCACCCAAAATCTTCAGTCTAGGAGCGTTCGGGGGCAAGGAGTCATACACCAAAGCTGTGTCCGCGCCGGAGGAGAGAGCCGCAGCCAAGCCCATAGTGATCTGAAACGCCATGAGGCTTTCATAGGTGGTGGCGAAAGGTAGGTAGGTGAAGCAGCATCCAGCGAGAAAAGCTCCAAGGCACACGGAGGCCTTCCTGCTCCATAGATCAGCGATGTAGCCGGTGGGGACTTCGAATAGAGCAAGGCTGATCCCAAAGGCTGCTTGTATCTGCAGGACCTCTGAGATCGTGAGCCCCAAAGATTGGTAGTAGGGTACCAGGACTGGTACCACAATGAGGCACATCTGAAAGAAGTTGTAGGCGTATGCCAAGGGCACGTTTCGAGAAAGCGACATGGCTTAAAATATCACAGGGGAGTACTTTGTCGCGCTACTTTTTATCCCTGGATTCAGAGAGAGCCTCAGGTTCGCGCGTAAAGCGTGAGCAATTAACGCCAAAGCGTGAGGCGTTCGCCAATTTCGTACTGGCCGCGCTCATTGCGGACAATTCGCGCCGCTTGCACATCGCGATCATGCTGAAAACAGACTATCGCATTCTCGTCCACCGCACGTGCCAAGAAAGCTTCCTTCTCGGGAAGGAGCGTATCAGCACAGACGTCATACCCCATGTGGTATGCGAGAGGAACGTGGTGAGAGGTCGGAATGAGATCGGTGGCGAAGAAGAGACGCGAATCTCCAGCAGAGATCTCGATCCACTGCTGACCCGGAGTGTGTCCATCGACACGATGGACGGTGATGCCCGGATAGATCTCTACATCTCCGTCGTACAGAACGAGATCGGCTTCATGCAGAGGGGTCACATTTTCGGGGAGGTAGCTTGCGCGGTCCTTGAGCGAAGGATTGCGAGCGCGATCCCAGTTTGCAACTTGGAGGTGCACCTTGGCCTGCGGATACGAGAGCTTCAGTGAGCCGTCAGCATCTCGATACGATATGCCCCCCGCGTGATCGAAGTGCAGGTGAGTGAGGATTACATCGGTTATACGTGTGGGATCGAAGCCCCAGTTGAACTGAGGAGTGTTGCGAATTCCGTAGATCTGGCGCTGCTTGTCGTTCCACTTTTCACCGATTCCGACATCTACGAGGAATTGCCTATCGCCATGCTTGATGAAGAGAGAGCGGCAGACCAGGGGGATGCGATTCTCTTCGTCGGCCCCGATCGATCGCATCCAGAGGTTTTTGGGAACCGAGCCGAACATGCATCCGCCATCGAGGCCGAAGAAGCCGAAGAGTACCTCAGTTATAGTCAAAGAACCGATCTTCATAGTCGTCCGCTTCGATTTTCAATTATGGTTAGGCGATTAGGGTAACTTCCACTTTGCCGACCGCTTCTCACGAAAAGCCGAGATCCCCTCTACGGCTTCGGGAGAGAGGCTCACGAGAGCGCTTCTATCTGCGAGCTCTCCCATGAATGTAAGTGACCCGCACTCGGCGAGGTCCGCAAGCGCTCTCTTCGTAGCACGAACTGCTTCGGGGCCGCTTGAGGCTATCGTAGTACACAGCTCGTTCACTGCGGCGTCGAGTTTCTCCTTGGGGAGGGTTTTCGATAGGAGGCCTATGCGGAGCGCCTCAGCGGCTGAGATCCGCTCGCCGGTCAACGCAAGCGCTGAAACTGCTCTGAATCCGATCGTGCGTAGTAGGGGCGCCATCACAACCATAGGAGCTAACCCTATCCCGACCTCAGGCAGTCCGAAGAGAGCATCGTCTGCAGCTACGGCGATATCGGCAGCAGCTACTAGGCCACATCCTCCCGCGAGAGCGAAACCGTATACCTTGGCTATCACGGGCATCGGACATCGTCCGATGCTCTCGACGAGGGTTGCAATAGAGCCGAAGAACTCTCGACGAGAATCCGGCGAGGAACTGGCTGTAAGCTCTGTGAGGTCTGCGCCTGCACAGAACGCTTCGGTGCCGCTCCCCGTTAGAACGACGACGCGGGTATCGGTGCAGGTCGAGACCGTGGAGAAGGTCTTGGTGAGGGACTTAATCGTTTCTTTGTTTAAACTGTTGCGAGACGCGGGACGATTTATCGTGATGCGGGTGACGAAACCGGAACGCTCAACGAGCACTGGAGCCGACGACATACTGCTACCTCATGAGAGAGAATAGTTTGAGGGCATTCTCTGTGGTTTGCTTTGCTACCTCTTCGAGAGACACCCCTTTTAGTGTAGCAAGCTGTCGCGCCGTTTCAACAACGAACGAAGGCTCGCATCTCTTTCCGCGGTGCGGCTCTGGAGCCATGTACGGCGCATCGGTCTCGACCATGATCTGCTCAAGTGGGATCGCAGAGCACACCTGCCGAGCTTCCTCCTGTTTTTTGAAGGTAATGAATCCAGGGAACGATACGAGAAATCCGAGGGGTTTAAGCCGCGCAGCGAACTCCGCATTCTCTGAGTAGCAATGAAAGACACCTCCGACGGCCTCAGCGCCCTTCTCCTTCAGGATCCGCACACACTCTTCGCCGGCTTGGCGAGAGTGGATGATGATCGGTTTGCGAACTGCCAAGGCGATCTCAATCTGTCGTTCGAAGTAGCTGTATTGCTTCTCGACGGGTGACCAGTCTCGAAAAAAATCGAGACCGGTCTCTCCAATTCCCACCACTTTCGGATGACGTGCGAGGGTTTCGAGCTCCGAGAAGTCGATCTCTTTCCCGGCGTCATGCGGATGTACACCGGCGGTCGCCCAGATGAAGGGATAGCGCTCTGCGAGAGCGATCGCTCTTCGAGCTGAATCTATACCTTGTCCCGCACCGATAGTAATTATGCGAGTTACTCCGGCAGCGACTGCACGTTCGATGCACGCCTCGCGGTCCTCGTCAAAATCCTCGGCATCCAGATGCGTATGAGAATCAGTGATCATGGTGCCGAGCGCGAACGATTGTATAGGAACAGTGTTTAACGAACTCTACATCCAGCAGGGATCGGCCGACTGGGTGTCAGGAGCGAGAGAACTCCGTCACCCTCGGTCGATGCGGCAAGCAACATGCCGTGGCTCTCCACCCCCATGAGCTTGGCAGGTTTGAGGTTCGCAACGATCACGATCTGCTGACCTACGAGCTCCTCGGGAGTGTAGTGCTGTGCAATGCCCGAAACGATCTGCCGTTTGCCGAGCTCACCGACATCGAGTTGAATTCGGTACAACTTCTTGGATTTGGGAACAGCCTCGACCGCTTCGATCGTTGCGGTACGGAGTTTGATGCGAGCGAAGAGGTCGATGTCTATCTGATCATCTGGAGCTGGCGCCGCTGCCTCAGGTTGAACCGGGGCTACGGCGGACTCTGGAGCTGGTGTGCTTGCGGCCTGGGGTGTTTCTGATGATTCCATGAATGATTCCTACAACCGATATTTGGGGGTAGTCTCGAACAAGGCTCTCTAAAAGTCTAGCCTGTAGCTGTCGCGACGCGGAAAGGGGGTATGATGCTGCAGGAGTCCCTGGCCGCCAACATATCTAGGTGAGCGAGGCAGAACCTACTAGAGGGCTCACTTTTGAACTTAGCACGTGAACGTGCACGTGCCCGAAAGCCCTGATGTTTTTGCTCTGGGTGCGTTCACGTTCAGGTGCACGAGCACGTTCACGGGATCTATGGGGCTGTAGAGGCCTCTTTTCCCTGCAATGGGTCCTACTAGCTTTTCCTGTTGTGCTGGAAGATACTTTGCTGTGAGAGGGTGTGAGTAGCCGTGTTTAGGGATTGTGTGGGTCCTCTATCAGATCACTTCGTTAGTGTAGCGCGGGAGCTCGTACGGGAGTTGTGCCCTCCTATTCTGGAGTCCTTTCGTTCTGACTCGCGCATTCCCACCAAGAAGATCGACGGTAGCTTCGTAACCGAGACTGACTACCTCGTCGAGCGCAGATTTATCGAAGTGTTGACGAATGCCTTTCCGGGAGTGGCGTTGCTGGGTGAGGAGATGGCTGCCTCGGCTTGCGCGAGTTCGCGAGGCGATGTGCGAGGATACTATGCTTCGGTTATGGCATCTCCGCAGCACATTATCATCGACCCTATCGATGGAACTCGAAACTTCGTGGAGGGGAGAGAGCCGTTCTGTGTTGCTGTCGCATTGACCAAGAGGGTCAGGGAAGGGATTTGGCCCGAAGCTGGTGTGGTAGCGATACCAGCAGAGGGAGTGATGTATTGGTGTAATCAGAGCGGGGTCTTCCAAGAAAGGATCGATTCAGGTGAGGTTGAGCGAGTGGAGCGGCAGCTTACTCCTGAGCGGCGTATCTCGGCCAGCTCAAAAGATCGTGAATGGTTGGCTTCTCGCGGCTACAGCATGAAGTATCCGTGGCTCTCGAGTGGTGCGAGTGTGCACGATTTAACCAGCACCGCTATCGGCCGAATTCGCGCCTCGGTCGTAGGTCACCAAAGGGTCTGGGATCTCATGGCACCCTTGGCAATCGCGGAGCGCTTAGGGTGTGTCTTGCGAGATCTCGAAGCGGATGAGGTCGTGACGGCGATTGGCGTGGACGCCTTGAGTGTCGATCTGGAGCGTCGCCCCTGGGGTCTCACGCGAAAGATGATGCTCGTACCCGGAGATATGCGGGTTGCGGACTTCATCGGTAAATAAATCTCGGACTTTGCGGAATCGAGTGGGTAAGACTCGGTGTTATGGCGACGTGAACGTGCTCGTGCACCCGAACGTAGACGTACCCGAAACAAAAACATCAAGATGTTCGGGCACGTTCACGTTTACGAGCACGTTCAAGTGCTCGAGTGATAGATTTCGCCTGGCTCCCCTGGGCCTGCGCGAATCAGTCGCTATTAGATCTAATCAGATCTTGTCAGCCTGTGACCTGGTAACCACTTGAAAAGATATGACTCAATCCAGTTGAAGTTCCGCATAATACCAATGCGAAGGCGTGAGGAATGGACGCCGACTAGAAGGGTTTATGAGCAAGGATTTACACAACACTGGTACTGGATCTTTTCGGCCCCGCACACCGACCCAGACCTGGGCGCCGAACGCCGAACTGTTCGTCCAGAAAGCGGGACTTAATCCATTCCCGGCAGCCTATTCGAATAGAGGGGCCACAACTGCCGATTTAGATCCGAAGACCCTCAACTCAATCCGTGTGGACATCGAGAAAGGTATCGGGCCTGAGGCCGCGGCTAATTATGTGCGGATGATCGAGGATATCCCGTATCTTTCGGCGGAGGCATTTCTCACCATGCTCTACACCTTGGAAGGATCGGCCTGGAGGTGGGACAGATCGTATCTTCTCGCGCACAGGGAGTTTTCATCGAAACCCAAGGAGCTACTAGGATCGCGCGATGGTGTGGCGCTTCGAGACGAAACCCAATACATCAAATCGCAATTCATGAGTCTGTTACGCTCGGGGGACGAGGGGGTAAAGCTCGAGAAGTACA
Source organism: Bdellovibrionota bacterium (assembly GCA_044351885.1). Classification (GTDB taxonomy): domain Bacteria; phylum Bdellovibrionota_C; class UBA2361; order UBA2361; family OMII01; genus OMII01. The sequence continues at coordinate 50,401 of JBILEW010000005.1, forward strand.
GTTGGTAAAGCGCGACTATTGCAGATGTCGTACGCCAGCTAATGCTGTTCGCTCCTGAACTCCGCGCCCCGCGAGGCCTCTCCCTTGTAGGCGGCCGTCAATATGTCACGTTCAATGAATTCAGGATCTCGAAAGTGAGCCAAGCTGAAGTGCAGCTCGTTGACGTCTATTCCCTGTTCTCGGCTGACCTTCTCTACCCAGTAATCCGTTGAAGGATGCTCAGCAAACTCAGCCTGACTGAATACGAGCAGCGGAGTCGCATCCGGGTCGGAGCGGCGGTGAACATAGAACTTCGCTGGGACCGAGACGAGATTGCCGTCTATATCGTTGAATACGATCGATTTTTTTGAGCCCAGTTCGAGGGGTTGTCCGCTTTCAAATACAGCGTCCAGCCTGGCTTTCACTCTATCGAAAGGAATGTCATTACCGTCGTACACTTTGAGTTTGTCCGGCAGCCACTTCTTGTGCGTCATGAGGTGTTGAATCAGCGCCTCTCGATCCTGGAGCATTCCCGTGCGGGCCGTGAATTCCTTGAGTAGTTCGTCGACCACCCCTAACCAGAAACCGAAGTTCTCGAGGGGCTTCAGGCGCTCCGCGGCGAAGGTCGTTTCGGTTATGCTTTGCGCTCGTTCGGTGATTCGTTGTTCGATGACGGCGGTGCGATGCCTAATGCCGGCCTCATACAGCACGTTACTGCAGACGTCCCGAACCAGGCACTCCATGACAGCTTTCAGATTCTTGTCTTCGTCATCGATGAATATGATCTCCTCGAACGGCTTTCCGAGCTTCATCGGCACCCAGTTCCCGTTTGCATCCTCCTTGAAGCCGTTGATGAAGTTCATCAGCACGAGAGCCTTCTTCTCAGCGGATTGCTTCCCCGTAGGTCCGAGCCTTTTACTGAGATCGTCGTCGTTTACGTAGTAGATCAAGTCAAGCTGTGAACCGAAGGCCAGCGTCTCGTTGATGCGTTGAATCTGACGAGCGTGATTGTTGCGAGCGCCACGCGCTGTCAGAAGTCCTATGTAGCCCCCTTCAAAGATGTGGGCCAGAGTGTACCCGATTGCAGGAAGCTGCGTTGCGAGGAAATCGTAGGTCCTCTCCTTTAGAATCTGCTTGGTCTCTTCATCTCGAAGAAGCCGTTCGATCCACACCTGCTGATCGTAGTGAGAATAGTTTTCGTAGAAAGCCGTTGCGTGCGCGGCGGTGATCTCCGACTCGGATCCTAGCCCCAATTTCTCGACCATGAGAGTGAATTGAAACGGGAGACGTTCTACCGCGGCTGTGTGCTGCTGGAGAATCTGCATGTCGATAGTAGCGAGAAAATCGGCCGCCTGCCGAGTCGTCATCGTCTTGAAGCGGTCGAGAATGAATCGTCTCAGAGGATCGTGAATGATAGTTCGAGGTGTGGAGGGAAAGGTGGCATCTCCAAGCTGGATCGGCTCGAAGGTCTTGGTTGGTTCGATGATCGGATGTTCTCTTGAGTCTGGCTGCGACATGCTCGAACGACGGTAGCGAGCTCGGGATTCTCAGTCAAATAGTAAGTAAAACGATAGGGGTGTCTCATCCTGACGAGAAATCACTGCTTGGATTATCTCCTGTCGCAATCGGTTGGGAGTAGGTGGGAATTTAAAGAGGAAGATCCTTGGCATCGCTCCCAGGTCGGTTTGGTAGTGGGGAGCATCATAGGAGGCCCTAAGCTCTTGTTCCAAGCTGACCGTGTTTTCTCGCAACAGTGGAGTTCGCCGATATGAGCACGAGTGCAGGATTGAAGATGGAGCCAAGATATTCTGAGGGATATAGCTGTCAAAGCGACATCTTCCGCCCGAGTACGCTCGGTTCGGCCGTGCTTCGAGGGCTTATGGTTTTGCTCTTCTGTGCTCCATGTTGGGCACAGCAGGGTGGATTGAAACCGGCAGGTAGCCATGAGCACAGTGGTCATCACGCAAACGATAAAGAGGAGGCCGGACCGTCCGCCGAAAGCGGCCCCGGGTGTAGCGGAGTACGCCGATCGTCCGAATGCTGTCCATGCATGCAGCGCGGCGTCGATTCGATGTGTCCCATGATGGGTATGATGAAACACCAGATGATGGGCTCTGGAGGCATGAAGAGGGGACAGATGGCGACCGTCCTCGCACACGCTGCAGTGCCAGGGATACCAGGAGCGTCTCATCTCTTTCACATAGGAGCGAGAGGTTTCTTTCTGAATCATGCAGAGCATCTTGATCTCTCCGACGAGCAGAAGCAGCAACTCAATAGAATCAGAGAGCGAGCGGTGCTCGAGCGTGCGCGACATCGCGCGGAGATTAGATCAATGGAGCTCGACGTATGGCAGGTGACAGGGCTCGACAAGCCGAACATGTCAGATATCGAAGCTAAGATAAGGAGCGTCGAGAAAGCTCGATCTGATACCCGCTTGAATTACCTGCGAGAGATCGAGCGTGCAGTGAACGTGCTGACTGAGCAGCAACGCACCCTCCTTCTGATGGGAGACGGAAAGAGACAGGCAGTTATCGAGACCCCGCGAGCTGTGGACGAGGGTTCCCCGGAAGAGACAGAAGAGGACAACGAGGACTGAACGACGAAGTCACCGAGGTTCAGTGGGTACAGAGAAGAAATATCCCTCTCCCTCGCTGCTCTCGCTGAACTCTTTGTGAAAAAATAGTTCTGTTTGCGGTGTGGGACGAAATCTCCACATACAATGAGGTCTATTTCAGCCGGCTTTGCAGATCCGACAGCTCCTCAGGAGTGCCGATGTCGATCCACTCAGCCGATGCTTCGAGCGACTGAGCAAATACACGCGAGCTAGTGCGTGCTGCATGCAGGAAGGTTCGTACGATCGAAAACACCTCGTCGTCCCCCATCGACTCGAATAGCGCGCCCGAGGCAACGCTGATGCCGCAGAAAGGGAGTAGCCGCGCCTGTGGTGCGGGAGGGGTTTGCTCGCCCGTCCATCCGACCAGCTTGTGATCCTGATCGAAGTACAGCCCTCGGGAATCCTGGCGTTCCATGACGAGTAATGTTGCGAGGGCGTTACGCTCACGATGAATGCGCATCAAGCACGCGAGATCGGTCGTGCAATAGATGTCTGCGTTGTGGATGAAAAAAGCATCTTCCTGTTCGAAAAATGCGCGCAGCTTCTTGAGTCCCCCACCGGTGTCGAGGAGTACCGGCTCGTGCGAAAAGGTAACTTCGATCCCGAAGCGATGGCGAGATTCCACGAGCTGAATAACCTTCTCGGCGTGGTGGTGCACGTTGATCGCTACAGAGGTGACACCGGCCTCTTTGAGGCGCTCTACGACCCGCTCGAGCATGGTGATACCGCCGACCTGCATCAGGCACTTTGGAGTATCACGTGTCAACTCTTTGAGTCGCGAGCCGATTCCGGCCGCAAAGATCATCGCTTTCATGCAGGTAGCCTCAACCCTCGTAGTGTACGCTAGCGCGCGGTTGCATGCACCTTAGATTCCTACGAGCCGCTCCATGATGGTGGGCGCGGAGTGCGGTAGTTGGCGGTACATGGCTGCGTTGGAGCGGTTGCAGTCACGCAGGAGTTTCAGGAGGGATAAAGTAGGGTTTACGTGCCGATCGAGCACGAGGTACTCGATATCGAGAGCGTTCTGTAGGGCGTGAGCCCATACCGCACTGGCGTCGAGGTCGCTGCTCGATGAAAGGAGTCGCTCGCGGATCAGGGTTCTCAGGAAGGTGAGGCGATCGCGAATACCGTTCTTGTCCGCTCCCCACTCCTGAGCCGCTTTGGTCACCTTCGACTCATCGCCCTTGAAAGCGAGGTCGAGCGTGCTCCGGATCGTATCGAGCATCTCGGCGCGCGCCTTCATCGTTTCGAGGGAAGCAACCGATCCATCGGCTGCAAGGGAGAGAGCCTCGCTCGCCTCTCCATCTCCACGACGGGTTAGGATCTCCTTTACCTCGTCTGGAGACAGGCGATCAAAGAACCACTTCTGACACCGTGACAGCAAGGTCTGCGGGAGTCGCGAAGGTGTGGACGCTACTAGGATGAAGAAGGTTTCTGGACGAGGCTCTTCGAGGGATTTGAGGATGATGTTCGATCCTACGAGCGAGATGTTGTCGACATCGCCGAAGATTGCGACCTTTCGGCCGTTCATGAAGGACTTGAGGCTGAGCTTCTCGAGGGTGTCGCGGACGTCGTCTACCGTGGCACCTTCCTCGCCGAAGGTCAGAGCGTGGAGGTCTGGATGATTGTGCGCATCGAAGAGGGTGCAGGTGCGACAGCTCCCACAGCCACCGGTAGAGGCTCGCGCGCTATTTTGACAGAGCAGGTGTCTCGCCAGTTCGCGAGCGACGAGAGACTTTCCGATACCACTTATTCCAGCGAAGAGAAGGGTAGAGGGGAGCTTGTCCTGTTGAACGAGGCCGGTGAGAAGTGAACGCTGCTTGGAGTGGCCGATCGGGATTTCCACAACAGCATGGTACGTGTAATCAGGGACGAGGGGAAGAGGATCCTCCTCGTGGCTAGAGGCCCAGCGCAGAGCTAGCTAGCGCCACCAATTCGTCCGGAGTTTTCGTAGCGTCCAAGACCAAGAAAGGTATCGGTGAGGTATCGGCACACTCGAGAAATCCGTCGCGGATTCTGGTGTGAAACGAGAGTTTTTCGTCCTCGAAGGCGTCTTTGCCATTGCCGGTACGAGCAGCTATCCGCGCAAGCGCTTCGGCGGGGTCGAGATCGAGAAGTACCACGAGGTCGGGTAATGTTCCCTGCACAGCGAGTTCGTTTGCATGATCGATCCAATCGCGACGGATCCCCCTACCGTGACCCTGAAAGGTAATTGTGGAGTGCAGGAAGCGATCGCACAGAACCCACTTCCCCTCCGCGAGGGCGGGGCGTATCACCTTGTCGACGTGCTCGGCTCGATCGGCAGCGAAGAGGAGCAGCTCAGCTCGGTCGGATTTTTTCTCGCCTGTCCATTCGAGCAAAAGCTTGCGTAGCTCGACCCCGAGAGGTGTTCCACCCGGTTCTCGCGTGTCGCAGACGCGGTGTCCGGCTTTTCGAAGGCGCTCGGATACCGAGCGATACAGGGTCGTTTTTCCGCAGCCGTTTATACCTTCGAATGCGATGAAGGGGGCTTTGGTATTCGAAAGCCTGAACGTGAGTGGATCGACGCGCATAGAGTGCCTTATCGCTACTGCATACGCTCCGAGATGTACAGAGGAAAGGGAATTATTCCTCGCCGAGGTGAAGCTCTAGTCCATATCGAAGTTGATCGAGGGTCAAGGGTTTCGTGATGTAGTAATCCGCTCCGTGCTGGTATCCTTCAAGCACCTGACTGTCCGTGTCGCACGCGGAAACCATGACGACAGGGATCGTCCCGAAACCGCGAAGTGCTCGCAGATGAGCGAGGACTTCGTATCCGTTCATCCCCGGCATCATGACGTCGAGTAGTATGAGGTCGAGGCTCGGAGTGGTGTCGAGAAACGCGAGAGCTTCGGCGCCTGAGCCGAAGTCCACTGTCGAATGTCCCAGAGCGCGCACCATCGTACACAGGGCGGTACGGTTATCGGGGTTGTCGTCTACTATGAGGATATTCCTAGTCATCTTTCATCCTGCCAGGCAATTAGGCCTACCACTAGTGAAGTGAAGCGAGGCAAAACTAACCTAAGGCCTCACTTTTTAACTTATCACGTGCTCGTGCTCGTAAACGTAGACGTTCCCGAACATCTTGATGTTTTTGTTTCGGGTACGTTTACGTTCAGGTGCACGAGCACGTTCACGTGGTAGAGTTGCGGGTTTTCCCTTCCTTCCCTAGGGGAATCGGCGCTTCCGGCTAGGGGCTCAAGGTCCTGATGTGGGCCCCGCATGCCTGCATGGGCGGCATCAGCTCGCTCCCGGCTACGTTTGGGTGAGAAGTGGGGTTGAGCTAACTAGTTGGAGCGCTGTAATGCTTCTGCGGATTTTGATGGGTTCGGTGCTATGCCTTCCCGTCCGAACCGCCCGAAAAACAGTAGCTCGTGTGCTCATGCCGCAGACAAAGGGTTTCGCCTGGCCCCGTAACATGTTACTTTGCCAGCGTTTTTCAATGTAGAACGGAAGTCGATAGGGTCTCGACCCCCGGCGCCTCCATGTTCCCGATTCGCGTTTCCACGCGTTTAGAGTCGCTCGGGGCGGAGGTAACGGGGTGGTTTTACAAATAGTTGTTCAGAGATATCGTTCTAGGGGGTTGTCGCGAAAAAGCGGCGGTGGCGTATCGAGCGTAGTCTTGGGGCGCCAAACGAGACCTGTCGGTAGAGGAATTCGGTGGTGAAGAGGGGAGCATGGCAACGTTTGCAGCCAGTCTGAAGCAGGAATCGCGGGACAGATATCTTACGTATGCGCTCAGCGTAGTGTCCGGGCGCGCTCTGCCCGATGTGCGTGACGGATTGAAGCCGGTTCAGCGCCGCATACTGTACGCGATGTTGAGCAACCTCAACCTCAAGCCTAGTGGTAGTCACCGTAAGTCGGCGGCGGTAGTCGGAGAGGTTCTCGCGCGTTTTCATCCGCACGGTGACATCGCTTGTTACGAGGCGATGGTACGTATGGCGCAGGATTTCTCCCTGCGTTACCCGCTCATCGATGGACAGGGAAACTTCGGTTCTTTGGACGGAGATAACGCTGCGGCGTATCGATACACGGAAGCAAGACTCCGTGAGATCGCGCTCGACGTGGTCGGAGAGATCGATCAAGAGACGGTAGCCTTCCGTGACAACTTTGACTCGACTGTGGTCGAGCCCGTCGTTTTGCCGAGTCGGATACCAAATCTCCTGATCAACGGAGCAACCGGTATTGCGGTCGGTATGGCGACCAGTATTCCGCCTCACAACCTCAAGGACGTGATAAAGGCGTTGGTGGAGCTTTCTCAAGATCCGGAGATCTCGATCTCCAAGCTGACGGCCCTCGTAAAGGCCCCAGATTTTCCGACGGGCTGCAGCATTCTCAACTCCCACAAGGAGTTGGTAGAGATGTATGAGACTGGGCGTGGTTCGGTCAGGATGCGCGGAGAGTGGGAGGTTGAAGAGCAGGGGCGGGGCAAGCAGTGTATCGTCGTTACTTCAATACCGTACGCAGTCAACAAATCGACCCTGGTAGAGCGTATCGCATCGCTCATCATCGACCGTAAGGTGCCACAGCTCGTCGACGTACGTGATGAATCGACCGACGAAGTCCGTGTCGTGCTCGAACTCGCTGCCGGTGCCGATGCAGAGGTTGCGATGGCGTACCTCTTCAAGAATACCCCGCTCGAGTCGAATTTCCCGGTCAATCTCACAGCGCTCGTGCCGGTCGAGGGAGGCTCGAGCCGACCGGAGCTTCTTTCGTTGAAGCAGTGCCTCGCGCACTTCCTCGAGTTCAGAGCAGAGGTCACTCAGAAGCGCCTCATGTTCGAGCGTAAGCAGTTGCTCGAACGGATCCACGTTTTGGACGGGCTCGTCATCATATACGACGCCTTGGATGAGGCGCTGCAGATCGTCCGCAAGAGTGAGGGACGGAGTGATGCTGCGGAAAAGCTCCAGGGACGTTTCAAGCTCACCGATATTCAGGCCTTCGCGGTCGTGGATATGCGAATTTATCAACTCTCACGAACGAACATCCTCGAGATCCGCAAAGAGCTCAAGGAAAAAGGCGCGCGGGTCAAGGAGATCGACGGCATTCTCAAGAGTCGTGCAGCGATCGAGGGTATCGTCAGGAAGGAGCTCGAAGAGATTAGTGAGAAGTACGGCGACAAGCGCCGGTCGAAACTGATCAAAGACAACGTCGACATCGAATTCGACGAGACTCAATACGTGGTTCAAGAAGACGTTTACGCAATAGTGACCGCAGATGGGTGGGTCAAGCGTATCCGTCGCTCCAATGAACTCAATTCCACGCGTGTTCGCGAGGGTGATTCGATCCTCGCGGCGCATCCGTTGAACACCCTGGATTCAGTGGCTCTGTTTACCAATTTCGGAACGCTTTTCGTTCTCAAGGTTTCGGATTTTCCTGCTTCCGGCGGATACGGAACCCCGATCCAAAAGATGCTCAAATTCAGGGACGGTGAGCGGATCGTAGCTTCGTACGGAGTAAAGGCGAATAAAGGGAGTGCCGCGGCGACGTCGTCGGGTGTTCAGGCTGAGCTCGCTCTCACAGGTGCCAACTCGTCAGCAGTTTCGGAACGCTCCTTAGCGGATGGCGAGACGGTTGTTTTGGTCGGCACTCAAGGTACCGGGTACGCCCTCACGATGGCGGAGCTCAGCGAAACCAAGCGAACAGGACGACGGGTGATGAAGCTGCGCGAGGGAGAGAACCTCGCAGCGGTGGCACCGCTTGAGCCGATCCTCGTCTTCGTCACGCAGGATGGCGCGGCTCTAGCGATCAAGAAGGACGAAGTGCCTGTTCGTGACACTGCAGCGGTGGGAGTGGCGCTCATGGGTGTTCGTGAAAGCGACATGCTCGTTGCGTGCTGCGGCGTCAGCTCGCTCAAGGCAAAAGCCACGCTGGTGCTGACATTGAAATCTGGAAAGACCAAAGATGTGCCTCTTTCCGAGGTCACGGCAGGACACCGTGCTTTGAAGGGAACGAAGGTGTACTCGCGTGACGAGATCGTCACCGCAGAGATACGGGTAGCTTGAACGCGGAACGGTGTGAAGGTGGAGAGCTAGAGAGATGGCCAAGGGAGAATCTTACAGCGCAGTAGATATCGAGATCCTCGAAGGGCTGGAGCCCGTGCGTAAACGCCCCGGCATGTACATCGGTGGTACGGATGGCCCGGCAGGGCTTCATCACTTGGTGAAGGAGATCCTCGACAACTCAGTCGACGAGGCGATGAATGGTCACGCCGACACTATCAAGGTGACCCTCCACAAGGATGGAGAGAGTGTTACGATAGAGGACAATGGGCGCGGTATACCGGTCGATATCCACCCAAAGTTCAAAAAGCCCGCACTCGAGATAATCCTCACCACCCTGCATGCCGGAGGAAAGTTCAGCGATCACAACTACGTCACTGCCGGTGGATTGCACGGTGTGGGTGCATCTGTGGTTAATGCGCTTTCCTCCAAGCTCGAGGCGACGGTATATCGCGAGGGTTTCGAGTGGAACCAGAGCTTTTCGCGTGGAAAGCCGGAAGGCACCATGAAGAAGGGAGGATCAACGCGCCGCAAGGGAACGCGTATCTTCTTCCGCCCGGATTCTGAGATCTTCAAGTCGACTCAGTTCTCGGCGCAGCGCGTCGAAAAGATCATCGAAGAGAAGGCTTTCCTGTACAAGGGCTTGAAGCTGCTCTTCAAGAACGAGCAGGACGGGACCGAGAAGACCTTTTATTATCCAGAAGGTATCAAGTCGTTCTTGCGTTCGATGCTCGAAGTTTCCAACCAACCCCCTGTTGGTGGCGAGTGCTTCGACCTCGAACGAGCGAATGGTATCAAGATAGAAGTTGCATTCTGCTGGACTGAAGCGACCCAGGAGAACATCCAATCCTACGTTAACGGTATCCATACGAAGGGTGGCGGAACGCACGATGATGGGTTCAAAAGCGGACTCTCCAAGGCGTTGCGCAACTATATGTCGGTGCACAACCTGATGCCGAAAGGGGTAAAGGTCACCGGAGATGATCTGCGTGAAGGGCTGGTTGCCGTTCTTTCGGTGAGTGTGCCAGGGGCTGTGAGTCAGTTGCAGTTCCAAGGCCAAACCAAGGATCGCCTCAACAATCCCGAGATCGAGAGTCCTGTGGATGCGCTCGTCAAAACGTTCGAGAACGTTTTGAATTCAAAACCCTCCGTGGCTAACGCGCTCATAGAGCGGATCACCTTGGCGGCCAAGGCCCGTGCTGCCGCTCGTTCGGCGTCAGCTAGCGTAAGCCGTAAGGTTGGTGTCAGCCACAGGTTGAATCTTCCAGGAAAACTTGCTGATTGCTCCTCGACGAAACCCGACAATTCGGAAGTGTTCATAGTAGAGGGAGATTCCGCAGGTGGTAGTGCCAAGCAGGGGCGCGATCGCTCAACCCAGGCTGTCTTACCGCTGCGCGGAAAGATCATTAACTCCGTAGCCACTACGCAGTCGAAGCTGCAAGAGAACAGGGAGCTCTTGGACCTCATCTCCGCGCTCGGATGTGGTTCTGGAAAGGACATCAGGCTCGAACGTCTCCGATATTCGAAGGTGATCATCCTAACCGATGCCGATGCTGATGGTATGCACATATCGGCGCTGCTGATGGCGTTCTTCTTTAAGTTCATGAGGCCACTCGTAGAGGCCGGGCACCTGTACATCGGTATCTCTCCGCTTTATCGCTTGAAGTTCGGAAGCGGTTCCAAAGAGTCTGATGTCGAGTGGGTATACTCCGACGAAGAGAAGGAGCGTGTGCTGAAAGCAAACAAGTCGCGAAAGGTACACATCACTCGATTTAAGGGTCTTGGAGAGATGAATCCAGATACCTTGTGGGAGACGACGCTCAATCCCAAGACGCGGAAGCTCCTGCAAGTCACCATCGACGATGCCGTGGAGGCAGAAGCGATGTTGGAGAGCTTGATGGGCAAGGACTCGGCGGATCGTTACAAAATGATTCAGGAGAACGCGCATCGGCTTGAGGTTGATATCTAGGGAAGCGAGGCAAAACCTTACACTCGACCACGTGAACGTGCTCGTGCACCTGAACGTAAACGTACCCGGAACAAAAACATCAAGATGTTTGGGCACGTGCACGTTTACGAGCACGAGCACGTTTACGTGGTATGTTCAAAAGTGAGACCACAGGTAAGTTTTGCCTCGCTTCCCTACCCCCTACCAAATCCACCACGAAAACCAAGAACTTCGCTCTACCTTTCGGAACTCCTCGAATTGAATTGATTCGGCCAGCTCGCGCGCCCACATTGAGATTATTTCTCGGGCGGAGCTTCGTGCTCTCAGTTTGTTCAGGTCTATGACGCGCAGGGGAGGAAATCGCCTATCTGCCACAGTACCTAGCAAGGTTACGCCATCAGGGGCTAGGAATCGCGCCGCAAACGCCACGTGAGGGTCTGAAATCGTCGAGAGCGCTACGTCGACTCCCGGAACCGGAGCGGCGAGCGCCAACACTCGAAGCAGGGGTTCCGAGAGGACGAGCTCTGTAAGGGCGATCTCTACAATCAGCGTCTTGTCGTTGGGTGTATCGACTATGGAGAAGCGCTTGCCCGGAATCTTGTCGAGTTCGCTCAAGAGGCGGATGCGGAAATATCGTGCTATGACAGCTGCATCTTTCTCAAAAGCTTCCTGAGAAGCAGTGGCGAAGCCTCGACTCCGTTTCCATTCGTCTGGGGGGAGTAGGTCGGTACGCACGGGTCTTATGTAGACGGACTGATATTCTAGCGGCTTTTCGCGCGGAGCCGCCCAGGCGTGTTGGAACGGAATCCCAGGGATCGTGCTTTCGAGCGAGGCTCCATCGAGAAAGGTCGGAGGAACAGGGTCGACCCTCTCCTTTAGAGAGCATGCTGCGCATAGGCAGAGCAGAATCAGGCATGCGCGGTGCAGGATGGCCATTGGTAGGTGTCTCCTGTTCTTAGGCGGTTGGATTCCTCATCGTGGGTGAGGATGCCAGGCTATGCGCAGCGGCGAAAGGTGGGGGATCACAGAGTTCCGCCGCTATTTCGAGTCGAGCGCATGTGCTTTCCACTCACTCCTATGTAGCTAAGCAGGGTCCTTGGTTGAGGTGGGAGTTCCTTACGCTTCTGTAAGTAGAGGTAGTTTCGGGGAGTCGGCCAGGTGTCAGTTGAGACTATCCTTTCATTACCCTAAAAGCCTGGGCCGACCCCCTTCGAGTTCAGCCCGCTAGGAAAAAGGTTAATATCCACGCAGGGTTCCGACCCCTAATAGGCGCTGGCGAGCGCTCTGCGCACCGTGAGGAGAGGGTTAGGAGTGATAAAGCTGAAAATGCCTATATCTCTCGGTATTTACACGCTCCCGCGCGATATACTATGTATCAGTGGTTTACATCGGATACCATTTAGAAAGAGGTCCGATTCGTCTGCGGTAAGTACAGGCTCGAGGAACCTTTCAAATTGCAGTCCTCGGGGTGCTCCACGGGAGTTGTCGGTAATTAGGCCCTTCATGGCTAGAAGTATTTTTCAGTACGTCAAAGATTCAATTCCAAAGTTAGGGGCAACTGATCCTCTGTGGCTCAAAAACGAGAAGCCTCCCGCTTTCAAGACCGTTGAGATGGGCGATAAGGGGCCAGAGATCGTGCTCTTGCACGGACTCTTCGGGGCCCTTTCGAACTGGGATGCCGTGCAGCCCCTCATGGCAAAGTATTCGAAGCCGATGGCGCTCAGCTTTCCGCTGCTGACGGCTCATCGCTCAGAGGTCAAGGTGAAGTCGCTGGCTCTCTATACGGAGTATTTCATCCAGGAGCGGCAGCTCGCCCCCGTTACCTTGTGCGGTAACTCGCTCGGCGGGCATGTGGCGCTGCGCTTGTATTTGGCTGCGCCGGAGCTGGTAGATTGCCTCATCCTGACCGCTACGAGCGGGTTGTACGAGCACTCGGTCGATTCCCTGCCGGTAAGGCCCGGGGAGCCCTTCGTGCGTGAACACATGCAGAAGGTGTTCTACAATCAACAGTTCGTAACTGAGGAAGCGATACACGAGATCGTCTCGATCTTGGAGAATCGTACGCGAGTACTAAACCTCATTCATGCCGCGCGAAGCGCCAAGAAGGATAATCTGAAGGATGTACTTGGCCAGGTGAAGGTTCCTACCCTGCTGTTGTGGGGCGAGAACGACCTCGTCACGACCATGCAAGTGGCAGAGATGTTCCACAAGCTGATCCCGAACTCGACCCTTGTTACGGTGAAGAACTGTGGACATGCTCCCATGATAGAGCATCCTGAATGGTTCGCCGAAGAGGTGCAAAAATTCCTGAAGAAGCACTCGAAGCGACCACTGCCCTGACCGCCGCTCGCTGTGCGGGAGTATCAGGGGGCCGTTGCTTTTAGGCTTTAGTGAAAGGGCTTAACCCCACAAATCGATTGTAATTTCGAGCTTGGGGTGATAACCATCTTCAAGTAGTAGGAAGGCTCGAATACTCCGCAGGTTCGCGTGTGTAATCACGACAGGAGGACAGCGAGCGCACTCCGAGGTAGCATGCAACGAGACACATCCAGTGACAGATTCCCGCTTGGGTCAGCCTTGCCGAAGTTCGAGCTGCTCAATATCGATGGCAAGAAGATAGGAATCGACTTTTTGAAGGATGCCAAGGCGAGCCTCGTGGCATTCGTATGTAATCACTGCCCGTACGTGAAAGGTAGTGAAGAGATGCTGCTCTCCATCGTGCGTCGCTATCAGCCGCAGGGCTTGAGAGTGGTTGCGATCAGTAGCAACGACGCCGCCAAGTATCCGGAGGACAGCTACGAAAAGATGCAGGAGAAAGCCTCCCATCTTGATTTACCCTATCCCTATCTGTACGACGAGTCTCAACAGGTAGCTAAGGCATTCGACGCGGCCTGTACCCCAGAGCTCTATCTCTTCGATGGCAATCACAGGCTCGTGTATCACGGGACGATCAATGACAGCCCACGCGATCCCACCAAGGTTACGCGTGACTACCTCACTGACGCGATCACTGCCGTGTTGGAGGGCAGGACGCCCAATCCACAGTTCGTTCATCCGCTCGGGTGCTCGATTAAGTGGAAGGATACGTTCTAAGTGTTCCCTATTTTGAATTCATGTATCCAGGAGAAAACGGAATGACACTAGATCTGACGAACATCAAAAAGTTGGCCACCACCGTTCGAACGCTCTCGATAGACGCGGTTCAGAAGGCTAACAGTGGTCACCCAGGGTTGCCGCTCGGAGCGGCTGATTTCGCTTCAGTTTTGTGGTCGCACTATTTGCGCTTCAATCCCAAGGATCCAAGTTGGATAAATCGTGACCGATTCGTTCTGTCTGCAGGACATGGGTCGATGATCCTGTACTCCCTCTTGCATCTGTTTGGCTACGACCTGCCGATGAGTGAGATTCAACGGTTTCGGCAGTGGGAGAGCATCACCCCAGGGCATCCGGAATTCGGCGTGACTGCAGGGGTCGAAGCAACTACGGGACCTCTCGGTCAGGGCGCGGGTAATAGTGTTGGTATGGCGCTCAGCGGGAAGATGTTAGCAGCGCGCTACGGCGCGGATCTTTTCAACTATCGAGTGTTCGCGCTGGTAAGTGATGGTGATCTGATGGAAGGTGTCGCAGCAGAGGCAGCATCTCTCGCTGGACACTTGCAGCTCGATAACCTCGTCTATCTGTACGATGACAACAAGATTTCGTTGGCGGGTGAAACTGAGGTGTGCTTCACCGAGTCGGTAGCACAACGCTTCGAGGGGTACGGGTGGTTCGTTCAGGCGTGCGACGGGCACAACCCTCAGGAGGTCGCGGCGTGTCTCGACAAGGCGCTTTCTCAAAAGGGACGCCCGAGCCTCATCTGTTGTCGGACGCTGCTCGGTTTTGGAAGTCCGAACAAGAAAAATACGCACGAAGTTCACGGAGCGCCGCTGGGACCAGACGAGGTCAAGGCAACCAAGAAGAACCTCGGCTGGCCAGAAGATGCTCAGTTCTTGATCCCCGATGACGTGAAGGCGTTCTGTGCTGGAGCGGTAGAGAACAAAACACGCGAGTTTTCGGAGTGGGGCTCGACCTTTTCAGCGTGGAAGACGGCGAAGCCAGAACTCGCCAAGCAGCTCGATGATCAGCTCAAGGGTAGCATTCCGGTTGCATTGAAGGATGCGCTGATTGCCGCATGTGCAGATGGCAAGAAGGATGCAACGCGAAATATCTCGGGCAAAGCGATCCAAGTAATCGCCAAACACCTTCCAGGCTTCGTTGGAGGTTCGGCTGACCTCGATCCTTCCACGAAGACGACGATAGTTGGAGGGGGAGACGTAGAACCCGGACACTTCCAAAATCGCAACATCCGTTTCGGTGTGCGAGAGCACGCAATGGGGACTTTGGTAAACGGACTTGCGTATTCACGGGCCTGGATGCCGTATTCGGCGACGTTCCTGGTTTTCTCGGACTACATGAGGCCTTCGATGCGTGTAGGAGCGCTTTCGCATCTCCAGGCGCTGTACATCTTCACGCACGACAGCTTCTGGGTCGGAGAAGACGGACCAACGCACGAGCCGATTGAGCACATCATGAGCCTGCGCTTGATTCCGAACATGCGAGTCTTGAGACCTGCTGACGGATTGGAGGTCGCAATGTGCTACTATGCTGCGCTTACGCACAAGAAGGGGCCAAGTACCTTGGTGTTCAGCCGCCAGAACCTTCCAGTGTTGGTCCGTCCGGCCGGATTTGCGCCGGACGATGTACTCAAGGGTGCATATGTGGTGAAGGAGTCGAGTGATCCAAAGGTGGTCTTTGTAGCGACCGGCTCTGAGGTGGGCGCAACCATTGAAGCTGCGCAGCTTCTGGAAGCTGATGGAGTCTCGGCTCGTGTCATCTCGATGCCGTGTGTAGAGTTGTTCACAGCCCAGGATGCAGCATACCGTGATTCGTTGATTCCACCCGGAGTCAAGACAGTGGTAGTAGAGGCGGGCTCCACGATCGGATGGCGCTCGTTGATTCCGAATAACCCCCTCGTGGTGGGCATCGATCACTACGGTGCTTCCGCTCCTGGTGAGCTGCTCGCCGAAAAATTCGGATTTACGGGGGGGGCTATCAAGGCACGTGTAACCGAGTGGCTTCGATCCTACACTGTTTAAGTGACTCGGACCGCTTGAGATAAGAGGCGAATCTGGTAAGAGTGGTTTGCCTAGTAGAGCTGTAGGCCTTTTGGCTGAGTCCGACGCGGCATGGTAATATTGTGAGTCATCGCAGGGCACAGACCCAGCGCGGGGCCCCTGCCTTGATAAAATCGTGTGTTGGGGGTAGAACCTCGACGCTCGACAGGTCGAGGGGCCAGATCTAGCCAGCTCGAAATAGGGAAGGACTGCTATGCCAACGAAATCTGGTCTGGTCGAAAAGGAGAGGAGTCAGTACTGGGAAACCGTGTACTCTTCGATGTCATTTGACCGGCTTCCACCGCCTTCTCAGTTCGCAGCATTCGTAACCCAAGAGGCAGCAGAAGCTGGCCTTCTAGTCGAATTTGGTTGCGGGACCGGGCGAGACAGTCTCTTCTTCTCTAGGCAGGGCTTGCCGGTTATTGCCATCGACAGCGCCGAGGCAGCGGTCTCGAAGTGCCGTGAGAAAGCCGAACAGTACGGACTGGAAAATGTCAAATTCCTCCATGGGGTGGTCGGAGATCCAGCCTTGAAGGCCGTATTGGATGAATACATCCCCTCCAAGCGTGATTTCACTTTGATGGTTTACGCGCGATTTTTTCTACATGCCATAACTGATGAGGAGGAGAGCGCCTTGCTTGAAGCTCTTGCGGCTTTAGCTAAACCGGGGGACAGATGTGCCTTCGAGTACCGTACGACTAGAGATGCGGCTTTGACCAAGGTAACCGCTGGGCATTACCGTCGGTTCGTGGATCCGATTCATCTGTATGCAAAGGCTGCAAAGTTCGGGTTTTCGGTCGACTACGCTGTCGAAGGTTTCGGGTTTGCCAAGTTCAAGCAAGACGACGCATATGTAGCTCGATGTATCCTGCGTAAAGAGGGCTAAGATGGAAAATGTCGATAGCCTGGTTAGAACCGTTATCGAGGGTACATCGCTCAATATTTCGAAGGTAGTTGGTCTTAGAACCCTCAAAAAGAGTTTGACGGAGATCTGTCAGATGGTGATCTCTGAGCACTACTCGGAGGCAGATGCTGCACTCAAGGCAAATAAGTTCCTCCCAACGTCCCAAAAAGTAGAGCTACGTAACATCGTAAGTCGGAGTATTCTTTTCTCCCGCCAACGAGAGTGGAGTTCGCATGGAATTTTCCGTAGCTTTAGATTTTGGAGTATTCCGGAAAAACAGGGATATTTGCAGGAGTGCTGCAGAGTTGCTGAGAGTCTGAAGCAATTGACCCCTTACGTTACGTTTGGATTCGGATCCGTTTTGGGTTTCATCCGCGAGGGAGATTTCATTCCGCACGACGATGACATGGATCTCCTTGTGGCCTTTCGGGCAACTCCAGGGTCGTGTTTCAGGACGGCTAAGAAAGCCATATGGGATCATCTTAAGGCTCAAGGTTTCGAAGTATACAACGAGAATTCGACTCACCTGACAGCTAACGGAGCTGATGTCTTTGTCGGCTTCATCGAAAAGGGAGATGTAGTCTCGTGGTTCCCTAGTAAGCGCGGCGGGCTTTTGCTGACCGACGTTTTTCCGGTCACGACAAAGGTGATTCTTGATGTCCCCTGTGAGATACCAGCCAATCCAGAGCGCTACTTAGAGGTTACATACGGCGCAGATTGGAGAAACCCCAACTCGGATTTCAAACACCCGTGGGACTGTTCTCAGTTCAAACATTTCCGCATAGGGGAGCGGATCGACTCACCATATACCGACAAGCCGACTGCCCCTGAGCGGGGCGCTTGCTCGCTCCGGCTGCGAGAGTGTTGCTGGCTTGCTCAAAGAGTCTGGG
Source organism: Bdellovibrionota bacterium (assembly GCA_044351885.1). GTDB lineage: Bacteria > Bdellovibrionota_C > UBA2361 > UBA2361 > OMII01 > OMII01. Next base: position 67,909 of record JBILEW010000005.1, read on the forward strand.
GCAGGATAGCCGCTCATGTGCGAAAACGACTGCGATACGAACAATAAACCGACCGAGCCATCCGCGTTACTTAACCAAAAGGAGCTGGTAAACACTGCAGTGTGGCGAGGAAGAGAGCCTCACACAGGTCAGCTGTCAGGAGTCGCGACTAGCTTTGTTATCGCTCTCTAGTACTCCTTGTCGATCTCGTCCTCAGAGATCTTCTCTCCGTTGATAGCGCGACGGAGAAGCTGACTGGGTTTGAACTTAACGACCTTACGTGCGCGCAAGATGATGGTCTCGCGGGTTTGGGGGTTTCTGCCACGCCGAGCAGGTTTTGACTTGACCTCGTAACATCCGAAGCCAGAGAGCATAACCTTCGAGTCTTTATCGAGAGCCTCTTTGATGAGCTCGATGTAATCCTCGACGATCTGAGCCGCCTTTTGCTTATCTACGTCTATAGCCGCGTAAATTGCGTCTGCAAGGTCGGCTTTGGTCAAACAGTAACGAGCATTACCCATATCGGAGCACCCTCCAAGGAATCGTCGATTGTGAATTATCCTATTAACTAAGCGATGACAAGTGGTTAGAGGGAGCTATACGTTGTCGTGGCCCCCATTTAGGCCAGAAGCCCTCTTTTTCAGTCCGGTGTCCATCAAAAGAGGCACCAGACCCCACTGTGCTCAAACGCCATATTTAAAACCTCGGGTGGGCCTATAGAACGCAGGTGTGCCTAGCGGTCACAAAGCCTAGTCTCGGTTTCTAAGTCTTCTGGTAAGACGCTTGATGGGGGTGTAGAAGATTCAAGTGCTTAGAAAATATCGTCTCGATATAAGTATAGTCTTTGTCCTCAACCTTTTGGGTAAAGCGACCGTAGACAGATAGGAGATGAGTAGCGAATCGGATGGCAACACAGGATGGCAACCTGGCTCTGCAAGTCAGGGGGAGTTCTCCGCGCAGATTGAACGGTCGCTCGAAACGACCGAACAGGAGATCCGCGACCTCGCTCACAGTCGTGCGAGTTACGAGTCCGATGCCTCCGTGTTGCAGGCGCGGCGAATTGTCGCTGCTTTCCGACCCGTTCCGCAGATCATCTGGCGCCTCTGCAATTACTCGATAGGGCGACCCGGACACATCAACAAACTCACAAGCGGGCACACCTTCGGCCTGAAGAAGCTCATGGTCGGTATAGGGCAAGATCCCATCCTGGGCCTGGGGAACTCCAAGGTGTCCAGTAACGACGTGGTGAATTCGGTGGCTAGCGACGTTATAGCTGCCACGGCGATCATCTATGCAGTTTCGCGCCGTCTCCAGGCTATGCCGTTTGTCAAGTTGTGGGAACCGATGCTTGACGAAGCTCTGCTGAGGGCAAATCTCGGTTTCTGTGTCGGACAGATGAGCGCAAATTTCGGAATAGGGCGTGCCATGCTTGCTGGGTATGCCGGTAGGATCGGGATTGTCGTGTTGATAGCTTCTGGTAGCGAGTTGCAGGCCGAGCAGGCTGTTGCTGGGCTCGCTCGTAGAGCGAGCCTGAGTGAAACTGCGCGTGATGTATACGGCTGCGATCCAGCACACATATCGGCGATGCTCTTGTCTGCTGCTGGCTGCAGCAAGGACGCGATTCTCGGTGTCGGTGCGTTCGGTCTTTCCAAGAGGGCGCAGGCTGGATTGGATCCTTTTAGCGAGTTGTGGTTGTCGGCGGTTACTATTATCGAGCACGTGCTCGACAATAGAGCTTCCTTAGTAGACGAGAAGATGTGGCTTGCATTGGGCTTCGATGAAGTTGGTGAGCGTGAAGAGCTCTCCAAGATAGCAAAGACAATTAAACGTAGTGGACATACGTGGCAGTGGCTCGCCCACCCTGACTAGAGTTTGGTCGTTCGTTTCAGGCCTCTGGTAGCGGACTGAAAAGGCTCTCGAGGTCTCCCTTGGATAGCTTCACAGTCGAGAGACCGTTCTCGTTGATGAGAGCGTCCACTAGCTTCGACTTCTTGGCCTTGAGGTCCATAATCTTCTGTTCGACTGAATCCTCGGTCACGAGCCTGTAGACCGACACGGTCTTGCTTTGGCCGATACGGTGAGCGCGGTCGACAGCTTGGCTTTCGACAGCGGGATTCCACCATGGATCGTAAATGATCACGGTATCTGCAGCCATCAGATTGAGACCCGAGCCTCCTGCTTTTAGGCTTATGAGAAACAACCGTACTGATTCGTCCGCTGTGAAGCGATCGATGAGCTCCTGGCGATTGCGGGTGGCACCGTCGAGGTACAGATGTGAAACCTGCAACTCTTCGAGCCATGTGCGGATTATCGACAGCATACCCCGGAACTGGCTGAAGAGGAGGATCTTGCGACCGGATTCGAGCGCCTCCTGTACGAGGTCTTTGAGAAGGTTGAATTTTCCGGAGTCGAAGCCCGGCTCGTCGCTCAATCCGTCTATGGAGTTAGGATGATTGCACACCTGCCTGAGGCGTAGCAGAGCCGCGAGGATCGAAATACTCGCGCCTTGGATACCCTTCTTCTTGATAGCATCGAATACCTTCGGGCGTACTTCGTTGAGAATCTGCGAATAAATCTGTCGCTGACTCGAGGTCATTTCGACGTGCAGCACCGACTCTATCTTCGGCGGCAGCTCCCGCTCTACGTCTGCCTTCAATCGTCGAAGAATGAAGGGGCGTGTCTTGGCATTAAGCATCTGTGCTACTTCGATCGAGGTTCCTCCCTCCAAGATCGGACGCTCGATGTTCGCGCGGAAGAACTCGTGCGAGCCGAGGTAGCCAGGCATGAGGAAATCCATGATAGACCACAACTCCATGGGTCGGTTTTCAGTGGGAGTTCCCGTGAGGGCCAACCGGTGACGGCACCGCAACGCTTTGGCGGCCTTCGTCGTTGTAGCCTGAGGGTTCTTGATATTTTGAGCTTCGTCGAGGACGACGTAAGAAAATTCGTAACGCTCGAGATCATAGCGGTCGAGCCGTAGCAGGGCATACGAGGTCAACACGATGTCAACATCGGGGATCTCGTTGAATCGGGCTTTTCGGCCGGGCCCGTGGAGCATCAAGAACTTCATGTTGGGAGTGAAGCGTTTGATCTCGTAACTCCAGTTGGTGATAACGGATGTCGGCGCAACGATGAGCACGGGCTTTTTGTCGTCTTTCTTCCCACGCTTGTCCTTGAGGTGTTGAAAGAAAGCCAAAGTCTGGACCGTTTTTCCGAGGCCCATCTCGTCTGCAAGGATGCCTCCGAGTTCGAACTCATGCAGGAAGTTGAGCCAACTAATACCTTCCTCTTGATAGTGCCGCAGCTTTCCAGTGAAGCTCTTGGACGCTTTGACCGGTTTGATTTCGGAGAACGAGGCAAGCTTGTTGCTCAACGCGGCCAGCTTCTTGTCCAGCGACAGCTTGAACCCGGAATCCTGTATGCGACTCAGGCTTATCGCCTGAGCAAGCGACAGCTCTGCCCGAATCGTGTTACTCACGCGACAGTTCGGATCGATCATGCCGAGAATGGTGCGGAGTTGGGATACCGTTCCACCGGGAACCCGAGCGTATGCTCCGCTGTCGAGTCGCGCCCAACGATCGTTGTCACCGCGGGCGTTCTTGAAGAGCGAGGAGAGCGGGAGGTTCGAATTGTTTTGAAGTACCGACACGTGGCAATCGAACCACTCCATCCCGAAACCCTTCTTCCCCCGCTTGGAAGCCCCCGCTTCCGGCGATTCGCCGCCGGAGAGAGCCACCGAGATGCTGAGATTCGAAAAACGGATCCCTTTTTTGATTGCATCGAAGCCCACGAGTTTCCAGCCCTTGCCGAGCCTCTCGTGGCTTTCCTGTATGAAATCGAGAGCGTCATCTCCGCCTAGAATGAAACGGCGCTTTTCACTGGTGGTACTGAAGCCGAGGCTCGCTAGAAGCTGGGCGCATTCGCCTTCGAAGGCGCGATCGGGCAGAAAGATGACATTCGAATTTTGATGAGGGGTGGGGTACTCGAAATCCAGCACGGCATTCAGCTCGACCAGCCTATTCGAGGTGAAGTGATCAGACGCTATATCTCTGCGCTCCAGATGTAGAATCGGAGTTGCGCGACGAACCTCCGCAGCAGGTTGAAGCTCTGGGTTGACTACTTCGATACCGACGCCGACACGAAGTTGTGTGTCGTCGAGCACTTCGAGGATCGGCCCCACCTGAGTGCGTGGTACGTTGATCGAGTGGTTGCGCCCGAAGATCGATGCAATTCGGGCAGCGCGCGGCGAAAGCCTGTATATCGCGCCATCGATCATCGTCCAGAACGGGCCAGTACCGAAAACGTCCTGGCTACGCTCACGGCTGACGATCTCGACTTTCAGAGGGACCAGCCAATGCATAGCAAGATCCAGCGAAGTCGCCTGCCACGTCATTTGAAGCTTCGCCCCGACAGTGTCGTGCCTTACCGAGATAGGCTTCAGATCGCCGAGAGAGAAAACATTGTCGTACTCTTCAATCAAGCCGAGAACCATTTCGATTCCCCGACTCGAATTGATGAACCACAGCCGACCATCCTCGTCCCAGGAGCCCTCGTCCTCGAGTAGTTGTAGAAGGATGTTGTCTAAGGCGCGGCTCGATACTCGCCGAAATCCCTCGAAGATGGTCGGCTCTTGCTCCTGATCGTCGAATAAGACCTTCACTCCCAGTCGGTCGCTGTTCAGGTCGAGAAGGATCGACACCCTCGGCTCGTAATGCACTGCCGACGGAGGCCCGATCGTCAGATCCCAAGACATAGGTTCGGGATCCAGTGCTGCCATTTCACGCAGTGCACTGGAGATCTCGCTAGGCGAACTCGAATTGACACGAAAAGTCGACTCGCGTTCTCCAAATCCACCGCGCAGCTCGAAAAAATCGAGCTCGGCAGCTCTCCACAAGAGAGCTACGGCATGAGCACACCACTGCTCTTGCATGTCGGAGTCGGAGCAACACGAACAATGAGCTTCTATTTCGTGGGCCGACATCACCGACAGACGCACGGATTGCGTTCCGGTGTCGTCGTCTCTAACTACACCGGTTATGACATGCCCCGAGCCGCTGCATTCACCGATATGGTCTTGAGAAGCAAAGCTGATCCCTCTTTCGACGACCGAGAAGGGAGCGAGCTTCCGGAGGTGGGTGAGAATCTTGGATTTAGTCGAGGTTTGCGAGCCGATCATCCGGGTTAGTTTACCATAGCTGATCGTACTATTCACCCCGTAGGATGGTATTTTTGAGTGGTCAAAGCCTGTTGGTCAGGCTAAACCCCCGAGGTTGTCAGTGCGCTTGGGCAACGATACGCCAACTCCAATCTGAGCCGGTCGGTAGTGCGCTATTGAAGGTGAAAGGAGTTTCCTGTTCGAGGAGCACTACGGCTCCCATGGCGCGGCTGGACTCGAGTTCTGAACCACGAAAAATCTGAAGTTCCGGTTCTATCGTTCCGTGGCCTCGAAGTCTGCCCCGCCAGAGACCCCTTTGGTTGTTAATTTTGGAGAAGGATATGCTGAGAATTTCGACGAAGGGCTTTGATGAGGTAGTCCCCCCGGGAGCTATAGGAACGCTGTTTTTGAGCTTGGTAGGGCTCGAGTGGCGTTCCCCAGTCGGCAGCTCCATGGAGCAGGGGTGGTATTGAATACGACCTGAGCAGCGGTACTGGCGCAGGGCATAGCCGGGCTGGCTGACCGTCAGGAGCACCATAACTATACCGATAAGAGCTTTCATAGCAGTATACAGAGGCGGAAGTTGTTCCTTTTTATTGGGCAGTTACTTCCGTTTCTCTACGTCTCCCTATAGCATGCTGGCATGCAAAAGCAGTATTCGTTCCCACCTCAAAAGATGAAAATTCTGCTCCTCGAAGGTATTCACCCGGCCTGCGTCGAGCGCTTTGCGCAGTCCGGATACCAGGCGGAGCTCAATAAATCGGCTCTCAATGAAGATGAGCTGTGTGAGAAGATCGCTTCGGTTCATCTTCTCGGGATTCGTTCGAAGACTCAGGTCACCAGAAAGGTGTTAGAGCGGGCCCGCAATCTCCTCAGTATTGGTTGCTTCTGTATCGGCACCGACCAAGTTGATCTGGCTGCGGCCGCTTCGTTCGGTGTGCCTGTGTTCAACGCGCCATTCAGTAATACGCGAAGTGTCGCCGAACTCACGCTGGCAGAGATGATCATGCTGGCGCGAAGGGCCGCGCACAAAAGCCAGCTCATGCACAAAGGTGTGTGGGAAAAGTCAGCGGAGGGGTGTGTAGAGGTCCGGAACAAGACCGTTGGTATCGTGGGCTACGGGCACATAGGCCCACAGGTAGGGCTGCTCGCAGAGGCGTTCGGAATGCGGGTGTATTTTTACGATATCGTCGGTAAATTGCCGCTCGGAAATGCGGCCCAAGTCTCGAGCTTGGACGAGCTGCTGGCGCTCTCCGATTTCGTTACCCTGCACGTTCCCGATACAGCCGAGACGCGCAACATGATCTCAAAAGCGCAGGTAGAGAAGATGCGGACTGGAGCGTTCCTCTTGAACCTAAGTCGCGGTAGAGTAGTGGATCTCGTTGCAGTCAGGGAAGGACTCCAAAATGGAAAGCTCGGAGGAGCCGCGGTCGATGTGTTCCCCGAAGAGCCCAAGTCGAATGACGAGCCGTTTTCATGCGAGTTGTCAGGGCTCGACAATGTGATCCTCACACCGCACATCGGTGGCAGTACGGCAGAGGCGCAACGCAACATAGGTTTGGAGGTCGGAAACACCCTCGTCAAATTCACGGAAACTGGGAGTACAACGGGATCGGTGAATTTTCCTCAAGTAGAGCTGCCGATTGTGCGGGAGAGCCATCGTATCCTGAATATTCACAAGAACGTTCCTGGGGTGTTGAGCTCCATCAATCGGATCATCGCTGAGATGGGAGCGAACATTCGCGCCCAGTATCTGAGCACGCTCTCAGATGTTGGTTACCTGATCATCGATGTCGATAGCGAGATCTCCGTCGCGGTCAGGGACCACATCGATGCGCTCGACACCAGTATCCGAACCCGGGTCCTGTTCTAGTTTCGGCTACTCGGAGGATGTACCGCCTATGGGAGCAGTGATCATCGGTGCTGGTATAGCGGGTTTGACCGCTGCGTATGAGCTGGTGAAGGCGGGCGAACGCCCCACGCTGATTGAACCGCGAGCGGTCGGAGGAATGATATCCTCTCTGCGCTCGGATGGCTTCACGTTGGAGCGCGGTCCTAATGTTTTGGTCGAGCGCCCAGATGTAATGCTACTGGTGCGGGAGCTTGGCCTCATCGATCGGCTTCGATATCCGGTTGTAAAGCCCTACGGGCAATACGTGTGGTTCAACGGCGGAGCGTGCAAGGTGCCCGCTGGTATAGTGGAGCTGATCTGTTCCCCTCTCGTGTCGGCCGGGGCGAAGCTTGCGCTGCCCATGAAAGTGGCTCTGCCGAATGTTATGAAACCTCAGTCGGAAGACGAGAGCGTGGAGCGATTTTTCTCGCGGCTCATCGGTAAGCGGGCATCGCGGGCGATGCTCGATCCTGTACTGAAAGGGATCTACGGCGGCAATGTCGACGAGCTGAGTGCTCGAACTATCTTCCACGGACTGTGGGATGCCGCAGTGCGAGGTCGTTCGCTCGTGCAGTACTTGCGGGAGCGGCCGAAGGGTAGCAAGCCTTCCATCTTCGTAATTGAGGGGGGTATTCAGGTCTTAGTCGACGCGCTGTGGCAGCGCATCGAGTCTAAGGTCGATCTCGTTCGGGATGATGCACGCGAACTCAAACGGTTAGGGCCCTCGCTGTATCGAGTCGAGACAGCGTCGGGGAACGTTTTTGAGACTGAGCGTTGTATCGTTACGGTTGCTGGCGCGAACCTCGCTACCTTGATACAGACTTTGGAGCCCAACGTGTCTCAACTCGTATCGAAGATGCGCTATGCTTCGCTTACGGTGGTCCATCTTTCGGCTCCTCGTTCGCACAGCCTCATCAAGGACGCGTTCGGTATGTTGTGTCCGGCCGGTATGCCGGAGCATTTTTTGGGGGTCATGTTCAATTCGCAGATCTTCCCGGGAATGGCACCTCCCGACAGACATCTCCTCACGGTAATTCTCGGAGGTGCGCAGGCTGGAGGAGAGGCCCCGGATCTCGAGCGTGCAAGGCGAGAGGTGCCGCGAATCCTGGAGAGTCTACTAGGTCTCCGCGATACATCTGTGCTGGGAACAACTCATTGGCAGCATGCAATTCCACAACTGGTGGTCGGACATCACCTTCTGGTGGAGGCGCTAGATGCCTCAGAGAAGGATGCGCCTGGACTCGCGTTTGCCGGAGTTGATCGAGGTGGCGTCGGTGTCTCGGATCGAATTCGAATTGCTCGAGAAGCGGTCGAGCGAAGTGCTAAAGGATACGCGATGCGCGCTGCATCGTAACGAGGAAAGACAAGGGGAACGAGCATGAACAAGGAGCGGTGTGAATTCGGGTGTCGGGGCAACCAAGACAGGGTTGGTGTGCTGATCGCGCAGCTAGGAACTCCGGACGCGCCTACACCGAAAGCGCTGCGGCCCTATCTGCGGCAGTTCCTCTCGGATCCACGAGTGATTGAGGTCAATCGGGTGTTGTGGTGGGTACTCCTGAACGGAGTCATCCTCGTCACACGACCGAAGCGCTCGGCACGGCTCTATAAACGTATCTGGGGAGCTGAAGGTTCGCCGCTCCTCACGATCACGAAGGCGCAAACCAAGGGTGTTGCCGAACGTTTTCAGGCGCGAGGAAAGCGAGTCGAGGTCGAGTTCGGAATGCGCTACGGTAAGCCAAGCATCGAGAGCGCGCTGGACCGTTTGATAGCTAAGGGCTGCTCCAAGATATTACTTTTCCCGATGTACCCGCAGTACTCGGCAGCTACGACGGCTTCTACCTATGACGCCGTATTCCCGCACCTCCTCAGGCGCAGAAATGTGCCGACCCTTCGGGTGGCTGAACCGTACTTTGCACATCCGCGATACATCGAGGCCTTGGCCAAGACGATCAACGAGCACGTCAGCTCCTTGCCGTTTGAACCGCAGCGGCTGGTGCTCTCGTATCACGGGATCCCCGAGAAGTACGTCACGAAGGGCGATCCCTATTGTTGTCAGTGCACGGAAACGACTGAAGCGCTCCTACCGAAGCTCTCTATGCCAGCTGATAAAGTCATTCACACCTTTCAGTCTCGATTTGGGCGAGACCCATGGCTCACTCCTTACACTGACGAAACCTTCGAGGCTCTGGGCCATGCGGGCATCAAGCGAATCGCGGTGGTCGCACCAGGCTTCACAGCCGACTGCCTGGAGACCTTAGACGAGTTGGGGAACGAAGGGCTGGAGCAGTTCGAAGAGGCAGGCGGTGAAAAGTATGCGGTGGTCCCATGTTTGAATGATCATCCCGTGTGGCTCGACGCAATGACGGACATTATCTCGCAAGAGCTCGGAAGCTGGGTCGATGGTGAGGCGCGTAACGTGCCGGACTGCCAGATCGTATGTCCGCTGAAAAAGGGGCTAGTGCTGCACACCGCAGACAAAGCAGCATAGAGCAATGTCACAGGACGCGCGCGCACGAAAAAAAACGAAGAAGCTGATCCAGATAGGGATAGGATGTCTCTTCAGTGGACTCATGCTGTACATGGTGTTCAAGGATCTCGATATAGAGGCCTTGAAGCGGAATGTCAGCGTGATGAAGTGGGGGCCTGTAGTTCCTTTTGTAGGGCTCTTTTTTCTACACTACATTGTTCGGTCTTTGAGGTGGCGGTTCCTCCTGCCTAAGCCGGTCGGGGCGCCCGTTTCGCTCAGAAAGCTCTTCGATGCGCTGATCCTGGGAAATCTTGCTTCGTTCTTGCTGCCTCTGCGATTGGGAGAGTTCGTGCGGCCATTTGTGTTGTCTCGTTGGTCGGACTACAGATTTGCACCGTCGTTCGCATCGGTAGTCATTGAGCGTTTTTTCGATCTCTCGGCAGTACTCGTCTCCTTTGCCGTGATAGTCCCCCATCTCCATGATTTTCCTTCGTGGGCGACGGCTGGTGCGTATTCGCTCGGAGGTCTCGCCGGCGGCTTGTTGCTGTTCTTGGTGTGCGGCGCGTTGTGGCCGGATTTCCTGAGAATGCTCGTTAGTCGGGGGGTTGCCTTATTGCCGAGGTCTTTTTCGCAGACTTTCGAGAGCTTTCTCTTCGATCTGATCGACGGCGTCGCGGTTATCCGTACGCCCAGCCGCATCGTGTCGATCCTAGTGCTGACCGCAACCGTGTGGTTCTCCACCTTTTTGCAGTTCTACGTAATGTTAGAGCTCTTTCCCTATCACCAATCGATGTTGCTCGCGGTTACTGTGGCAGTCTTCGTCGCTCTAGCTATCGCTATCCCTTCAGTGCCTGGTTTCATCGGTGTCTTTCAGGGAGGCTGTGTCGCCGCAACTGGGCTCTTCGGCTATCCCTATGAAGCGGCTGTGGTCTACTCGCTGGTGATCCACGTGCTTTCGTATCTGTTGTTCATCGGACTCGGATTTTGGCTCTTGGCTGTGCACGATTTGAGCCTGTTCGAGTTGAAGCGCGCAGTGGAGTTAGATGACGCGCCTGGTACCTAGGAACGATGAATCCTGAGGCGACCCTTCTCGGCACGTTCGCGGGCCTCCTTGCGCGCTTTCTCCGCTAGACGCGTAGGATCGGTCCCCGGTTGTTGAGGTGGAACAATCGGCTTCGCCTGTCGTTGAGGGGGAAGCTTAGGACCACTGAATTTTCCCAGGATAAGCTGCTCGAGGAACTTTAAGAGGTTCGCCAGCAGCGTGATAAAGCGCGTTACAGGCCCACCTCGATATCGAAAGTAGGGGTTCCTGAGAATGCCGTGCCGTGATCGATCTATGCGTGGCCTCTGAGGGGCTGGACGCAGCTCCCTCGGTCGGGTGAGGTCCTCGAGGTCCTTTCTTCGCTCTGGTCGAGTACTGACCCGTGGTACGCTTGAGGTCGCAATCGAGATCTTCGATAGATCGGTTTCCGTTGCAACAGAGCGAGATGGTTCCACGACCACTGGGATAGGCCTAGAGTTCGCCGTAAGGTCCGAAAGGTCGAGCTTCGGATCCTCCGTTGGTTGGTCTAATTTTGTTAGAGGCGTTCGCTCACTCATGATTGCAAAATCGAATCCATCCCATCATACAGAGTTATGGGGCTCTTTCCACTGAGATGTGATCTAATGCGCCGAAAAACCTCGATAAAATGGCGTGTTCTTGAACAGATCCTGAACCATTAGGGCGCTGCTGGCGCTGGCCTGTGATGTATAGGCCATTGAAATTATTGCGAGATGCTCGGGTGGTCCCTCGACCCGCTACTCGAGTCCGGTAGCGAGAAGCAGCCAGCGCCGTTCTGATGGGAGTCCGCTTCGTTGGCTGACCGCCACCTGCGACCAGCTACGCGCTTTGAAGATGAAGTGAATGTTGCCATCACTTGCGCGAGCCCCTGGTGGAGGGTTCGGGTCTCGCGCGCCAGACGCTGCGGATTGGTTCACCACGGTGTCGAAAGATACGCTCCCAGAGCTGCCGATGATGACGGTCTTGATAAGGTCGCCTTTGGGAGAGAGAACCGCCTCGACAGTAGTGAAGTCCGAGAGGGCTCGCAGCTCTCCGGCGCTCAGCCGTTCCCAGCCTTTGGATTTGAGCTGTCCAAAGACCTGCACCGCTACTCGACGCACGAACCCAGCGTAGGTGTTGGCTTTGGCGTTCAGCAAGGTGATGTCGCCATCGGGGAGGCTTGGCAGGTGGTCGCTCACGCCGGCGCTTCCGATAAAGGCGGCTCCCGAGCCCTGAGGTCTCGAGAAAGCTCGGTACTGGCTCAGATTGCTCGTCGACTGCTGGCCGGGAGCCGGTGGCTTAGATGGCTCAGATTGATTCTTCCCGAATTTCTGCGTCAGGGTGGAGTCGTCGAGGGTCAGGCTCTTGAGCGCATGCTCGTGGCTCTCAGAGACCTTCGAGACAGCGGGCTGCTTCGGTTCGGCTTGCTTTTGAGGTTCCTTATTTTGAGCGTTCCTGTTCGGCTCCTTGGAGGTTACGCGTGAAGGTGGCTTGGGGTTCGAAGGGCTCGGCTCGCGAGGTGAGCTCACTTGTTGCGGTTGCGGCTCCTGGGGCAGTTGTTCAGGTGCTGGTGCCACGCGCTGGCCACCCTCGCTTCCTCGTTTGACCTGTTCAATCACCGCTTGTGAATCGATATCGGAGATCTTGTTGGTATCACGAGGAGGCTCTTTTGCGGGCTGAGCTGGAGCCGAGACGATCTGCTCTTTCGGGTTCAGAACATTACTCGGTTCGATCGATACCTCGAGGACAGTCGGGGTCTCCAGGACATAAGGTCGGGTAGATAGAAGAACTATGGCCAGGATTATGTGCGCAAAAAGAGAGAGTACGAGGTAGACTCCAAACCCCTCATCGCTTCTCCGTGTGCTATACTTGCCGCTAATCATCCGATGGCGTAACGTATCAAAGGCGGTGGCCGAGTGACAGTCCAGGCTTTCATTAGTCTTGAGCCTTCCATCCTGCACCGCGTGGAGTATTGTACGCTCGTTATCCTGAACTGGAGTTAGTCCATGCTGAGCCCTGTAGAGTTGACCGTTGTCGGGTTATTGGTTGTGCTTCTGTTCGGCACCAAAAGATTGCCGGAGCTTGGGTCTGGTTTGGGTAAGGCGATCAGTAACTTCAAGCGCTCCTACAAGGAGACAAACGAGATCGACGTTACGCCATCACCGAAGAACAATGAGACCTCTGCTGCTCCCAAAGAAGAGAATCGCTGAGGTCTTCTTATCTCACCGAAAAGACCCGAGCAGAGAAGTACTTCAACGCGCCTAAGTCCACATCTTCGATAGCTCTGTCGGTGGCCTTCCTTCCAATCAGAGCTAGCGTGAATTGCACCTCCTCCTTCGGGGCAATCGATGCCTTGCGCGCACTGAGAGAGCTTTGAAACTTTACGACGGTCTCAAGCGATAGATCGGATACCTTCTCCCTCGAGAGAGCAGAGCGGAGCGGGGCCTGTGAGCTCAATAAGACTTCACCTCGTTCGTTGAAGCCAATGCCCTCGAGGGTAATACCATCGACAGTTTCTGATGTGGTGTTGGCCACGGTTCCCGAGATGACCGGTACGATCTCTTTGGTTTGTAATTTGACGTAGATCAGCTTCAAACCTTTGACGCTGACCCCCGATGGCGGCAGTTTGGGCACAGAGCGCGTCAGAAACGACGGAGCGATGGACCTGGCAGTCTCACCGATGGTAACGGGACTGATTCGTGAAGAGTAGGAGAGCACTACCAATAAAGCGAAGGCAGCTACCAGCGGGGTGGTCATGAAAATGAGCCCTTGAGACCGCGGAGCGAAGGAGCCAAAGAGCCTTTCGAAGATGCTCGCTGAGTCGGAGGTCTCGTCTCGCTCCTCAGAGCGAGAATAGTGCATCTCGAGATCCTCGTTCGACGCGAATTCTAGCTGCTCTGACGCTGGCGTCCCTGTCTCGACAGGGGTGGTGAGAGGAGAGTCGTTTAAGGGTGCTTGCATGTGTACGAGAGGTTGTTGCTCTTGACGCCCTTCCGTGCGCCCCGCACTCGGAATGTTCGAGTCGAAAAGCTGCCATCCGCCGCTGGGGGGTGTGGGTGTTTGCTCGATGTGAGTGTGGCGAGCGGGAGAGCTGTTTCGAGCGGGGCTTTGAGGCTCCATGGATGGAGCTGTAGTGCTGCCGCCAAGTGAGAAATCGGAGGCTTTAATGGTTGAGCTTCCTGAGCCGGAGCGAGTCGAGCCGTATGGTGCGCGAGTCCTCGGTTCGGCAGGTTGTGAGGTCGGTTTTCGTACTTCCGGGGCGTTCTGGTGCTCGTGTTGTCTCGCCTGAGCGAGACCGAAAATGGCATCACACCGAGAGCAGTGAAAGCGTGGGTTTTCCATCGCAGAAACGGCGTCGGCGTCAACCGAGAACCTGGTGGAACAGGTCGGACACGAAATGATGATCTGCGGGGATTGGGAACCTTCGGTAACGATGTCGTCCCTGCCGCTGAAAGAATCCATATACGCAACCTTGGGCAGCATGATTCCTGTACAGATACGTAAAACCCAAGACCCTCAAGGGAACGATAAGGCGGATTCGGTCGCCCATCCGTGTTTTTCCCTAGTCAGGCTGGTCACTCTCCCATTACCAAATAGGATGCCCATATCAGGGAGGGCTATCCAAGCGAACTTTTTGGAGGCGAGGGGCTCGACAAGTAGCCCCCTACCCAGCGATGCCTAGTATAAAGGGTGTGCGGCGACCGCACTAGCTACTAATTTCGTATACTTACAGGGTAGCCGAGCGGTTCTACTAGCGAGGCTCGGCGTTGGCCGTATTTGGGCCCTAACGCTGTACTTTGTGCCGCTCCCCCTGTAGCGTCTTCTGGTATGTCGAGACGTTCTCACCGCAGTAGTTCCCATCCACGACGGCATCATGCGCCGTCGCCACACCACGGTCATTCCGAAGGTCGAAGGGGATCGATCACGCCTCAGAAAGCTGGGGTGAAAAAGGGTGGTGAGTTCGTGATGGGGCGCAACTGTGTGCAGGAGATCCTGAAGCACGCACCCGAACGGATTCAAGAGGTGTTCCTCGCTACTACGCACGACGAGGTCAATCGGGGTGGTGCGCGTCGCCGTTCGATCTACGAGCAGGTTCAGGAGCTTGGTGTTCCACTGCAGCAGCGAACTCGTGCCGAATTGGATGATCTTGTGGGGTCCGATTCTCATCAAGGGGTGGTCGCACGCGTTTCGCCCCGTCGCGTGCTTGAGGTGGACGATCTCCTGCAGTTGGTGAAATCCGAAAAATTCGTGCGCGTGCTCGCTCTCGACGGTGTTGTCGATCCGCAGAATTTCGGCGCTGTGCTGCGTGCTGCCGAGTGTTTTGGCGTGGATGCGGTTGTATGGTCGAAAAACCGTGCTGCTCCGATGGGGCCAGTGGTATCGAAGGTCAGCGTCGGAGCTAGCGAGATACTTCCGCTGTGCCCCGTATCGAATCTGCATCGGACCTTGGAGCTCATGAAGCAGGAGGGTGCTTGGTTGGTTGGCGCCTTGTTGTCCGAGGAGGCAGTTGGTTTGGATTCCTTCGAATTCCCCGAAAAATGCGTCCTTGTCATGGGCTCAGAGGGGGAAGGTATTCAGCAACTCATTGAAAGGTCGTTGGATTTTCGTGTGATGATCCCGATGGTGGGAGAGATATCGTCGCTCAACGTCTCCCAGGCCACCGCCGTGATGCTAAGCGAGTTGTCCAGACAACACAGACGGATGGACAAACAGGACTCCTTAAAGTAGCTTAAAGTTCGCTCGTGACGGTTGGTGAATATGGCAGAAGCAGAAAATTATTCCCGTTTCTTTGAGGTCAAGCTGGAGCTCTTCGATGGGCCTCTTGATCTCCTGCTCCATCTGGTCAAGAAGCGCGAGTTGCCGATCGAGAAGGTCTCCCTCTCGGAGGTGTGTGCTCAATATCTCGAGTGTATCAAAGGGCTGCGGTACTACGATGTCGAAGTCGCTGCCGAGTACCTTGTCATCGCAGCTACCCTCCTCTCTGTAAAAGCGAGTGTAATTCTGAATGAGCCGGTCGAGCTCGTGGCCGATGAAAACGGAGACCTCGTCGATCCACACGAAGAGCTCCTGTTGCGTTTGAAGGAGTTGGAGGCTTTCAGGGCAGTCGCGCAGGATCTTGGCAGCCGTCCGCATCTGGGTCTTGATGTCTTCGCGCCACCCGCGAAGGGAAACAAGATCGATCCCAAGCTCATCCCGCTCGCAGATCATCAGTCGGAGTTGCTCGTTCAAGCGTTCCAGTCCGTTCTGACCCGAATGGGCGAGAAGGCGTCGGTTTTTTCGATTACTATCGACCCGGTTTCCGTAGTGGAGCGTATGAGGCGAGTTGTGGATTCCCTCAAATCGTTCGGTGGTGCGGCGAGCTTCTCGGATCTGCTCGGCGAACATCCAGACCGAGCAAGTGCGATCGGGGTGTTCTGCGCGCTACTTGAGCTCTGCAGACGTCGAATGATCGGAGTATTTCAAGAGGGGCCGAAGGCCGAGATCTCAATCAAGCTCTCTGACGGTGCAGATCAGCAGCCAGAGCCTATGGAAGTCGAGGCGATGGCCGAAGTTGCCGCGTAGTCAGGTGTGTTTCGCTAGTTCAAGGAATTTTCGTTAGAGGTGTAGTATGACAGATGAGAATACCTCAGCCCTGATAGCAGAGGGGGCTCCGGCTCAGGATGATGTTGATCTTGATGCAGAGCATGTCGAGACCACAGAGGCTCAGAGCCAGGGCCAGCCTGAGGCAGTGAAGCAGTTGACTGAGGACGAGCAGGTTGGATTGCTCGAGGCAGTGCTCTTGGCCCACGGGGATCCGATCGGGCTCAATCGCCTGCAGGAGGTCTTTCAATGCACCAAGGCGGAACTCCTCGCCATTGTAGAGCGCTTGGAGAGGTCCTGCTCGGAGGGAAATCGTGGGATAGAGGTGGTAGTTGTTGCAGAGAAGCTGCAACTCCGTACCAAAGCCGCCTACGCTGCATTCGTGCGAGCCTTGATGGCGGTCAAGCCTCGACGTCTCTCTCAGGCAGCGCTTGAGACGCTCTCGGTGATCGCATACCGTCAACCGGTCGTGAAGAGTGAGATCGATAAAATTCGCGGAGTTGATGTTGCTCCTACTATCAAGACCCTCGTGGAGCGTAAACTGATCAAGATACTCGGTTATCAAGCTTCGGTCGGACAGCCGGCTCTGTACGGTACGACTGATGAGTTCTTGCAGGTCTTCGGTCTCGGTGGGTTGGCGGAGTTGCCGGCGTTGCGCGATCTCAAGGCACTCGCGAAGGAGCCGGGGGAGGCTCAGGAATCAGGTGAGGAGGAGATCCTTGATGAAGTCGCGGAGCAGCCCCGATCGGCTGAAGCCGCTGAGGTCGTCTCCGAGGATGCGACCGCTGTCGCTTCTTAATTGTTCATACATTTCATAGTTATTGGTTATGGCTGAAGTTCGTCTCCAGAAGTTTTTAGCGGAGTGCGGTGTCGGGTCTCGTCGCAAGATGGAAGAGTTCATCGTACGAGGACGCGTGCGTGTCAACGGACAGGTGGTAACGGAGCTCGGTCGCAAGATCGATCCCGACCACGATCGCATCGAGGTAAACCGTAAGCCGATCCACGCTGCTCCAAAGGGGATCATGCTTCTCAATAAGCCGCGGGGTGTGGTTTCGACCCTCAGCGATCCGGAGGGCAGACGCTCGATCGCAGATTTTCTCACGAAGAAACAAACCTCTTATTTTCCGGTCGGTCGTCTCGATTGGGATTCTACCGGTTTGATGGTTCTCACCAACGACGGTGAAGTTGCAGAGCGCTTGATGCATCCGCGCTTCGGATTCGAACGAGTATATGAGGCACGAGTCGAGGGCGCGATCGGTCAAGGTCTCCTCGACAAGTTGGCACGAGGGATCAAGGTAAGCGACGGCATGATACGTGCGACGGCTGAGATTATGCACACCGAAGGTGACTCGACCTGGGTTGAGGTGCGGATCAGGGAGGGGCGCAACCGTATCGTGCGCCGAATCTTCGACAAGCTGGGACACCCGGTGATGAAGCTCAAGAGAACCGTCTACGGTCCTTTCAAGCTCGGGCGTTTGCAGGTGGGCCAAGTCCGAACGCTCACGCAAGACGAGTACGAGCAGGTTCGCCGCAAGGTGATGAACTACAAAGCCGATGAGGCCCCAGAGAAGGAGAAGAGGGCTCGACCAGCAAAGGTTGCAAGTCGTGATGGAGAGGGACAGGAGTCGCCGAGAGGCGGGAGTGCGAGGAGAGGGCGCGCTGGCGCTAATCGCAGAGGGCGGCCACAAGGAGAGGCTCGGAAACCGAGGCGTGTTCGGCGTCGAGACTGAATAGGCTATAAAAATAGACCCTTAGTGCCCTGCTGCCGGGTGCGCTTGCGCTTCCCCGGATAGGTATGTATAGTCCGACTCCTTGGCAGTAACGCAACCGCGTAAAAGCCATGATTCTCTAGTGCGGGGTAGAGCAGCCCGGTTAGCTCGTCAGGCTCATAACCTGGAGGTCGTGGGTTCAAATCCCACCCCCGCGTCCATTTTTTTTCGATCCAAACTTGAACTCGCTTCGCTCCTCCAAGATTTGGATTGGCGACTTAGGGCGCTGCCCTAAGGACCCGACGTTCAGGCGCCACGTAGGCTAGCGGCGCAGTTACCAACGCGGACATTTCTACTC
>JBILEW010000033.1:0-32627 GCA_044351885.1 Bdellovibrionota bacterium
CTCTCTGGTCCCGCACTATCGGCTCGACCATCGTAGGCGAAGCAGCGGATTCGATCATTTTTTATCCTCTAGCGTTTTACGGAGTATGGGAGACTTCGCAAATTATCCAGGTAATGATCGCCAACTATACCTTGAAGGTGCTATGGGAGGTCGTGAATACTCCCCTCACCTACATCATCGTAAACTTTCTAAAGCGGGCAGAGAACGAGGACTACTTCGACAAGGATACGAATTTTACCCCCTTTTCCCTGGATACGTAACTGTCGGGCATCAAAGTAAGAGTACTCGATGCTATCATTTCAAGGTCCTCGCGCAATAATAATAGCATATAGTAAACCGTCACGGTTTTTGAGGAGACCCTTACGGTTGTACTCTTGGAACTGGTGAGTGTTTTAGTCTGCCTTGGAAGCAAAACGGGAGATCTCGTATACTATGCCGTCTCGATTACCCTCCTGGTTCGAACACTTTATAGATCGGTCGTCAGATGTATCACAATGTATGAGTCCCCACGGTTTTCCTCCATTTGCAGGAGCCAAAGGGACATTGTTTATCGGTGTGCCCGGCAAAGATCTACGTGCCTCTTCGAGTTGTGAAACGAATAGTTCCCAAGACTTGAACTGCTGAGCAGCAGGGGTATGGCTCGCTTCGATAGCGGAGGTGGCGAGTTGGGCGAACACCATCAGGAAAAAAGCCAGATTCTTAGCTCTTGCAGAGAGCCACTGCTGGTCAAATATAAGTACAGACCATGCCATAAAGACGCAAGGAACGAGGAGGAATGCGAATCGCTGAGCAGTCAGCTTAAAATCGAGAATTGAGCCGCTCATCGGATATGACCGGCCAACGGCATGAGCCGATATGTAGAGCAAAGCAGCCGCCGCGAAGCCCGTTGATAGCATCCTCGCCTGCCGGCTGCCTTTGAACCATAGTATCAAATACACTAGCATCGAGGCACATAGAACTGGCATCCGTACCCAGTCGCTCACGCCACTCAAAAGACCACCAGCGAGGGGTACCGCAAATAGGTAAAAAATCGCCCGATCAACCGTCGCTACCACAGATGTTCCCAGCTGGTCGAATTGGGCCACTGAATACGGTGAATCACTGAGAGCCGCGAGGGAAATGTTAACAGGTAGGGGAATCAATGTCAGAATGCCACATACTATCAACCAACGATCTCGTGAGTTGACTCCCCTGAGAAAGAACAGCGGCGCGGCAATAAATGAAAAGTTCGTAGAGAACGAGAAAATGAGCACCGCGGGGACAAGCCAGCGAGCCCTCCAGCGAGGCTCCTCACTAGCGAGTATCACCAACAGTAGGGTCAAAACGTAGGGAATACACATCGCAAATCCGGCAACTTCTATCGCACCGATGCCGCCGACAATAACGAGAGCGGTCAGGCAGCGGTGGAGCAGCATGGGAGCTATCGAGGACAAAGAACTCCGAGTACAATAAAGGGCCACCAGGGCGAGGATTGCGATGGAAACAGTAGCCAGCAAAAAAGGGGCATGCAAAAGGCTCGTCGCCGTTGCCAACGAGGCAAGAAAACGAGGCGCGATGAAAATCGCATCGACTACTGGAGCGAAGAGCTTCCAAGGCGAAGACAACGCACCCAGTATAAGGTCGGATCCGTCCTCGGCGAACGGTTCTCTGACATCTCTAGTGATAAAGGAGCGGCATAGGAGCGCGATCGCCAGCACGGCCCATGACAGGCTATACAACAGACGTTTTTTTATCGTCTCTTTAGATTGAGTTCGAACAGCCGAATTCATACAAGGAAATTTTCCTTTGACTCCTGAGAGTCTCTAGCCTCAAAAATGGCAAGTTTAAACAAAATGACTGTTTCGTACACCTTGTTTTGTACGATAATCTCAACGTCTGTATGATGATGGGGAAAATGCATAACCGGCTAGTTGTCATTCCGACATACAACGAAGCCCAGAACATCGAATCGCTCGTTAGTCGTCTAGTAGAGGCGAACCTCGAGGCAGATATCCTCTTCGTGGATGACTCCTCGCCGGATGGCACAGCAGGTATTATTGCCAGAATAGCAGAGCAGTATCCCTTCATTCGCCTTCTGAGTAGGCCCGCCAAATCAGGGATCGGTAGCGCGCAGAGAGATGGGATATTACTGGGCTATAAAGAGGGCTATAGCGAGATCGCAACGATGGACGCGGATCTGACGCATGCGCCATCCGATCTCAAACGCTTCTTGAGCCAGCCGGAGGGCGATGTCGTAATAGGATCACGTTTCCAAACCAGCGGGGGGCTCCCAGGATGGAGCTTGTGGAGGTTGCTCCTTACACACTTGGGACATCTCCTCACTCGGCTCTGTTTGGGTATCCCATACGATGCTACCGGAGCGCTACGCGTATATCGCACGGCGCGAATTCCTAGGAGGGTGTTCGAGCTCGCGCAATCGAATGGCTACGCATTTCTCTTCGAAAGTCTCTTCCTGATCGCTTCCAATGGGTTTGCAGTTCGGCAGATACCGATTATCTTGCCCGGCCGGATTACCGGCCATTCGAAGCTCCGATTCTCAGATTTGCGACACAGCGTGAGCCTGTTGCTTCAGTACTTCGTCATTCGCCATCTACTGCCGGAACGTATTCGGTTGGTGGACCTGACCGGACGCGGCCTACCAGAGACCGACTCAGCAGACGCAGCAACGTGGGATAGATACTGGGGATGCCGTCTCTGTTTTTCACAACTCGTCTACGACGTATTGGCGAGCTTCTATCGACGGCTCGTCATTCGCCCTGCATTCGAACGCTCCATGCGGGCCAATTTTCCACCCGGCTCGCGACTCCTTCACGCCGGCTGTGGGACGGGACAGGTGGACTCGCGGCTCATGTCTCGATTTCAGATCGTCGGGCTCGATCACTCGGCTAGGGCTATAGAGCTTTATGTGGCGACAAACGGCGAGATCTCCGAGGCAAAGATAGGGTCTATCTTCGAGCTTCCCTTTCCTGATTCATCTTTTCAAGGGGTCTACAACCTAGGAGTGATGGAGCATTTTCCACGTCAGGAGATCGTCGCTGCCTTGCGAGAGTTTCATCGCGTCCTGACACCCGAAGGTAAGATACTGCTGTGGTGGCCCCCTGAGCGCGGCACGAGTGTGATGATACTCAAGGTCGCATCTGCTGTGCTCAGAGTTTTTACGGGCAAGAAATCCGAGTCCTTATTTCCGGCAGAATGCTCCCGCATTCAAAGCCGCGAGACCACCAGAGAGATCCTTTCAGAGGCGGGATTTACACTGCAAGAGTTCAAGCTGGGCATTGGGGACCTGTACACTCAGGTGCTTGTTACTGCTGGCAAAAGCCAAGCTATCGAAACGAAGGACAACCCGCTCAGTCAGGGAATTCGCTAAGGAAGAGCGGCAAACCCACGTTGGCGAGCAGCTAGCTCGAAAGAAGAGTTCTTGCCGCAGCACAGGGGTACTGCATCTCTTTAAGCCTCTTTATTGGGGGCTACCGAAGAACTTCGGGATAAGCAACCCCGCTTTACCCGTCTTTGGAGCAAAAATTAGCATCTCGCCTCGCGAAAAAATAATTGTAGCTCATTTTATGCACCAGCTCAAAACCCCGGTCCTGCATGTATTTTTCGTATTCAGGTTTGTGAAAGAGATTTTCCAGCACCACTACCTTGGTTCCGAATCGGTCAGGAGAGAAGCCTGCCATTACATCTAATTCGTAGCCCTCGACGTCGATACAAACCACGTCTACGGACGCAACTGAAGGACGAGCATCCGCCAACAGAGTGTCGAGTTTTCTCACTGCCACAAATATCTCTCTGTGGTTAAGAGTATTGACGTAGCCACCCCGATACCGTGCAAAATCCTCGCGTATCGAGAGCGCGGAAAAAGAATGAGCAGACAACGCACTATTTGAATAATTTGAGCACTCTTCTACTATTTTGAACGGGACGTCGTCGGCTTCGAAATCTGCAGCGGCCGCCTGGTATATTTCATTGCCAGCCTGCCTGTGTAGCTCCGCGAACTGCGGGTTGGGCTCAATTCCTATGCAACGCCATCCATTTTCCCGAAAATGTTGGCTGAAACTGAGAAGGCGTGGAGTTGCGCAGCCGACCTCGACGAGAGTTCCATGATAGGAAAAATCCGGAAAGAATTTCTCCCTGAGAAAGCGGTCGCTGCTAAACTCTGCGTAGTAGCGAGGTCTCCTCGATATTGCAGAAAAAAAATGATTAAGCCGGAGGTAGCCCAGATGAACCCACAAGAGTGCTTTACGCACATGAAACGCCCAAGAGAGCCATAAGGGCCGCTTCGAAGGCGAGCGAACCGCTGTCACACTGGCCCGGCTTTCTTCTTGCGCTTCCTTATCCGCCAACAACTCGAACCTCCGGCAGTGGGAAGATAAATCTCGTACCGCGCCGCAGCATAGCCTCCTCCCGTTGGAGGAACTCCTCTTGGAAGTGCCAGGGAAGGACTAGATAGCAATCGGGGTTGCGAGCGCGCGACTCCTCTTCACTGACGATTGGAATCTCGGTACCAGGGGTCACAGTTCCCCACTTGTCTGGATTTCTCTCCGACGCACAATCGACGAGCCTGCTGTCAATTCCGCACCATTGTAGGATCGTATTACCCTTGGTCGATGCGCCGTAAATGTGAATACTCTTTCCAGCCAGCCGCAGATCTCTCAGTACTCGCGTGAGCTCAACTCGATGCCGTTCTATTCCATCCTGAAACAATCGGTAAGGACGGTCCAAATCCAGCTCCATATCGAACTCTGCCACTCGGATCTCTCGCAACTTCATTAGATCCTCGTCAGACTTGTATTCGAAGCAATTCTGATGAGTAACAAAACATCTGATACTTCCGCCGTTCATTCCATTGAAGTCAGCCCTGACTAGCTTCAACTCGGCTCGTTCGAAAAGGTTCTCCAGGGTCGAGAGGCTGTAATACTCCAAGTGCTCGTGGCAGATACTATCGTAAGAGCCTTGTTTCAACATCTGCGGCATATAGGACACTTCGACTACCCATATTCCGTCAGGAGCAAGAAAATGCCTTACCTCATTGGTAAAGGTAAGTGGATCCTCCAGGTCGTAGAACATCGCCACCGAGGTGATCACCTCGAACTTCTTGGGGCCTAAGGCGTTTCGCAGCTCAACCGACGGGAAGAAATCCCGCACGTACTGCACCCGATCGGTCGATGCCGGCAAGCTATTCGACGGATCAATCCCTACGCATTCTGTGTCTCCAGGATAAAAGGACAGGAGGGTGCCGTCATTGCAACCGATATCGAGAGCCGTTTTGCAGTGTCCACCTCGCAGTTCACATGCTTCCTCGACGATCCCACGCAGATGACCCTGCATGGTTCGGTTGGTTCCCGAGCGATACCAATACAATCTGTACAACAGCTCTGGGGGGACGGAGTGCTCGACCTGTAGCAACCCACACGCCTTCTCGTCGCGCGAGGGGTCACAACGCACAAGGGATAGCGGAATAGCCCTCTCTGCAAACATCGAGGATGGGGGCTTGAAAAAACTCCCTTGGAGTTTCTGTACCCCCATGTCGATCACCTTGCTAAGAGCTGATGAGCCACAGACCCGGCATGTCTTTCGATGAATTAAGTGCACGTCAGCGACACCTCCGATGAATAAATGAAATCCCCCAGAAGTCTAGAACATGTGTAAATCCCCTGACTACAGGGATTCTCCACTTTAAGGCGAGGGGAAACACTTGCGCCCAGCGATTTGCATATCAGTAACACCTCCAATGAATAAACGACATTCCCTCCAATTGTAGAGCATGTCCAAATTCCCTGGCTACAGGGATTCTCCACCGTGAGGCTAGGGGAGACACGTGCGCCCGACGCTTGTCATCTCGTGGTTATGCAGCATTCCAACTAGTCGCAACTTTCAAAATTACTCATGCTAGCCGGCTTGGCTGGCAACCAACCCCGTATCGCGGGCTCTCCATACTTTGCGATGACGTATGCCAGCGCCACCATGAGGATCATCGGAGGCAGTGGGGTCAGCATTCCCGGAATACTCGGCGCATAGCTATGGAGCCTTATGGTAAGCGCTACCGAAGCGTTCTGATGGATCAGGTAAAGGGGGTAACTGATGAACCCGCCAAAAACGAAGATCCGGGATGCGAAGACTGCCACGACGCGTTAGCTGAACAGGGCGGCGACGAAAACCAGGTACAGCGCGACAGAAGCAATGAAGGCATCTATGCTCCACTCTAAGAACCAATCGGCCATCGAAGCAATCTTTGGCGAAGTGCCGCGCATAGCTGGCGCGTCGCTCTTGGCATTTTTCTGCGGGGAATTTTGCAACTCGTATACCCTTGCAAAGATGAAGGTATGGACAAGGGGAAAGGCTCTCTGGTCCCGCACTATCGGCTCGACCATCGTAGGCGAAGCAGCGGATTCGATCATTTTTTATCCTCTAGCGTTTTACGGAGTATGGGAGACTTCGCAAATTATCCAGGTGATGATCGCCAACTATACCTTGAAGGTGCTATGGGAGGTCGTGAATACTCCCCTCACCTACATCATCGTAAACTTTCTAAAGCGCGCGGAGAACGAGGACTACTTCGACAAGGATACGAACTTCACTCCTTTTTCCCTCGATACTTAGCGAAAGCCCAATCCAGGCGTTACAATAGGAGCCCTTTCGCCCGAAGCTCTGCTTCGAGCGCCCGCGCCTCTTCATCAGAGATGCGTTGTGCTTGCCGCTCCTGAATTACTGCTGCTCTATCCTCACGCTTGAAATCAGACCTTGTGTTTCGCCGCGTATCTTTAAACTCAACGCCCGCCCTCTCAGAGTGTCTAACTCGATAGTTGTATTCGAGCAGGACATCTTCCATCGTCGACACTAATCGGATTACATACTCCCGCTCGGCTGCGAATTTCGCTTGTACGAAGATCTGGAATCCTCCAGCCATACCGCTTTGATACGGCTCGATATCGGCTATGACGACTGGAACCACTGATGCGGCTGCTGGGGCGACAAGTCCGGACAATTTAGAACCAGCCTCACGGCCTGTTGCAGGAAGAGACAGCAGCAAAACCTCAGGAGTCCTGAACTCGGCGAAACGAAGCCCTCTCGTCATGTGGGTGACAGCATCACGGTCAAAGCCGAGATCCTTCAGCGTAGTCTTCACACCAGCCTCGAGGTTTAGCTTTTGTCGCACTTGACTCTTGGGAAGACTTAGCTCAACACCACTCTCTCCCGAGCTATCACGGTGTAGGCATAAAAGCTCCGATACTCGGTTCAGCATCTGGCCGGTCAATTCTCGCGCATCAATATTCGAGTCTAACACCATAAACGGCATTACATCGAGAACCGCTACCCATCCAATCGCGGGAGATATCTCAACTACCAGAGGAGGTTTATTTTCTTCATCGAACACACCTCCGAGCCCGAAATGAATCATTCGGTTAGGTCCAGGGTACCACACTCCACTGGGGTACAAACTCGCCAGAAACGATCCAAGATCAGCGGACTGCTGACTATCGTTCTCCTGTGCCGTGCGGGGACCAAAATAGTTCCTAGAGAGATCGTCGTTGGAGTTTGGAGGAGGTAATAGAGATATTGTTGCGCTCATAATGCGCAGAACTGTACCCGGGACGAAGCCTCTCCGGAACCGGAAACGGGTTACAAGCGGGTTAGAAGTTCGCTAGTCAATATCGAAGGTTTGCATCAAGCTATGTAAAAGCCCCATCGCCCGCGCTTCCCAGGATCTCTCGTACTATTGAAATCCTCTTTATCGCCGAGAACGTAGGTACAAGACACCAATTACCGATGCTTCCTCAGATCGAGAAGTAACAAGCCTCAGGATGGTGAACGATAATCGCCGAGGTCGATTGTTCCGGAACGAGCTGATACTCAGAGCTCAGAGAGACGCCGATCTTCTCGGGATCGAGCAACGCGAATATATGAGTTTGGTCCTCTAAATTTGGGCACGCGGGGTATCCGAAGCTGTACCGTTCACCCCTGTAGGTCTGACGGAATAGCGTTTCGATCGTCGGACCGTCATCACCCGCTATACCGAGCTCCTGGCGAATGCGACGATGCCAGTACTCTGCCAGCGCCTCTGCTGTTTCGACCGACAGTCCGTAGAAATGCAGATAATCCGTGTACTCGTTGGCCTTGAACAGCTCCTGGCACTTCTCCGAAGCCAACGCACCAGAAGTTACGACGTGAAAGGCAACGACATCGCGTACTCCACTCGACAACGGAGCAAAATAATCAGAGATACATCGACGCTTGTCGTTCACTTGGCGCGGGAAACGTATTCGACAGAACTCTTTGGCATGATCGTCCGGCGAGTACACAACCAATTCGTTTTTATCGCTATTACAAGGAAAGTATCCGTACACTACCTTTGGTTGTAGCCAGCCTCGCTCCTCGGCCCTCTCACACCAAGTGTAGAAGAGAGGATCGACATAACTAGCGATGAAATCCTTGTACTCCTTCGTCGAGCGATTACCCCGCCGATACATCCACTGATTGGCATACAACGCCTTACGGTTGATGAAGGTAAACAGCTCCTTCAGATTGAGCTCCTTCGAATCTACGTAACGAACCCCCCAGAACGGGGGCTTCGGAATGAACTCGGCTCGCGGTGTGGCGGTGTCGAAATACTCGTCGACCCTTCCTGCCAAACGGGCCTCGCGCTCAGCGCGCATCTCTCCGCGACGCTCCTGTTGCCCTTCGTTCTCCGATGTGAGAACCCGATCTTCGGTTCGTCCGGTCAGCTCATCCATTATCTTGAGCCCGGTGAACGCGTCCGCTCCGTAAAACACCTTCCCGGTCGTGTATGCTTGCCGGAGATCGACTTCAACATACGCTCTATTGAGCGCCGCACCGCCGCAGACTACAGGGGTGGAGATACCGCGTCGGCTCATCTCCTCCAGGTTCTCTTTCATCACCAAGGTAGATTTGACCAGCAGGCCCGACATCCCGATCGCATCCGGTTTGTGCTCTTCTGCCGCGGCGAGTATCGATTCGAGCGGTTGCTTGATCCCCAGATTTACGACTTTGTACCCGTTGTTGCTGAGAATGATATCGACAAGATTCTTCCCGATATCGTGGACGTCTCCTTTCACGGTCGCTATCACCATGCACCCCTTCGAAGGACCACCGAGCTTGTCCATAAACTGCTCGAGGTGTGCGACAGCTTTCTTCATAGTTTCTGCCGACTGAAGTACGAACGGAAGCTGCATCTCTCCAGAGCCGAAGAGATCGCCGACAACCTTCATGCCTTCCAGGAGAATAGTATTGACGATATCGAGAGGCTGATAGCTCTCCAAGGCTTTGTCGAGGAGCGCCTCGATACCCTGCTTTCGCCCGTCTATAATAGCCTTTTTGAGCCGCTCTTCTATCGGGCTGTCGGCGGTTGATTCATCACTACGCTCTGCTACGGCGCCTTGAAGCTTCTCCATGAACAAGAACAGGGGGTCGTACCCCTCTGAACGTCTGTCATAGATAAGGTCGAGGGAGATGGTGAGGATCTCGTCTGGGATCTTGTGCAGCGGGAGGATCTTGCCTTGGTGGACTATGCTAGAATCGAGACCGTGCTTGATCGCCTCTGCGAGAAAAACGGAATTCAAGATCTGCCTCGGATAAGGCTTCAATCCGAAGGAGATGTTTGAGAGACCGAGCACGGTACGCACTTTCGGAAGCTTCTCTTTTATGAGCTTGATTCCCTCGAGGGTCTCGACACCAGCCTTGCGGCTGTCCTCGTCTCCTGATCCGATTGTGAAGGTCAGAGGGTCGAAGATGAGGGCCTCTGGAGGAATGCCGTGACGCTCCGTACACAATTTGTATATCCGTTCGGCAACAGCCAGCTTCCGATCCGCTGTCTTTGCCATTCCCTCCTCGTCGATGGTGAGGGCTATGAGGGCAGCTCCGAAACGAGCAGCAAGCTCGCAGATCTTGTCGAATTTCTCTTCCCCATCTTCGAGGTTAATCGAGTTGATGATCGCGCGACCACCGATCAACTTGAGCGCTGCCTCGAGAACGTCGAGCTGCGTCGAGTCGATCATGAGAGGAGCGGTAACCTGCCCTACGAAGCGCGACACTATCTCTGTCATGTCCCGTAGTTCGTTGCGTCCGACGTACGCTGTACACACGTCGAGAACATGCGCTCCCTCCTCGACCTCTTTACGCGCCATCTCCACAATCGCTTCCCAATTCTCAGCTAGGAGATATTCGCGAAATTGCTTGGAGCCGTTGGCATTACATCGCTCTCCGATGATGAGAGGCGATGTGCCCGGCTGATCGAGCTGAACCGCTGTATAATTTGAGGTTACGTGCGGCTCTAGAAAACCACGCATTGGCTTTGGAGCCAGGCTCCCCACGCGCCTAAAGAGCTCACGGATGTGCGCAGGGGTCGTACCGCAACAACCACCCACCATCGCTGCACCGAAGTCTTTCACGAATACTTCGTGATAATCCGCCAGCATCTCTGGATTGAGATCGTACACCGCACGGCCACCATCGTTACGCGGGAGTCCGGCGTTCGGAATAACCGCAACCGGAACTCGACCGCTGGAGCAGAGATACCGCACATTCTCCTGCATCATGTCCGGGCCGGTGGCGCAGTTGAATCCGATCATGTCGACAGGCAGACTCTCCAGCACTACGAGTGCTGCAGCAACCTCGCTTCCGACGAGCATCGTTCCGGTAGTCTCGATTGTCACCGTGACCGAGATCGGAATTCTCTTGTTGCAACGGCGCATCGCCTCTACGGCCGCGGCGACCGCGCATTTGACCTGCAACAGGTCCTGACAGGTTTCAATCTGGAAAAAATCTATTCCTCCCTCTATCAAGCCGATCATCTGAGGAAGATACGACTCGAACATCTCGTCAAAAGTGATATGTCCAAGGGTCGGAAGTTTTGTGCCAGGGCCAACGGAACCAGCAACGAAGCGGGGCCACGCCTTGGATGCGAACTCATCGGCCAAGACTCGCGCAGCCTGCGCGTTCAATTTCGAGATCTCATGCGCGCGCTCACCGACATCGTACTCGGCAAGCACCAGCTTCGACGAGCCGAAGGTGTTCGTTTCGATTACGTCGGCTCCAGCATCGAGATATGCGGAATAAATGTTCTTGATTATCTCTGGTCGTGTGCAGATTAGATACTCGTTGCACCCATCCAAGCCCCCGAAATCATCCGGTGACGGATTCGCAGCTTGGATCATCGTCCCCATCGCACCGTCAGCGATGATTATTTTTTCTTTGAGTCGTCTGAGAAACCTGTCGGGGGGAAGGGTCATATCAGCTCTGCTGTGGAGCGGGTATCGCAGCAGCGGCATCGCTCAATTGCTTGTACAGCCCTCTCAGGCGGTCGATCTGAGCTGCGAGGTCGGCGGCAGTCGCCTGCTGTAACGTCACCTCGAGCTCGCCTGCACTGCTTGCGAGGGTCGTGAACTTGAAGAAACCGGCGCTACCACGAATCGTGTGAAACCTTCCGACGGCCTCCTTCAACTGCTCAGGATTCCACTCTGTAGAATCAAAGAGGGTTGCTGTTGCCGTGATGTGTTTTTGGAGCTCCTCGAAGAAGATCTTATAGGCGGCTCCTGCCAGAAGTTTCTTTTCAAAATCACTAGTCATATCAAATATCTACCACGACGCTTGGGCCACTGTCTACAGGGCAAAGAGTCCTTCTTTAACCCGAGAGCAGTGTTAATCGGGAGCGCATACCGAAAGGAAAGCCCCAAGTACGAGCTCCGCTTCCTCGCTCTTACCTACATTTCAAAAAACAGAGGGGCAATCGTTATCAGGGAGATCACCCCTTCGGGGCTTCCACCTTTCCCTCCCTTCACTTATTCACTATATAGGTACCATGCAGTAAGGTATTGAACTTTATGGGTAAGAAATACCCCCATCTGATTCAAATACTCTGGGCTGTCCAGCGTCTAAGCTCATATTTTCAGACGTTCGTCTGTTTGTCATAGGATAGTTTCTAATGAAGAAGCTCATACCCCTTCTCATCATCGCAATCGTAGTAGGTGGCCTGTGGCTCTTCGCCTCCGAGCGAAGAGGTCCTGCAAGCTCAGTCTCAGTCGCCAACGTGACGCCGACCCCTGACAATTCTGCGCAGCAAGGCACTCTGGCGCTCAAGCCTGTTGATCCAGCTGGTGTGAACGCAGGAAGCGTCGTTCCTTTGGTACTGCCCAAGAGTGCCGAAGACTTAGAGCAAGAGGTCGAACTGAAACCTGCTAGCGAATCCTTCGAGTCGGCTGAAGCTGCCTTAGCTGCGGTCCTGAAAGGAGCGAAGGAGTACGATGATTCAATCCTCGAACAGTTTACCCAACCAGGAGATGACTGCACGTGGTGCCCCGAGTTCTACAACTCCGTACGTGATATGGCGACTAATCCAAATACCCCTCAAGATCAGAAGAGCTATCTGGCGGAGATCTTGGCGATAAGCGGTCGCCTCGAGAACGTCGAAACCCTCACGGACGCCATCAAGAATGCCAAATCTGCCGACGAGGCTGATGTGTATGCTTCAGCCTTGGAATTGACGGTCGGAAAAGAGGACATCACACGCTACCTGGCCGATCAGATGTCAGCTACCAACGAATCTCTCCGGGAAGCCTCCGTTGCGGCAGTGACAAACCAAGGAGATAGGCTCGCTGTAGAGATGCTCATCAAGAACACGATAGAGCGAGGAGATCCCGACGGCTATTACGGTGTTGGCATCGGCATCGGCGAGCTGATACCGACCGAAGACGCCATGCCACTTTTGCACGAAATGGTTCAAAAGAGGGACGAGTACTCTCACCTCGGGGTGAAAGCGCTCCTAAACGGCGGTATGGAGGGCCTTCGCATCGTTTTTGACGAACTCGAGAACTCCAAGGATCCCGAAGCCGACAAGAAGTTGCTCAAAGATGCCATCGATCACGTGAACTTCGAAGATGGCATGGAGGAGTACCTCAAGCAGAAGATCGAAAATTCGAAACAGCAAAACGTCATCGATTTCGCAAAACAGATAAGCGATGAGTTCAATCAAGCTAACGAGCAATTCGGTCAAGAAGACGAGGGCGAAGAAGAGCCTAAAATGACGATGGCCGAGCCAGCTCAGTAGAGCTGGAGCGCACTCGCACATGAGCGAAAACATCGCCCCTACTAGAGCTGTACCGTTGACGCATATGAAGGACCTCCCCGCTCGTGAGGATCGCTACTCTCGAGAAGCGATCCTCCGAGCAGGATGTGTGCTCATTGCATTTCTCATTCCGCTAAAGCTCTCCCTCACATACATAGCGCTCATTCCCCTCATTTTGCTCTGGGCGTTCACAGAGCGTAAAAGCTTTAATCTGAGCAGCCTCCCCCTCGACGAGAAGCGAGTGATTGTTCCGCTCGTATTTTTTCTCTCGAGCGTCGCTCTCTCGTCGCTATTTGGGATTAATCCCCTCAGGAGTTTGAATCTTCTCATCTCGCTTTTCTTCTTTTCAGCTACAGTGCTGGTTTTTTCGAGGTACGGCGAGCTGGTACCAGTTCTCTCTGCTCTACTCGCTGGACAAGCACTTGCTGCGCTACACTCGGTACTCGATGCCGCCTTTCCAGAGACACTCCCCAGCTTGTTTATCGGCAAAGTATCTGAGTCTGGCCAATTGGCGCTCACGCTACTGGTCTCTCTCGGAATCTTGTGGCGCATGCACTCAGCCGTGCTGGGACGCCTAGGTACGAGCGATCGCAGGCGACTTTTGGCTGGCAGCCTGCTGGCCACGCTCGCATTTACGTCGTTTGGGTTCAGAGCACACATGCAGATATCTTTACTTGCAACACTCTGCCTCGTGGCCTGCGCGATTGTCGTCATCCTGCCGACAGTCATGAAAGCGGTGAGAGATGGCCTCACATCTGGTCGATATGCCCTTCTGCTTACGCTCCAATTACCGCTGCTGATCGCAGCCCTGCTAGTGAATCTGAAGAGAGGACCTTGGCTAGGTGTCCTGGTCGGCTCCACGCTCTTCTTCGTCGTGTTTGCCCCACGTGTTGCGGCTCTGGTTCTGTCTGTCTCGACCGTAGCTGCCATCGGCATCGCTCCTGTAGCAGAGCGACTCGCGGCTTCTTACCAACACTTCACTATTATGGGTGGACGAAGCACGATCTGGCGCATCGGGGCAGAGCTGATAGCGCAATTTCCTCTCGGCATAGGCTTTCACAATAGTGACACCCTGCGCAAATTCGCCCCGGAGATTCCACCAGAGCTTCGACATTTTCACAACAACATACTGAATATCACCGCTGAAAACGGATGGCTTGCCTGCGCCCTCTTCGTGTGGTTCATCTGCGCCGTCGTCCGACGTAGCTTCGCTAAGCCTCTCGATGCCGCATACGTGGCGATCGGATGTGCAATCATCTCCTGGCAAACTGCGGGCCTGGTCGAATACAACGTAGGCGACAGCGAAGTTATGCTGCTCGTATGGGTATTAGTGGGCGTGCTTTTGTACGACCAAAGAAAAGCCCTATCAGCTTCGAAAAGTAACTCTGCACTTTCATAGCCGAATGCTGAAAATGTGCCGCGTGGACGATATTAATTCGCCCGCATCAAGATCGAGCCCCAGCTGAGCCCGGCTCCTACAACAGCCACGACGATATGTTGTCCGGGAACGATCTTATCCCAATGTGCACACAACGTAGCGGCAGAGCCGGCTCCCGCCTGATTCCCCAGATAGGTCACGTTGTGCCAATGGTTGCTCGGCGGTATCTCGCGATTGTTTGTGACCTGTTCGAGCATGGTGCGATTGGCTTGATGACCGATGAACACGTCACGATTCCAGTCGATGGAAAAACTATCCTCTATAGCCTTGATCAAACGAACTGTCTGACGCACGGAGAAATCGCGTACTGCTCGTCCATCCTGTTTGAAGAACCCGAACGTGTCGACCACAACCGCCCCACAACGAGTGGGATCGGCAGTGAAAGAGGAGTTAAGGACCTCTAGCTTTCCTTTGTTCACAGGTGAAACGATCCACGCGGCGGCCGCATCTCCCCAAATAGCCCCATCCGACCTGTCGTTGTAGTTAACATGTTGCGTCAGAGCGGCCGTAGAGATGCACAACACGAACTCTGGCAGCTCGCTCTCGTCATAATTTCGAAGAAAATCGATGTGAAGGGCAAATGCCGGACATGCCGTCACCACATCGAATGCAACTGCCGAGGCACCCAAGCGCTCAGCGATCCGCACTGCTTCCCCAGGAATGGTCTGGGATGGCGCGCAGCTGTTTACGATAATCATTCCGATATCGTTTGCCGAAATACCGACCTGCTTGAGAGCCGCTTCCGCCGCTTTCACACCCATGTCAGTAGGAGTCATCGAGGCGAGATCAAGAGCCATCCGAGGATCTTGGTTGCGGGTGGTTCTGATGTAGTCGAGCGGAAGCGTGCTGACACGTTCGAGAATGCCGATCTTCTCCTCGATCCACTGGGCATTAGTTCCCACATCAAGATCTTCGAGGAACTTGTTGGTTATCACCGTATCTGCGTGGCATGTTCCCATGCCTAAAATGTGAAGCATGTCTCCAACCCCACCTACTCCGATGCCAATAAGATACTACCGCTCCACAGTCCATCACCGGCATGGATAACCACCACCTGCTGACCCACCGCGATCTGATCCCATCGAGACGCGAGCGCAGCACCTGTTGACGCTCCGAGAGCATATCCTTTATCGAGCGTATCCAGGGTCAATCTGTCCGGCGAGATCCCGAGACTCGCCGCACAACGAGCGATATCTCCGCAGAACAATTGAGGCCCCACGAATACGAGCTCGCCCATCGCTAGACCGAACTTCTCCGAAAGCCGCTTGAAACCCTGCTCAATTAAGGTCAACACCTCTTCTTGCGGAAGAAGATGCTCAGCGGCGAAGGTGATGTGGCGATTCACAGACACAACAGGTTTGTAAGCACTCTGCTTACGCAGGTAGGAGTCGACCACTCGAAGCTTGCCAGTGTGGCGCGAGGAGAGCACAACCGCAGAGGCTGCATCGCCATATACGTATGCGGGCAACGAGGAGCCAGCGAACGACACCTGCTGCGAAGGAGTATTCGTAGAAACACACAACACGTAATCCGGGATACGCTCGGGCTTCCACGTGGACAACATCTCGATATAGAGGGGGATAGCTCCCGAACCGCCTACGATGTCGTAGGAAGCTATCTTCACTCCGAGTGCTCCGGCGATGCGGTGTGCCTCGGCAGGACAGGTCTGGTAAGGGGTGGCGGTATCCGCAATCACCAAACCAACCTGCTCCATGGTAATACCTGCGCGATCCAATGCTTGGCGAGCAGCGCGAACCCCGAGTTCGGTCGGCGATAAAGTCGCCCGCGTGCGAGCTTCCAGCACATCTGCGTTCTTGGTCGAAAGGATGTATTCGAGCGGTAGAGTCGTACGACGAGAGTGGACACCGAGCCTCGAAAGCACGGATCGCTCGTGCTCGGTCAAACCAAGGCCAAGCGACTGCAGGAACTCATCGGTGAGTTCGGTATCTGGATATGCAGCGCCTGCTCCTACTATGTACATGCCTGAGCTCTCCACAGGGTAAATGCCCTCAGCGTTCGAAGGGGTACAGCATCTCAAGGCTTCGAGATCAACCCCATATACTTCTACCTCAAAACCCCAAAAACTCCGAAAGCAAAGCCATAAGCCAATGCTTTAAGGTAGTTAGCACAGGCAATGCAACGAGTTGGCTTACCTAGTAGCTGCCGATACGGGCATCTTGTACGGCCACGCTAAGCCCCCCAATGGTATATCTTTTTATCGCCTTATGGAACCGCACCCCTCGTAGGGTCTGCCGAGAACTTCACTTCTAAAATGTCCGAAACCCACTCTTCGAATCCTTAATCCGAGGGCTATCTATGGTTCGTCGGGCCCTGGGCAGGTTACCATACGGTCGTGAATTTTCGTTTTTCGGCAAAAATAACCCTCACAACTCTGATTCTCGCTGCCGGCATGGTGTGGGCCTCGTTCTGGCAGTGGGGCAGGCACCTGGACAAGCAACAGCTCATCAAGAGATTGGATGAGACACTACTCTTGGAGCCGATTGAACTTTCTAATCTGCTCGATACTACCCATGTCTGGAACACCCTCAACTTTCGCCGGGTGAAGGTTTCTGGGCGCTACGACTTCGAGCATGAGTTCTTACTTCGCAATCGAAATCTCGAGGGACGTAAGGGTTTCCACGTCATTACCCCTCTCCGCATCGACGGCCGCGCAGAGCACGTCCTCGTCGATCGCGGCTTCCTACCATGGGGGCGCGAGAGCCGCGAGGATCGCGTCAAATATCAGACGCCAACTCACGTCGAACTGTACGGATTGGTCAAGGAATCGGTGCCCCCGAAATTCTTCGAGTTCTTTGCACCAAAAGATCCAGAAGCTGGTCCTGATAAGCCGTGGGTCGATCAGTGGTTACGTGTAGCGATACCGAAGATTCAGAAACAACTCCCGTACGCTGTCCTGCCGATCTACCTCGAAGTAATGCAAGATCCAAATGATCCTCTTCTCCCTTCGAAGATTGTGCGCGAAGGGGCTGGCGGCCGTAACGACGTGCTCGCATACACCGGCCAAAAAAATATCGAGAATTACGGCATGGATTCGCCTGACCTGGCGTATCCGATACCGACCTATGACACGACGCCACCCCCAGACATTCATCTTGGGTACGTGTACGAGTGGGCTTTTATGGCGTTCCTTACCTTGGGAATAGGGTCAGTCATGCAATTCAAGAGATCGCGAAAGGATCCTTCGACAGATCTTTCGGGACCGATGCGCAATGCTACGACTGAAAAAAACCCAACGTAAGCAATCTTCGAACAGCATCGCTTCCCGTACGAGGTGCAATCTTATCTACCTGAGCGACAACTTCGTCGAAGCTTCTCGTTCCATCGCTAATGGAGAGAACCAAGCGTTCAGACGACGAGAGTACGTAGAGTCGATGCCGCAGAGAAGTTGCAGACTCGCTCGATTCGACCTGCAGCCGTACCAGCGGCGTCGTTTTCGCCACTCCAGAGGGCTGCTGTGCAGTCGGAAAGCGGGACAGGGATGCTTCAACGAACCCTGCTCTCCACAGACCCACCACGTTGCCGAACATCTCCGCCTCACTACCACACTGTACATTCCGCTCTCTGGCGCTCTCTGCGAGTAGCGAGAACTCACACCCTGATGGGCTCAGGTCACCGATCAAGCTCAAAAGCGCAGCCGCGTTGCTCGCTGGCATCGATAGATCACGAGCCGAGGATAGCTCTCGAAACCGTATTTCAGAGCCCGTCGGTTGAGCGATATGCCGGTACTCGGTCGAAAAGACAAGCGACCGGAACACCGACGCACGTAGATCGCGTTTCAGCGTGTGGTTGTCGTGACACAGCAACGTCTCTCGTAGCATCCTGTTGCGGAAGATATCGAGCGCCTGTTCCCGCTTGATCACGTCGCTACCGAGGGTCTCCAGAAAACGCTTCTCCTCTTCTCCGAGGTCATCATCTGCCATAAAAGCAGGGCGCGCCTCCGCGAGAAACTGCAATCCCAACGGCTGCACCCTTTGCATGAAATCGGTAAACGAGCACGGAGAGTTGTTCTCCTCTAAAAATTCATGAAAAAGGTACGAAGGGTCGGAGTTTTGCAATCGGGAGATAGCCTCCTCGAGGTATCGTCCGTACAGGTCATCTTTCTTCTTGCGACTCGATGCAACGAGACCGAGAAACTCTGCGGCGCTCTTCAATTTGCGCTCTGGATCGGCTCCAGCTTCGAGCGAAGCTCCGAACATCATGATGTCTCGGATCAACCCCCGCTGACGCCAACCTGGTAGGACGTTATAGCTCAAGAACACCACACCACCCCGAGAGAGCCCAGCCTTACACACTTCAAGAATCCGCCTCTGTACGCTCTCTGAGACCCAGGAATAAACTCCGTGACACACTATGTAATCGTACGCGCCCGGCTCTATGTCACAGACAGATATGTCCCCAACAAGAAACTCGATATTCGTCAGTCCGAGTTTTGCTTTGATTTTCTGCGCGCTGTCGATATGAGCCTCGGCGATGTCGATGCCGACAAAACGACTGTGTGGATACCTCGCTGCCCAGGGGATAATGTTCCCTCCTGTGCCACACCCGAGCTCGAGCACAGAGCAGTTCTCAGGAGCAGGTGCCGGCAGATCCATCAAACGTGCGAGTGCGGCGATACGCTCCGGATGACTCTCTGGGCGAGCTACCGTCACGTACGGCTTCTGGTCGTAACTTGTCACTACCACGGCGAATCCTCGAAGAAATTATTTTGACTCGACCACTCTTTATACTACTGAAGAAGCATTCTTAGACAAAGCGCTATTGCCGAGCGCGAGACCGTGTCGCACGCGCTACGTCACAGCGAAACCCTCTTTGTAGGAGGGATAACGGAGCGAGATACCGAGAACAGCCTTCATGCGATCGTTACGTACCCGCTGGTTGGAGAGCATGGTATACGCTCCCATCCGCAACGCTTCCTCTTCGCTTATGGAGGTGGGCCAGGGAAGACCCTCTCGTGTGCACACATATTCGACCACCTCCTTCGCCTGAGCGGGTCGATCGTCGGAGATGCACAGAACTTCAGGTAAATGGGCCGTCCCGAGCGCGAGTTCGATCGCGGTGACGAGATCCTCAACGTGAATCCTGTTGGTCCAGATTTCTCCACTGCCGATCATGCGATATGCTCCATTTCTCAACGAGACCGCCACACCGCGATCAGGGCCATAGATCGCCGGCAAGCGAAAAGCCGTCACCGCACACGCGCTCTCACGATAGGCACACTCAGACCGCCACCGAGCTTCCCCCTGCGCATTCCAGGGAGCGGGCGCACTCTCCTCGTCTACTATCGAACCGTCTCGTCGTCCAAAAACTCCTGTTGTGCTGAGATACAGGATACGTCGAACAGTGTGACCACTTAGCGATGCTACTACATTACGAACTCCTCTACTCGGATCATCCACCCCGTGGAGCGGAGGAACGCTATCTACGATAGTCTCTATATTTGAGTAGGTATCGAAAAGTCGATCTAACGATTGACGATCATCGAGGGATACTTGGCAGGCATTCCACCCATGACTACGCCAGGCATCACATCGGCTTTTCTCGCGAGAAGTTATGACAAACATCTCAGAAGACAGGCGCTGTGCCAGCCGCTGAAGCGTGTAGCCACCTCCTAGGAGAACGGTCCGTACATTCGAGGAGGAGCTGTTCACTATGGCCACAGCCTCTCGATACGCCACCCTTGCGCCTCCTTCATGTAGCGCACTCGATCGTGGAGTCTGTTTTCTCGACCCTGCCAAAATTCAAAGCTGCGGGCGACGATTCGGTAGCCTCCCCAGTGCGACGGTCGCTGCAAGGATCCTTCTGGATGAGCGTTCGAGAAATCTTCGATCGCTTCATTTATGATAGCTCGCGAAGCGACCGGGTTGCTTTGCCGAGAGACGATCGCTCCGATCTGAGCATCGCGTGGTCGAGAGGTAAAATAGGCATTCGAAGCCACCTCGTCGAGTTTCTCTACCTCCCCCTCGATACGAACCTGGCGCTCGAACTGCGCCCAATAAAAGAGCATCGCTGCGTGAGGATTTGAATCTATCTGGAGACCCTTTGTGCTCGAGTAGTTGGAGAAGAAGATCATCCCACGCTCGTCGATCCCTTTGAGCAGAACCATCCGTACC
The DNA here is from genome assembly GCA_044351885.1 of Bdellovibrionota bacterium. GTDB lineage: Bacteria > Bdellovibrionota_C > UBA2361 > UBA2361 > OMII01 > OMII01. The sequence continues at coordinate 20,648 of JBILEW010000033.1, forward strand.
GATGGGCGCGCGTCGATACCGGTCGTTGCCAGGGCGCACGCATTCGGCTCGACGACATCGGATGACATGACGGCATCGAACCACACCTTGAACTGTTTGAAGGGATCTTGATCGACGGACTCCTCGTCGAGCTGACCTGATGTGTACTCTTTCCTGACCGCTTTGAATGGATCGTCTCTGTTCATAGTACCGTTCGACCTTACTATCGGATGCCATGGAAGCATAGTCGCTATCACGGGACTTGAGAAGCGCACGCTCTTACTATCCCACTTGGGAGCGCGACCGACACGTTCTCTTCCTTTTCAAGCGTCGGTCGATACGCGGACGTTTTGGTCAATTAACGCGGAGGCGCGGAAGACACGGAGGACACAGCCTGGGGCGTCTATTTGCGACCCGTTTGAAGAGTCTCGAAGCACCCCACTGGTGCACCTCGATTGCAGCTTGAAAAATCCGGTTGCTCCCGTAGCTGGTCTTTATTTGAGCACTCCGCGTTTTCCACGCCCCCGCGCTACCTAACCAAAATGTGGATATCGCACGACTATGTTATTTACAGGCGAATCGAGGCTCACGCACCGTATAGAATACCAGCCATCGACACGACTTGTGCCCATCACACAAGCGTTGCCCCGCCCTGGGGGCTCCTTGAGAATTCCGGGTGTAGAGGAAACCCCGATTGTCGGGAACGCTCGCTCCTGTCGGTATCGGTAACCTACGTAGACCTCCCGCAAAAAACGCCTCTTTTTCAAGCACATCAGTCGAGAGGGGGGCTCATAACCCTTCACTGAAGTATTCTCTCGAGGTCTATACAGTGGCGGTTGTAACATCAGAGGCTGGCTCGACCACAAGCACGGCGGGAGCTAAGGAAGAGCGCCTAGTCGCAAGCGCCTACCAACTCCTGGATGGAGGAGATCCTTCTCAGGAACAGATACGCGAGCTCTGGCATGAGAGAAACAAACTGCCAGAGATCGTGGGCGACTCCCTCGAAGCTCTGGCAGGAGACCGCTTTGATGTCCTCTTTCGAGCTTACCAAACTCAGCTCTTACGAGAGCAGACCATTACGGATCTAAGTAGGCACTCGACCGATCCCCAATCATTTTCACCTGAGTCACGTCGCGATCTCCTCACCAAGATCGACAACCTACAGCAGGACGAAATATTCGCCTCGCTGCTCCAACAACACACCCCCCTTCTAGATCATTTACGAACCTCCGTACTTGCCGACACGAAGGTTGCTGCTCATGGACCCGACGCAGTCCGAGAGGGCTGGGTAACGGTCGACGAGCTTATGCCCGGTAAGACTTACGTTACCAAGGGAACGCAGCCGTTCGTGGTTCAACGCGTCACCCGCGATGAAGACTTCGTAAAGGTTATCGTACAGGATGAGGCGGGATACCGTGCACACCTTTTCAAGCCTGACACCCTCATAGCGCCGGAGAGAACTGCTGCATGGCAGGCGGTAGCTGTGGAAAATATAGCGCGTCACGGAATAACCCCAGAGGGAGCAGCCCTGTGGTTTGCAGCCGGAGAGCTCTATCGACTTACCAACAGCGAAATACCGGCCGAAGCACAGCGATGGAACAGGTTGCTATCTCCCTACACACAGGAACGAACTGGAGAGTCGCCGCATGACTTTTCGAAACGTATCCTCGGGCGGGCTTATTCAGGGCCAATCGGTCAACCGGGGGCGCTGGAAGCGAAGGATGTCGAGGATCTTCGCTCGCTTCTCCTCGATCTAGCCCGCGATACCGGAATCGATATGGTGAGGCTGGGTGTGGTAGGCCAAAGAGCGCGGTTCACTTCGTCGTTGGGTTGGGAGCAGCTCAATGGTTTTCCAGAGGACCAGCCAAAGATGTTTGGACAGGAGTCTTCTGTGCGGCGGGTCTCAGCCCACGGCGATGCCGTCATGAGGGCAGCCCTGTGGAATCATGGGGTACACATCTTAGAACATCAGGAGCTACGCCACTTTCAGGATGTTCAACGCACAGCGGAGGTTCCGACCGCGACCCTGGGGCGCTATGTGCCAAAAGACAAACGAGAGGAGAGCGACTCGTTCAGCAAGGCTCTTGATCGCTTGAAATCAAAGCCAACCATCGAGCTTGCCCGCAAAATAGTCGAATCGCACGCCTCTACCATAGAGAGATTCCTAACAGAACGTTCTGTGCCGATTGATTCTTCACTGGTTCTCGTTGCGGCTCCCTCCAGCTCGCAGGGGACGCAGCTTCTAACACAGGCGATCAGTGAACTATTCGCAGATAGAGGCGTCACCACGCGAGAAATATTCTCCAAGCGCACTTTTACATCGCGCTCAGGAAAATACGGCGACACTGATCTGGCGGCAGTTAGAAGCGTCAAATCGGCGCACAATTTCTACGACCGGGTCACTCGTGCATACAGCTCGACGGAAATCACAAACAGTGCTGGACTCAAGGAAGGTAAGAATGTGCTGATCGTTGACGACATCACGACGATGGGGTGCACCAAAGACGTGTGTGCGATGTTGATGGGACACTTCAAACCACAGAATGTATTGTTTCTAGCGGCAGGTAAAACAGCGTAGAGTAATCATATGAATCACCGAACATCTTCGACACCATTACGCGCTGTGCACTCAGGGGGGCAAACTGGAGTAGATAGAGCTGCTCTCGATGTAGCACGGCAATTAGGACTGGAATTAGGCGGATTTTGCCCAAAGGGCCGTCTCGCAGAGGACGGCAGAATCCCCGAAATCTATCCGCTCACCGAGATTGAATCAAAAGACTACAGAGTTCGCACCAAGCGCAACATCGTATCAACCGACGGAACGCTCGTACTACACAACGGAAAAATTAGCCCTGGGACCAAGCTCACGATTACCGTCGCCGAAAAATTGGGGAAACCACTGCTAGTAATAGATACGACTAAACCACCATCTGCAGTTGAATTCGCGCAGTGGCTCGACAGGAACGGGATCGAAAAACTCAACGTTGCTGGTCCGCGTGAAACCAAAAGCCCAGGCATTCACGAAAGCGCGATGCGGGTATTTCGGGAATTGTGCAGTGCTCTTATCGATCACCCCAGGCATTCCGAGAATACCTCTACAGACGAACGGTGAGCGGTACCCGTATGCGCCCGAAAGTGGTCAAAATTCCAGCAGCTCTCGACACGCTATTAGAACAGCTCCCAGAGCTGGACCAACAAGCCTGGTTGCCTGTCATTGAGATGATCCTCGAACTTCCTACAGGAGAGCAGGACGCGTTCATTTCGCTTGCGCGGCCGATTATCGAGATGCAGCTCTCGCGGGTAGCAAGCTTACAACAGATCGGGCGTGTCGCTACCGAACAAGCAGGTCGCATCCAAGAGCTCATGGCCTTGAACGAAGACCTCCGGGATGAGTTGCAGAGCCAACAGAGTGAGCTGTCCAATCTGAGAGAGACCTTGATACAAAACGGCCTCCTGAAGAATCCACAAACCTAACCATCCAACACCGCAGCAACAATATGCTGCACATGGGAGGGCGGTTGTCACGAGTAGCGACTCCCCATAAACCTGAGATATTCAAAGCGCTAATGGTTCGGGCTCCGTCTCGGTTTCCTTAGTCGAGGCTTTTCCGCACGAGCCCGACCGCAATGAGAGGTTTCACCGGAGAAAATCCGTAATTTCTCTCGAACAATCGATCGGCTCTAAGTAGAGCCATATTACCGACTAGTGGGATGCTGTTGATCGCACTACAAAACAAAACTATCGAGAGAAGGTGAGCCAGAATTATCCCTTTATGGCTCTCCCAGTCCGAATTCACAAAGCGAAAGCGCCAGATGCGGAGAAACATTCGGTACAGCATAAATGGAAGCAGCAAAACTATCAGGCCTTGAACCAGATCGAACACCATCAAGCTCAACCACGACAGTAGAAGAGTGGCAAAGAAGAGGGCTGCTGAGGTTATCAACGTGGATATGACCAAACTTACCCCTATCGATACCCCTACTTCAGTTCCGAGAAGTACAAGAACAAAGGTGAGCAGGTACCACGCTACAACAAGCATATTCGCTTGAAACCTGGAATTACAGAAAAGCTTGTGCACGAAGCTGTCAGCACTTGCGTCGGTATTTACTCGTAGATTCCGCCTCAGAGCTTCGCGCTTTGCTTCATACGTACGGTCACAATCCGGACACAGCTGGAGGTCAGTACCCTCAGGATTACCACACTGATAACATCTACTCATGCATGCACTCCTGGATAAACCACCTCAATAACGGACAACAACTATCTCACCAGATCCCGTCTTGTCTCGAACAGAGCATTCAACTGCCGGAACAGCTCCTGAGCCTCCTGAAAGCTCAAAGTCTGCGCCCCATCAGACAGAGCCTTTTCGGGTACTTCATGCACCTCAACGAGCGTTCCATCCGCCCCCGCCATCAAACCGGCAAGCGCCATCGCTGGTACCCATCTCCGTACTCCGATTCCGTGAGACGGATCGACTACGATCGGGAGATGAGACTTCTCCTTCAAAAACGGAACCGCATTGAGGTCGAGGGTGTTGCGATACGCCTTCTCGAACGTCCTGATACCTCGTTCACACAAGACTATACGCTCGTTACCCCTCGAAAAAACGTACTCTGCCGATTGTAGGAGCTCTTCGAGCGTTCCCGACATTCCGCGCTTGATCAGGACTGGTTTATCAACTCGTCCCAACTCGTCCAAGAGGCTAAAATTTTGAGAGTTACGTGCCCCTACCTGGTACATGTCGACAAAATCGTACATCTCATCTATCTGCGAGGCATCGAGCACCTCGGTGACGACCTTCACCCCTTTCGCATGGGCGATAGAAGCGAACATCTTGAGACCTTCGAGACCCAGGCCACGGAAGGAATACGGACTACTCCGAGGCTTGAAGGCGCCACCTCTCATGACCCTCACGCCGTTGGCCACCAGGAAATCAACTGTCTTGGCTACTTGCTCCTCACTCTCTATCGAGCACGGGCCTGCCATAACGGTGTGAGTTCCCTCCCCGATTTCCACGCCGCTTCCCAGATCTATTACCGTCGGCCGTACCTTCCATGCCCGCGACACGAGCTTGTACGAATCACTCACTCGGTGCACGTCGCACACACCAGACATCTGACCCACGAGGCGAATGTCGAATTCCCTTGTTCCTATCGCCACAAGGTACAGCCCCGTTTGGGTTTTCACCTTAGTACTGACCGATCCGATACCTGTCAGAAACTTCTCTATCTCTCGAATCTGCTCCTCAGAGATGTTCGACTCTAATGTGACTATCATGTTCCTCTATCGATACTGTGCTACAAATTCCAAAATCCGGCGCTCGAGCTCTTCAGAAGCGCTGTGGTTGCCGTCTGCCCCCGGCGGTATATCTGCAAGCGCTCTGACGAAAGCGCTTCCTACGATCGCGCCGTGCGTGTGCTGAGTAACGGTTTCGAAACTTGTTCGATCGGCCACTCCAAACCCTACTATGAGCTTGCTCGCTAGCTTCAATCCGCGGAGCCATTTGAAAAAAGTGCTCTGTTGTTCGCTAATTTCAGCCCTGCTGCCCGTTATGGCATCGGATGAAACCACGTATATAAAAGCTGGCTCTTCTGCATCGAACTCCCTAATACGTTCCTCCTGCGTACGAGACGTGATGAGAAAAACCGGTTTCAGCCCATACCTCCGGAACAAAGGCTTGTAGCGTGCGCGATACTCATCGAATGGCATATCCGGCAGAATGAGCGCATCAAGTCCGCACTCACTGGCTCTTGCCAGGAATCTCTCGACTCCGAACTGCTCTACGGGATTGAGATATCCCATGAGGAGCACCGGCATAGACACATGCTCTCGAAGATCTTCGAGCTGTCGAAACAACAACTCCACGTTCATCCCGTGCCCGAGCGCTTTCATGTTACTGGCCTGAATCGTAGGGCCGTCTGCAACGGGATCGGAGAACGGAAATCCGACCTCCACCATGCTTACCTCTGCCTTCTGCAAGGCCTTTAGAATAGTCATCGTATCCGCGAGCCGCGGGTACCCCGCCGTAAAGAATATCGAGAGGGCCTGTTTAGCCGGCAAAGTTTCAAATCTATTCGCAATCATCGCTGTTCCCCTTCTCCGAATGCCTCGGCGTACGTACCCATATCCTTGTCCCCACGGCCCGATACGATCGCAACGACTCGATCCGTGGGCATAAGGCTCATCTTTTTGAGATAGGCGATCGCATGAGCACTCTCGAGAGCTGCTATGATGCCCTCGTATCGAGCGAGCACCTTGGCTCCTTCGAGTGCCTCTTGATCCGTGACACTGACGTACCGCACTCGTCTGATTGTGTGAAGGTGTGCATGCTGCGGTCCGATACCGGGGTAGTCCAACCCCGCGGAGATCGAGTGCGCCTCTTCGACCTGTCCATCACGAGTCTGCATGAAGAGGGTGCGGCTTCCATGCAAGATACCACTCCGTCCTAACGCTGTGGTTGCGGCCGATAGTCCACTCGTCAGTCCACAGCCTGCAGCCTCGACACCGACGAGGGCAACCTCAGGATCGTCTATAAAATGATAGAAGGCGCCCATAGCGTTACTTCCTCCTCCAACACACGCCACGATATGCGTCGGCTTTTTGCCTCCCAGGTCCTCACACTGAGAGCAAATCTCCGCACTCATTACCGATTGAAAGCGCGCCACCATGTCGGGAAACGGGTGTGGGCCTACGACCGACCCGATAATGTAGTGGGTATCCCTCGGGTGCGCGATCCAATCTCGCATCGCTTCGTTGGTAGCGTCTTTGAGAGTTTTACTCCCACTCGTTACGGAGCGAACCTCCGCCCCGAGCAAGCGCATCCGTGCTACGTTCAAGGCTTGGCGCTGCATGTCGACTTCGCCCATGTACACGATACACGACATACCCATCAGAGCGCATACGGTAGCTGTTGCCACCCCATGTTGGCCCGCTCCCGTTTCTGCGATGATCCGCTGCTTGCCTAACCTGCGTGCCAAGAGAATCTGACCAAGCGTATTGTTGATCTTGTGAGATCCCGTGTGGAGGAGATCCTCACGCTTGAGAAGGATCTCACATTCATAGAGCTCCGAAAGTCTTCTGGCGTGAAACAGAGGCGTTGCACGTCCGGCATAATCGCGCAGTAAGGAATCCAATTGCTTTTTGAACTCAGGTGACTCTGTTATCTCTACGTAGCGCTCTTGAAGCTCGCGCACGTTCGGATAGAGCATCTCCGGCACGTAGGCGCCTCCGAATTCACCGAAAAATCCGCTTTCAGACACGTTCATGACCGACTCCTCACCTTATCCAGTATATCTTTCACCTTCGCGACATCCTTGATACCGGGCTCTGACTCGACCCGCGAGTTGATGTCGACCCCGACCATAGTTTCTACCTGCTGAGCAACATCCAATGCTGCATCGATATTCGCGCCCCCTAGCCCCCCAGCCAACAGAAACGGAGTGGATCCTCGGTATTCCAAGAGCCACTGCCAATCGAACACACGACCTGTTCCCCCCGTGCCACTATCGAGCACGAATCGGTCGACACCGCCGAAATCATCGCCCAGTGCTGATATGTCTTCACGAGACGAGACGCTAATGGCTTTCCAGATCTCCACCGACGGCATTGTCCGCTTGAGGTCTTGTACGAACGCTCTGTCTTCGGCCCCATGTAGCTGAACCACGCCCAGGCCGAAGCCTTGCACGGCATCTACGACAAGCGCACTCGATTGATTTCGGAAGACGCCGACCGTCGATATCGCGGGAGGTACGGAGTCTATGATCTCCTTACTGAGGCTGTGACCGACATATCGAGGCGACTCGGGTACGAAGACAAAGCCGAGGTAGTCTGGTGAAAGCTCGGCGACACGCGCGATATTATCCACCGCACGCATACCGCACACCTTTACCTCAAGGGCGCTGCCTCCTCTCATACTGCAGCCTCGACAGCATCAACGAGCCTTTTACATGCCGCTTGCGGATTGCTCGATGCCATGAAGGCCTCCCCTATCAAGAAGCCACGATACCCTGCCTGCTTTAAGCGAAGCAGCGCCCCTGCTTCCGAGATTCCGCTCTCTGAAATCTTCGTGAACGTATCCGGAATTTTCGAAGCAACCCGGAGTGAGGTCTCGATGTCTACCTTGAAGGTCTTGAGGTCTCGATTGTTGACTCCTACAACCCGAACCTCTGGACAAAGGTGCGTTTCGATCTCCTCCTCGGAGTGGACCTCCAGGATACTTTGCATGCCGAGAGAGTCGGCCAGTGTAGCCAGATGCTTTACCTCAGTGGCCGAAAGCACAGCTGCTATCAACAAGACTACGTCTGCCCCGAGCGACTTTGCTTCCAGTAATTGATACTCATCAACCGTAAAATCCTTACGCAGAATCGGACAGAAATTGAATTTACGTGCGGTGACGAGGTCGTCATTTGCGCCCCCGAAATACTTCGCGTCCGTCAAAACAGAGAGCGCCGAGGCACCGGCCTGCATGTATCCGATTGACAACTCCTCTACAGAGAGTGAGTGCTTGAATACCCCCTTGGACGGAGATCTTCTCTTTATCTCCGCTATGATCCCGACTTTGTCAGTTCGCTCCAGGTACGCCGTGAACGATACACACGGAGTCGGGAAATAAACGCTTTTCTCGAGGAGCTTAACTGGATAAAGCTCTCTCCGTTCCGCCACTTCCTTGCGCTTGTGGGCCACGATCTCATCTAACATGGACATTCCTTACTCTTGTATACTCAACTCGAGTGCGCGTTTCGCCGCGCCACTCTTGATACTCTCTCGTGCCTGCTCTGCGTACTCTTCGATCGACAGAACCTGATCTCGACACCACATCGCTAGCGCTGCATTTGCTACCACGACTGCTTCCTGCGCCGCGCTTCCTCGACCACTCAGCAACGAGACGAGTAGCTTTCCTGCCTCAGCTATCGAGCTACCCGCTGCCAACTCCTCTGAGCGCGCCTCTTCGAGTCCGAAATCACGGGGAATTAGGTCACGAGTTCCGGCGTTCCACACAATGCGAGCAGGGCCAGTAAGAGAGATCTCGTCGTATCCATCGAGGCTGTGGACGACTCCGAACCGTCGTCCACCTCGCGCAAGTACGTAGGAGTACAGTCGTAACAGCTCTAAGTCGTACACACCACTCATCTGGAACGTCGGATTAGCCGGGTTCACGAGCGGACCGAGTACGTTGAAAACGGTACGGATACCGAGATCGCGCCGGAGCTGTGCAACTCGCTTGAGAGCCGGATGAAACAGGGGAGCATGAAGGAAACACACACCAGCCCTCTCGAGCGAGCGACGCAAGGCGTCACCGTTATTGGTAAAACGTACTCCGAGCTGCTCCAGCACATTCGAGGACCCGCATGCGGAACTCACTGCATAGTTTCCGTGTTTTGCGACCTTGTAGCCGGCTCCTGCGAGAACGAATGCAACACTCGTCGAGATATTGAAGCTTCCCTTGTTGTCGCCTCCAGTTCCACATACGTCCATCGCATCGAACTCAGAGAGATCGACGCTCACCGCTAGCTCTCTCAGGGCACGCGAAAATCCGTCGAGCTCATCGACAGACGTACCGCGCATACGGAGAGCCGTGAGAAGCGCGACCATCTGCGGTTCATTTACAGGCTCGCGGAGCGCCTCGTGCATCAAAACACGACTCTCTTCGACGGAAAGCCGCTTTCCGTGTATCAGTTCTTCAAGCTGCTTTTTCATGAGCTATCCAATTCTCTAGTATCTGGCGGCCTGTTTCGGTGAGTATCGATTCGGGATGGAACTGCACTCCACGCACATCGAAGGTACGGTGACGAAGCGCCATAACTTCCCCATCAGCATCGACGGCTGTTACGTGGAGATCCTCAGGGAATGGATTCTTTTTCACGACCCACGAATGATATCTGCCGACTGTAATCGTTTCCGGTAACCCTTTGAAGAGCACTTCATCCCGCTCCACAATTCTAATTGGTGTAGCTTTACCGTGCAGTGGCGTCGGCAGATTGAAGAGCTCTCCTCCGAAAATCCCCCCGATACATTGGTGTCCCAAACAAACTCCGAGGATGCTCCTGCAGGGGGCGCACGCTCGCACTATCTCCGGCATTGCACCCGCCTCCGCCGGCAATCCGGGACCCGGTGAAAGCACTATCTTTTCGAAGCCGAGAGCTTCCTGTACCGATACTGCATCGTTACGCCGCACGACGACCTCGACCCCATCGAAGGACTCAAGCATGTGCACGACGTTGTAGGTGAAGGAGTCGTAGTTATCTATCATCAAGATCTTCATATCCTCAAATCTCCTGTGCTTTTCGTATCGCCGCTCGGAGGGCTGCCAACTTTGCATGCGCTTCATTCAATTCGCTCTCAGGTATCGAGTCGTGTACGACCCCCATTCCAGCCTGATACACGAGCGTGTCTTGGATGCTAAGGAACGACCGAATCATTATTCCCAAAACGACATCACCGTTGAAGCCTAACAATCCGAGACACCCTCCATAGTGTCCTCTACGGACAGGTTCGTTCTGATCGAGGATCTGCATCGCTCTATGCTTGGGAGCGCCGGAGAGAGTTCCCGCTGGGAACGTGTCGCTCACGATCTGACAGGCGGATTTCGGATCGGTCAGGGTTCCCATTACTTGAGAAACGAGGTGAATCACATGCGAGAAAAATTGAGTCTCACGATACTTTGTCACCCGTACATTCTTACAGTGCCGACTCAGATCGTTGCGCGCCAAATCGACCAACATGCAGTGCTCTGCGTTCTCCTTTGGATCTTCGAGGAGCTGCTGAGCGCGTATTCGATCGTGCTCGTCGTTACCCGTTCGGGGATAGGTACCTGCAATAGGAAATATGGCCGCTTCGCCGTCCCGAATGACGATCTGAGCTTCCGGAGATGACCCCAAAAGCTTGTATCCACCGAAGTCACAGTAAAAGAGATACGGAGAAGGGTTTATCGAGCGAAGTGCGCGATAGACCTGAAAATCGTCTCCTTCGAATCGCTGCAGATACCGCCGAGAAGGAACGATCTCGAACACATCTCCCCGCGCTATGTGCTTCTTGCACGTTGAGAGCAACGCTAGAAACTCCTCGTCCGAGAGCACCGAAGCCTCGTCATCGCGTGCGCGGAAGGGGTACGTGCGGACGGGCCTCTCAAACGCTGCGCGCACGAAATCCTCCGCGCTCTCGCTGTTATGTTCGCCCTCGACACGGTTCTCGAGGATGTGCACTTCGTTACGAAAATGGTTGAACGCCATCACATAGCGAAAGACCATGAAGCGCGCCTTGGGGATCGAGAGATCTGGATCTGGAGGACACCGAAACTCAATATTCTCCATGAATTCGATCGCGTCCCACGAGATGTAACCAAACGCACCATTAACCACACCTTTCGGAAGTGGTGTCTGCTGCAGCTCAAACGACCCCAGAAACTCCGAGAGCACGCGACCCAGACCTGTGGCTCTTTCGAGCGACTGCGACTCCTGGCGCCTTCCCTGATACGCAACCGAATACCGATCCCCCTCCAGGACGAACTCAGCGATGGGATCGCAGCAGATGAAGGAACGACAATCATCCGCCCCATGAAAATCCGAGCTTTCCAGCAGAAACGTATGGCGGTAGCGGTCACGGAGGCGCGCATAGACTGCGACTGGAGACGTAAGGTCAGCGATGACCGTACGGCATAAGGTATTGATCTTCATACAAACTCCCTACAGGAGGGGGGCTAAAAACGGTAGATGCTTAGTGGAGCGAAAGGGGGATATGTGAGGGCCTAAGCCCACCAGGAAGAGAGGAGAGATGCAGATGCTCGAATATCCATCCCTCAAAAGGTACCCGTAATGGCACTTCTAGGTCAAGAAAATTTCCGTGCTCCGTGGAAGTTTGTAGTAATTCGTCATCTGTAAGGAGCCCCCTGGACCGCGGAGCTTCCGCTCCGCTAGCTATTAACACAACGATCCAAACAGAAAGCGGACTAGAAAGTCCGCGGTCCAGGGCTTCGACTCTCTGAGAGACACAAGGCTCCCGCCAC
>JBILEW010000111.1:0-11583 GCA_044351885.1 Bdellovibrionota bacterium
CTGGATGTGAACGTTTGTCATAGGAGGGACGGCGTCCCCGCCGTCCGTTATGGCTGTGAGTGGTGTTTTCAAGTCTCAGTGCATACACTGTAGATGGTACATCATCTATGCATCGAGACCTCTCTGCCACAGCCACTCCAGAAGACCTCTGGGCCCCCGACTCTAGCAAGTTGCCCAGTCAGCTCTATCTTGGAACGAGCACCTGGGCTTTCCCGGATTGGAAGGGGTTGCTGTACAAGCGGGAGTACAAGAGCGCGCGTGAGTTTGCGGCGAAAAGTCTGGAGGAGTACGCAACCGTGCCGTGGTTCCGTACGGTCTGCATTGACAGCCTCTTCTACAACCCACCTAAGCCCGACGTACTCCAGCGATACGCATCTCAGGTATCTGCCGATTTTCGGTGGGTGTCTAAGGTCTGGGAGCGTATTACCGTCTTTTCGTACCCTCCACACGCGCGGTACGGAGCCTTCGCGGGGACCAAGAATCCTGATTTTCTCAATGCAGATCTCTTTCATGAGCGCGTTCTTTCGGCCTACGAGGATCCAGAGGTGCGGTCGAAGACCGGCCCATTCGTTTTGCAGTTCGCACCGTTTTCTTCCAAAACACTCGCCTACGAGGAGTTTACAGAGCGCCTTGGTGTTTTTTTGGCCAAGCTTCCCAAGGGCTTCATGTATGCTATAGAGGTTCGAAATCCCGAGATCCTTACCCCCCGCTATTTTCAAACGCTCAATGACGCCGGGGCGACGCACTGCTTCAACCATTGGAACTCGATGATACCCTTACGAGAACAGATGCGACTCGCCGCAGCATCCGGTGGCTTGACCGCCGATTTCTACGTTGCAAGACTGCTCACACCGCTAGGGATGAACTATGAAGGAGCAGCGAAGGCCCTTGAGCCGTACGTCGCTGTCAAGCGACCGAACGTCTCGATGCGCGCGGATGTTGTTCTGCTCGCGCGCAGGGCTTTGACGACGGGTAAGAAGGCTTTCGTTACAGCCAACAACAAGGCTGAAGGCAATGCGCCTCTCACGATGGTGACGCTGGCGAAGTTAATCGTTGACTCTATCGAGTCCGGAGACGTGTAAGTTGATGCCACATATCTATCCATTTTCCCAATTTTGGCCCTTTTACGCCGTATTCTCGGTAGGCGTAATGGTTGTCTTGTGGACCTCGCTCAAGGCCTTTCACCGAAAGGCTCACGAGGTATCAGTGCGAGAGGCATCTATCTCGGCGTTGAGTTGGATGTGCCTCGCACTGGTTTTCAACGTCATTCTGTATTTCTTCACGTTGTACCGGCTGGGGAACGAGCCTGATGTCGTAGCGAAATTTGGAGCAGAGCCGTCGGTGCTCGCTCAGCGTACGGCGCTCGAGTTCCTCTCGGGCTATCTCGTCGAGAAGGCTCTCGCGGTCGACAACCTCTTTGTTTTCATCGTCATCTTCCGATTTTTCTCGATACCGGCGCATTTCCAACATCGGGTTCTCTTCTACGGACTATTCGGTGCTCTAGCACTTCGAGCTCTCTTCATCGCAATGGGCGCGGCAGTGATGGATATTCACTGGGTCGTGATCGGTTTTGGCTTCTTCCTTATTTATCAAGGAATAGAGGTCATGCGTGGAAAGGAACCGGAGATCCATCCCGAGAAGAACCGTATGTTGCGGTTCCTTAATCGTTATCTGCCGATATCGCAACGACTTGAGGGAGAGAAATTCTTCACGCACGAGTCAGGCAAGTGGATGGTGACCCCGCTTTTCATAGCTCTGATCTTCATCGAGATCACCGACATTATGTTCGCGTTTGATTCTGTACCAGCGATCTTCGGTCTCACCAAGGAGCCCTTGGTTGTCTTCACCTCCAATATCTTCGCGGTGATCGATCTACGAGCCCTCTACTTTTTGCTTGCTGCCTTCATCGGTCGTTTTCACTATTTGAGTATCGGGCTTTCCTTGGTTCTCGTGTTCATCGGATCCAAGATGGCTATCTTGGATGGATTCCTCTCGTACACGCTCCCGACAGAGGTATCTCTACTGGTCGTGCTCGGATTGATCGGCGGCTCGATCTTGCTTTCACTCGTGAAGCCTCCTACCAAAGGACAACAGGAAGCCGAGCAGGCAGCAAAGGATAGCAGAACCAATTAATGTTCGAGCTATATCAAGCAACTACGGCGCACGGAGCGGCTGTATGGTTGAGACGCCGTAGTTTAGGAAAGTTAAGGAAGCCTCTGGCGAGATACACAGCCCCTATCCGTCATCGAGGAAGCGGGGTCTAGAAGTCATCAGGTGACGTGGATAACTTCCGCCTTCTTTCACACCAAAGCGGAATATGCATGATATCCACTGGTCGCCAATATACCGCCAAGCTCGTCAAGTATCTCGTTAGATTGATTAAATTCCCGAGTCGCTCCATACGGAAACGCCACCTCTAGGAATGGGGAAGTTAGGAGGGGAATAATTAGAGCCGGAAAACATGTAAAATAATTACAGTAATACTTGATATGCGATTCGGCTTCTCTTAAGCTGACTCTAGAGAGTTAGATCAATCATAGGGGGCATAGTTATGAGAGATACGTATTTAAAATCGATCTGTAGTGCAGCCGTGGCTTCTGTAATCGGCTCCAGTTTCATAGCTGACTGTGCGTTTGCCGTTACCCCGCCGTGTACCATCGTCGGAACAGCTAGAAGTGACGTTCTGAGAGGGACGCCTGGCAACGATGTAATCTGCGGTTTGTCTGGTAATGATGTGATCTTTGGCGCAGGTGGAAACGATATTCTGGTCGGAGGCTCTGGTAACGATCGAATAGAGGGCAATCAAGGCAGCGATGTCATTATCGGAGGGAGTGGCAATGATGTAGTTGATGGTGGCACTGGCAATGACCGTCTCGACGGTGGTCTTGGGAATGATAGGGTGGTCGGTGGTACCGGTAATGATTCCCTACTCGGTGGTATCGGTGCTGATACGATAACGGCCGGCAATGGTTCGGATAGCTGTGCAGCGGATTCTGCGGATCGAGTTTCAGGGGCATGTGCGGTTGATGCCACGGGGCCATTAATTCAGTGGATTCGCGTTCCCAGATCAGTGAAGGCTGGCTTAACCTTTAGTGCTACATTTTCACTTAAGGACCCCAGCTCTGTAGATACAAATTCTCCTAACGTGAAGATCGGGGGTGCTCCAGGCTTAATTACCTCGTGGTGTGGCTTTCCAATTCTGGCGTCTCTCGATTCAGGAACAGCCACTGACGGGGTTTGGTCGATTAGGTGTGCAGTTCCGTCTAATGCAGTGTCTGGGAACTATTCGTTATTTGTTGATGCCCAAGATTATTTCGGCAACCCTTCCTCTCTCGCTCCTATAGAGCAAGGGGACGGTGCTTTTGAAGTTATTGGTGGCAATTCGGACAATCGGGCGCCAATCATAACGAATGTAGACCTTCCATCCGTTGTTGCTCGGGGGGAATCGGTTACATTGTCGTGGACGGCTAGTGATGACACTGGTGTCGCATACTCTGTTGCGTGGATATATGGCCCTAATGGAGCGGTAGACTCGACTGGCAAGCCGGTTGTGGAATATTCCAATCCTCTTTCTGAGCGAGTTTCTGGTACAGAAAAAGAAGGAGCCTTCGATCAAACCGTCACGATGTCACCGACGGCGGTTTCGGGAAGTTATTCGGTATGGATTTCAACTGCTGATTCCCTTGGAAATAAGTCGTACCAGTCGTACGGCTCATTCTCAGTCGAGTAATTGAGGTTCTCTGGTTCGAGGGGGATGCTGTCGAAGGTACAATCGATAGCATCCCCTCCTTCGCGCTACGGCAAGACCAGTGCGGCCTCGATGAATTTTGGGTTTGGTGGTGGAGCTTGCCTGACTAAAGCAAGGCTCTGCCGAACAAGTAGTGTGAATTAGAAGTTCACTGCTGCTTTAGGTGTTTGCAACTCGAATTCCATAGTGAGTGGAGCATCTATACTCTCTCCGTGCTGACTTATATCGAGGCCGATCTCCTCTTCACTGTAGCTAACGCGCAGAGGAATGATCGTGTGCGTGACAAGATACAAGGCATACGATCCCACAGTAGTGAACGCCGCTACGATCCCCAGCGCGTACAGGTGGTGAATGAACGTCGACGTTTCACCGAATACGAGCCCCACCTTGTCGGCGAACACTGCGGTGAGGATCATACCAACTATTCCCCCTACACCGTGGCAGGGAAACACATCGAGGGTGTCATCGAGAGAGCTCTTGGTACGCCAATGAACGGCTAAATTGCTTACGATACTCGCTACGGTACCGATGCACATACTCGCCCCTACCGTAACGAAACCGGCAGCCGGAGTAATCGCCACTAGACCCACCACTGCGCCGATACAGGCACCTAATGCCGAGGGCTTTCGACCCCGTGCGCAATCAAAGAAGATCCAAGCTAGCATGGCCGCAGCGGACGCAGTGTTGGTCGTCAAAAAAGCTTTGGCTGCCAGTCCATTTGCCGCAAGGGCGGAGCCAGCATTGAACCCGAACC
Source organism: Bdellovibrionota bacterium (assembly GCA_044351885.1). Classification (GTDB taxonomy): domain Bacteria; phylum Bdellovibrionota_C; class UBA2361; order UBA2361; family OMII01; genus OMII01. The sequence goes on from JBILEW010000111.1 coordinate 4,503, forward strand.
ACCCAAACCACAGCATCCCGGTACCCAACAACACGTACGGAATATGCGCTGGCACCTGAGGCAACTGACGTTCATGGGCAGCACGCGGCCCGAGGAACAGAGCTCCCGTTAGTGCAGCAAGCCCGCCCGCCATGTGTACAACCGTCCCACCGGCGAAATCGAGAACGCCCCACTGTCGGAGAAAGCCATCTGGATGCCAGGTCCAGTGGGCCAGGGGGCAATAGATGCAGAGAGAGAATAGACAGACGAAGAGCATGTAGCTCGAAAAACGTACACGCTCCGCGAATGCTCCGGTGATTAGAGCTGGGGTGATAATTGCGAATTTGAGTTGAAAGAGAGCGAAGAGCGCGAGAGGGATAGTTGGAGAGAGGGTAGGGTGTGGCCCCGCGCCGACGTTTTTGAACATGAAGAACGTGAGCGGGTTCCCGATAATTCCGCCGATCGAATCGCCGAAAGCGAGGCTGAATCCAACCACCACCCACAGGATGCTTACTATGCCCATGGAGATGAAGCTTTGGAGCATGGTCGAAAGCACATTTCTTCGATCAACCATGCCACCGTAGAAAAAGGATAAGCCGGGCGTCATCAGAAGCACGAGCGCTGTGGCGGTTAGCATCCACGCGGTATCCCCGGCGCTTAGGGGGCTAAGGTCCGCCCCGTCTAACGGAGCTGGCACCATGGACCCGACGAGGCTTATCAGAACGAGACCCACGAGAGGTATCAGCCAGAGTCGGGGTTTTGAGGGGACAGTTCGAGCTGCTGCCATAAATATAATAGATAAGTTAATTTTATATGCTATTAGGTTAATTATCGCATGCTTTATGCTAAATACTGAGCTATTTATCCTAAATCCGAACTTTCTAGTTGTCGCAGGAAAGGGGCTTACTGGCAAGAACCTCAAGGAGGCTATCCATCAATAGGCCTAACCTATTGAAGCAAGGTGGCGCTAATGTGAGTCGTAAGAGGTCTAGGGACCCCTGGTTTCATTGACGTAACGGCGCAGCGCCTTCGCGACCTCGAATTTATAGAGGTGGGGGACATCGCTGTTGATGAGGATAGAGAAACGAGCAGTTTCCGAATCTGAGATGTCGAAGTACCCAGCGAGGGTGTTGACCCCGCGCAAGGTGCCGGTCTTCGCTTGAAAACCACTCTCCGTGGGGAGCAGGTCTCTGTACTGTTCGAAGCGTTGCAAGAGCTGATTCATGAGGCGCGTGCTCACCTGATTGCGCCTAGAGAGCCCCGCGCCCTCCTCGACATGAAACGTGTGCCACTTTACTTTCGACTCTAAACACGCGGTGACAGTTTTCTGCGCCTTCTCAGCGCGAGCCGGAGCACCGTACTGCTGAGCGCCGAGCACGAGGAAGAGTTGGTTCGCAGTGAAGTTGGTTGAATACTTCAACATGCCGCGTACGATCTCTGCCAAGTTCTGAGAGGAGCGATATCGCAAGAGGCTGCGTGCGTTCGAAGATACCGTGCCGACCTCGACCTTCATCGCACCCGAGACCCCGGCTTGCCGGAGAAACGCGGCGAGTAGTTCTCCACCATACTCAGCACCGCGACGCCAATCTGTACCTAAATTTATGCGCTCCGTTTTGCCCTTCGCCAGCCGCTGACCTGCTTTGCGCGCCAGCGGTGTCAGAGGGGTTTGAGGCTCAGCGCTCACGATGCTCCCGTCACGCCGACGGGTAATGTGTGCACTGCTGAAATTCCCCACGAATGCGGCGTTTCGAGCATCATAGGGGTTTAACGACTGACTGTAGCCATCGAGCGCGATGTCGTTTGCGAAGTAAGATGTGTCTACGACGATCCTGTCAACTTTCTTGATACGAGAAGCGAGTTCCTGCCCAATAATTTGAAGTTCCTCTGATACGAGGGAGGGATCTCCGGAGCCTTTTACGAAGAGCACACCTTGTCCACCTTCGAAGAACTCCGTTGAAAAGTGAAAGTCCCTACCCAGCTGCTCGAGAGCGCAAAAAGCTGTCGCAACCTTCATCGTCGACGCAGGTATGAAAAGCTCCTCGTCTCGGTGTCGAACAAGCACCTTTCCGCTTTCAGTTTCAACTCGCACCGATCCGTTCTTGACCAATTGGGATAAGTTCAAGGGCGCAGCGGTCGCAAAGGAGGCTGCGCTTACCAGCAGCGCAAGAGCGATTGAGGACCAGAACGTTCGCATCCTTCGATAGGACCACAAAGCATTCGAGGGGGAAAGGGATTTGGAGCTTCACTTGGTGTCGAAGGGAAGGAAGGCACAAAGAGATCGGCGAATTCAGCGAGAGGGGAGAAGACAAGGAAACTTGGTTTCTTACCTCTCGCTGAATTCGCCGATCTCTTTGTGCAAATTTACTCCTGGACCCGTCAAGCGGTCCTATCGTGCGCCGTAATCGTCTGCTGACTTTGAGCGATACTGGCTCCACATATCCTCCTGAAACTCGGAAGATTCGAGAAATATAGCCTGGTCGATTGCGGTGGGACGCTTCAGGGGATATTTTCAACCTAAGCGCCCGTCCGCTCGCGAATGACCAAGCGATATTCTTAGAGTCGAGCAGACAGAGAGTGTAGGTGTTTAGCAACGGGAAAGTGTGCGTATGAAAGGAATAATTCTCGCCGGTGGATCGGGTACGCGTCTTCATCCAGTCACCTTGGCAGTGAGCAAACAGCTCCTTCCTATTTATGACAAACCGATGATCTATTATCCGCTATCGAGTCTTCTCCTGGCGGGTATCAGGGACATCCTCATAATTTCTACTCCGCACGACAGGCCGGCGTTCGAACGTCTCCTTGGAGATGGCTCTAAATGGGGAGTCTCGTTTAGCTACGCAGAGCAGCCTAGCCCGGACGGATTGGCTCAAGCGTTCATCATAGGACGAGATTTTATCGGTGATGACCGCGTCGCACTTGCCTTGGGAGACAACATCTTCTTCGGACATGGATTCCCTGATCTCTTGCGAGATGCGGCAGCGCGGCAGAGTGGGGCAACAGTTTTTGGTTATCGCGTTCGCGATCCGGAACGCTACGGAGTGGTTGAATTCGATGCTCAGGGTAGGGCGACCAACCTCGTCGAAAAGCCCACACATCCAAAATCATCTTACGCAGTGACAGGGCTCTATTTCTACGACAATCAGGTGGTGGAGATCGCCCACAACTTGAAGCCCTCCCCCCGTGGGGAGCTAGAAATCACAGACGTCAACCTCGTGTATCTGGATAGGGGACAACTCAACGTGCAGATCATGGGGCGAGGTATGGCGTGGCTCGACACTGGTACGCACGAGTCCCTCTTGCATGCATGCAATTTCATCGAGACTCTACAGGAACGACAAGGCCTTATGGTTGCTTGTATCGAAGAGATAGCCTTCAACATGGGCTATATCGACGCCGCACAGCTCGAGCGATTGGCTGAGGGGGTAAAGAAGAGTTCTTACGGGCAGTACCTGCTTTCTGTGCTGAAGGAACACAGCACAGAAAGATAAGGAGCGGAGACAGAAACTCGAGTCTGCGAGGGTTTTCCCGGCTCTCTGGGCCATTTTCACAGAACCGCGCAAAGCATACCCGACGGCAGCTCAATACAGGGGGCTAGCCTCTAAAATGGCCGCTTGTTAGCGATAAGAACCGTCTTACGCAAACGAATAGATTTAGGTGTAACCTCTACCAGCTCGTCGTCGCGAATGAACTCAATGGCCTTCTCGAGGGTCATCGGCACGACCGGCGAGAGTATGACGTTCTCATCCTTCCCTGCGGCACGAATGTTCGTAAGCTTCTTCTCGCGGCAGATATTGACGTTGAGATCGTTGTCACGATTGTGTTCACCCACAATCATGCCTTCGTAGACGGGATCTCCAGGCTGAACGAAGAGATTGCCTCGTGGCTGTAGGTGGAATATCGCATAGGGGATCGCCTCTCCCTGCCGATCGGCGATGAGCGACCCAGTGGTGCGCGAAACAAAATCGCCTTTGAACGGCTCGTATCCCTTCAAATACGAGTTCATGATTCCTGTTCCTCTCGTATCTGTGAGGAACTCGTTGCGATATCCGATCAGTCCGCGCGAAGGGATATCGAACTCCAGGCGCACGCGGCCCGAACCGTGGTTGACCATGTTCACCATCTTTCCGCGTCGAATCGCGAGCTTCTCGGTGAGTACACCGATGTATTGCTCATCGCAGTCGATAAGGAGGTGCTCGATCGGCTCGTGCTTCTCTCCGTCGATGGTCTTGAAGATGATCTGCGGTCGGCCTACCGTGAGCTCGAAGCCCTCGCGGCGCATCGTTTCGATCAGGATAGCCATCTGGAACTCACCTCGACCGCGGACGATGACGCTCTCGTCCTCTTTGGAGTCCTCGATCTTTAGAGCAACATTAAACAGCGCCTCCTTGTAGAGGCGATCTTTAATCTTTTGCGGCTGAACCAGCTTGCCTTCTCGACCGGAGTACGGCGAGGTGTTGGCCGTGAATTTCATGGAGATCGTTGGCTCGTCTACAGAGATGCGTGGTAGTGCCTCGGGGGCCTCTACTGTACATATCGTATCACCGATAGCCACCTCTTCGACGCCCGACAGGATGATGATCTCTCCTGGTTCGGCCTGCTCTACCTCTTCGAAGGAGATCCCCTGGTATACCTGGAGCTTGGTTACTCGCAACGGCTCTGCCTTTCCGCTCTCCCCGATTCGAGCGAGGCGCTCATTTTTGCGCGCTTTGCCGTTGAAGACACGTCCGATTGCGAGCCTTCCGAGATAATCCGAGTACGAGAGGTTAGAGACGAGCATCTGGAAGGGCTTGTCCGGATTATAGGATGGGCCCGGAACCGTCTTTACGATCTCGTCGAAGAGTGGAGCTAGGCTCGTGCCGCGCTCGTCGAGTGAGGTTTGAGCGATACCATCTCGGCCAATTGCATACAGCAGTGGGAAATCGAGTTGATCCTCAGTTGCATCGAGATCGATGAAGAGGTCGTACACCTCGTTCAAAACCTCTTGCGGACGAGCGTCGTGACGGTCGATCTTATTGATGACAACGATGATGGCGAGCTTAGCTTCAAGCGCCTTCTTGAGAACGAAACGCGTCTGAGGCAGGGGCCCCTCGGATGCATCGACGAGCAAGATCGCTCCATCGACCATCATCATCGCGCGCTCTACCTCGCCGCCGAAGTCGGCATGGCCTGGGGTGTCGAGGATGTTGATCTTGACGTCTTTCCAGCCGACCGAACAGTTCTTGGCGGCGATGGTGATACCGCGCTCGCGCTCCAGGTCCATACTGTCCATGACGCGCTCTGCTACGTCCTGGTTGGCACGGAAGAGGCCGCTCTGACGGAAAAGGTGGTCAACAAGGGTTGTTTTGCCGTGATCGACGTGCGCGATGATGGCGATGTTGCGGATATTGGGGTTAATAGCTTTGTTTTTCGAAGTCATGCGGCGGGGATGGTAACGTGACCAGCGGTTTTGTTCAATCTGATGGGGCGTTTTAAGGTGTAAAAGCGGCTATTGGTGCTCAAGGTTCGAATAAAACCGTTTCATTTTCCGCCCCAGGAAGCTCTCGGGGGCGCTTACCAGTTGCTGAACTGCCTTATCGGGCTGATAAGGTACTGTGGAGCCAGCATTAGTATCGTCCTATGCTGACCTGCCGCGGGGCGATTGAACCGACTGGTGGTAAGTTGCGAATTTGAGATACGAGCTCTAGCAGAGGGAACTATGAGCAAGGATGCTTCTAAATCGGATTCCGGTCTTCCAGTCGCCATCATCGCCGCGATGTGCCTAGGTGCGGGTATTGGGTTTCTTCTCGGCCAACACGCCGTCCCCCTCGGCATATTCGGAAAGCTCTTCGTTCAGCTCATCAAGATGATGGCTATCCCTCTCGTATTCTTCTCGATACTCGAGGCTCTGGTAGCCACCTCGATATCATGGAAGAGCGCGGGCAAATTGCTGGTGGTAGTAGCCATCAACTCCAGCTGTGCCCTTCTGCTTGGTTTGACCCTTTCCAACCTGGTCCGACCGGGCCAAGGATTCATATTTGAGGCCAGTTCGGTGGACAAACCGATCGCAGAAGTGAAGGAATTCGACCTGCAAACTGTGCTCAATTCGATCGTTCCAACAAGTGTCCTCCAGCCATTCGTCGAGAACAATGTCATCTCGGTCGTGCTTCTCGCTCTGTTAATCGGAGGGGCTCTTCGGCGGCATCTCCATACCCCGACGGCCGATTACGCCGTAGGACAATTCGAGAAGATGATCGGAACCGTGCTGGCAGTATGGAGTATCGTACTCGAATGGCTTGTTCGCCTCGTTCCGATAGCGGTGTTCTGTGTTACGGCGCGCACTGTTGGCGAATATGGTTTCGCTCCGTTCGAGGGGCTTGCATGGTACGTTGGACTGGCGATCTGCGGACTCGCGATCCACGTCACTTTCGTCTATCCGATCTGGGTGCGATTCGTAGCAGGAATGTCCCTCCGAGATTTTTGGAGACACGCCAAACGACCAGTAATTTACGCTTTTGGCACCAATTCGAGTTTGGCCACGTTACCCTTGACCCTCAATGCTCTCGATGAACTACGAGTTCCCAAGTCCGCATCGCGGCTCGGGGCATGTATCGGCACCAACCTGAATAACGACGGAATAATTTTGTACGAAGCGATGGCCGTGCTCTTCGTTGCACAGGCGTACGGAATCGAGCTGTCAGTTGGCCAGCAGGTAACGACGGCACTCTTGAGCCTCGCTGCAGCTATCGGTGTTGCCGGGATCCCTGAAGCCGGGGTGATCTCCTTGTCCCTCGTATTGACGGCCGCCGGGCTGCCACTTGAGATCTTGCCGATTTTGTTGACGGTTGACTGGATCATCGCTCGGGCGCGTTCGATCACTAATGTTCTGAGTGATATGACCGTTTCGATCGGGATTGCTGCCTTGGAGGGGCGGGGGCGGCACGGCGCATCGTAGGTAGATGTAGCAAGTTTCGTCGAGATTGCTCGCACCCGCGGACGGCGTGGACGCCGTCCCTCCTGGGGTGCGCCATGCTGATGATAGTCGGCCTTGGTATGATATCTTCGATGCGCCGCTCACTGTAGGAGGGACGGCGTCCTCGCCGTCCGTTGCTGTGACGGTTGACTG
>JBILEW010000034.1:0-32290 GCA_044351885.1 Bdellovibrionota bacterium
CGCACCCGCGGACGGCGTGGACGCCGTCCCTCCTGGGGTGCGCCATGCTGATGATAGTCGGCCTTGGTATGATATCTTCGATGCGCCGCTCACTGTAGGAGGGACGGCGTCCTCGCCGTCCGTTGCACATTCCACCCACGCCATAGAGAGATTACGCCCCGCTGCCTTAAGTGAACAAGGGACCAACGAACCCCAAGATAGCCGCACCCAGGATCAGCCACGCCGAGTTCACTTTGAAGCGTAACAACAACACAGCGCTACTTACGGCAAGCAGGATCGTGAGCGGATCGATCACGGCTGATTGGCCAAGCTGCACAGTAACGGCCGCCATGAGAGCCAAAGACGATGCATTTACGCCATCCAGAAATGCTCCCGCCAGAGCAGAGCTCCTGATACGAGGGATGAGCGGCCCTGAGAGAGCAACGAATACAAAGGACGGCAGAAAGATAGCGATCGTCGCAAGAATTGCAGATGTGGGCCCTCCCAGTATGTAGCCGATGAAGGTCGCAGTGGTGAACACGGGTCCAGGAGTCACCTGTCCAACGGCAGCTGCATCGAGAAGCTGTGCTTCAGTGAGCCAGTGCCAGTTGTTTACTAGGCCCTCTCTCAGAAAAGCGAGCAACACATATCCACTTCCGTAGAGTACTGAGCCGATCTTCAAAAAGAATAGAAACAACCCGGAGGCCGCGTAAGGAACTCGCTCTGTTGCTCCCGAGCCCTGAGAGGATAGAACTGCCGGGATGACAACAAGAGCAAACGCACTCAGGATCATCAGAGCGAGCGATCTCGCTTTCGGGCGCTCTCCCGATTGAGCAAGTTTCCCCCACTGCACTATTCCCGTCAGTATTCCAGCCCCGAAGAGCAGAGCGAGCTCGTCCAACCCAAGGAGCGCCGAGGCAAACGAGCACACAGCCAAGCCCGCCAGAAAAGGACTTTTGAGGGCGCTCCGTGAAAGCATGAAGATCGCTTGAGCAACAACTGTAATGATGACCGGCTTTACCGTGTAGAGAATTCCAGCGATCTCAGGCAGTGTGCCGAACTGTACGTATGCCCACGCTAACAGCGCTACTATCAGAGCTGCAGGGAGGATGAAGCAGACACCCGCTAGGATAAGTCCGAGGTACCTACCCCTCAAAAAACCGATGTGGATCGCCATCTCAGTCGAGTTGGGACCAGGGATGAGGCTTGTCGCTCCGAGTAGATCGAGAAATTCGTTCTCTGAAAGCCAATTCCTGCGGGTAACTACCTCCTCTCGCATCAGCGCGATGTGAGCAGCAGGACCACCAAAAGCTGTACAGCCGAGGCGCAGAAAGAGTCGCATAATAGCGCCGAGCTCAGCGCGATTCGATCCATTATGTGAGCGCTCATGCATATGACGAGCCTACCGCTTCTTCGCCAGCTTCGCGTCCAGTGACCACGGCCCTGCTCCCACGATGATCAGGAACAGGAGGCTCATGACCATGCTCCAGTCGGTGCGAGCTTCGTGCGCCATCTTCCAGAAACCATCACGTAGCAGTATGGGGACCTTCGTAGATGCGACCGCCACGAACATTATACAGAGCAAGAGACCAGAAGCTGGCCGAGTGAGTAATCCGAGGAGCAGCAGGATACCGCCCGAGATCTCGCAGCCTCCGACAAACGGTGCGAGGAGATCAGGATAAGGTATTCCGATCTTCTCGAAGCGGCCCATTCCGAGCTCCGCGGGAAGGAGAAACTTTTGAGTCCCCTCGGACAAAAAAACAACGCCCGCAAGCACTCGTATCAAGATGACAGCGCGAGGTCCATGAGTTGAATAGAGGCTACGGAGCGCTACGTTCATATAAGTGCCTTTTGAGGGACGCTCTTGGGTTTAGCACCCACGTCACTGTGCGCATTCTAGCTCTAACTTGCTTTGATGCAACTACATGGACGCTACAGTGTGATACTGTGCGAGAGTGCCCTACTAATGAATTCGCAGCCGTGGTAGCCATCGAAGCCAGCGTGGAAGATACCAATTCCATTCACCCAGCAGAAGCATACTCGCCGGAAGCAACATGGTCCTCACGACAGTTGCATCAAGCAGAACCGCAATCGCGAGCCCCGTTCCGAGCTGCTTCATAATGGGGAGACGCAACGATGCGATGGTACAGAAAACCGAGATCATGATGAGCGCTGCGCTCGTAACAGTTCGCGCCGTAGCGGTAATACCTCTGCGAATCGCCTCCTCTGGGGTGTGCCCCTTCTCTCTCTCTTCGGTCATCCTAGAGACCAGAAAGACGTGGTAGTCCATCGAGAGGCCGAAAAGCACCGCGAATAAGAGCGCGGGCACGAAACTCTCGATCTCTCCATATCGCCACGGTGTTGGGAGATACTGGAAAATCAGAACCAATACACCGAACGACGCGGTCGTAGAGAGCACGTTCAGCAACAGCGCCTTGCACGGAATTACAACAGATCGAAAAGCAAGCAGTAGAAAGATGAAGGAGAGTACTAGAACACCCACGAAAACTCGGGGGAGATTGCGCTTATATCCTGCGACCTCCGTGACTGCAAAGGGGAGGGTGCCGCTCAACCATCCTGAAACTCCGATTGAACTCAGTATCTGTGGAAAGAATTCGTTGTGAATGCGGCGGATAAGTTCTTTGTTACGTTCGTCGTTGCTCGAGCCAACGGCACGGAAGTGATATCGCATCATGGTGCCATCTGAAGATGTATCGGTGGCGAGTGGTCCCGTGATCGTGGCTGAAGCGGTCATCTCGTTGAAAAAAGGTTGAAGCTGACCTTCGTCCTCGAGCTCTTTGAGATCTTGTCCAGCGAGGATGACAGCAAAATCAGGCCCCGCTAGAGCCGGAAACGATCTTTCGAGAACTTCGTACGCACGCGCACTTTGCATAACCTTCGGGAGGGTCTCCGGCTGCACAGTACTGCCGAGACGCAGAGAGAAGCACAACGACGAAAGTGCTGCGAGCGCGAGGAAAACGAAGACGAAAACTCTACCTGGTTTTCCGAGGCTAGCGTTCAGCAACATTCGCCGAGAGTGAGTGGTCACCGGTCTAGCTTGTGATTTCCGCGCCAAACGCACGGCCACCAAGGCAAGAATCGAAGGCACGGCAAGGAGTGTCCCGGCGACGGTTATCCCGACAGATGCAAGCGATACCAGCGCCATCGAAGTAAGCACTGCGTCCTTCATCAGCAGGAGCCCCACGAGTGACAGAGCCACCGTTACTCCGCTCCAAGCAACCGCTGGTGCTACAGCGACTCGGGCATTCAAGGCTGCCCGACCAGGCTCCACACCATTCTGGATCTCCTCTCGCATGCGACTGACGAAGAAAAGCGAGTAATCGATCCCGACGGCTAGCACCAACAAGACAACAAGCTGAGCAGCGGTCGCGCTGATAGGGCCGAAGATAGCGCTTAGAATAGCGGTGGTCCCCAGAGACGCGCCTAAGCTTACGAGTGCCACAACTAAAGGGATGAGAGCCGCGATTACGGATCCAAATGACCATATCAACACGAGAAGGGTCAACGGAAGGGTGACGAGGAGAGAGTTATCGAGGTCTCTGTTTATAAGATCAAAGATCTCGTTGTCGGCAGTGCCGTTACTCAGATAGTACAAGCGGAAAGCAGGGTGCTTAGAGTTCCAATCGGCAAGAGTCTTGGGCAGGTGCTCCATCGCCTTCGAAGCGAGCGAACGGCTCACACGCGTCTCTGCCAAGAAGAGTACGCTCTTCCGATCGGAGGAGATCAGTGGATCGGTTGGAAGCCAGGTATGACCGGGTGTCTGTACGGTCTTGAACAGCGGCTCTTGAGCCACGTCGCTGGCCGATGGGACGGACTTGAGAAGCGCAAAGAGATCTTCGCGTGCAGCACTGAAGATATCACCATCGATGTCGACGTCCGGGTGCTCTAATACGACCAGCAGGGTGTCTGTGAGGATCATGCCTTTTTCGGCAGCTAGACGCTCGCCGACATTTTTTAGGATCTCTTCCTGCGATGAAGGTCCAGGTAGCGAAGTACGGATCCCAAGGAGAGCGCCACTGATCGCAAGGGCGGCTGCGATGAGGAACCACCCCAGAATGGCTGTCAGATGCCGGAGCTTGGCTTTGTTCAACACGGGATCGCCATCTAAAGCAGGTGAGTTCTTGTACTTTAGGGCTAAGCTGCAGAGGGGACAAGCGAAGGGTCTCTCCCTGTAGAGTCTACGATCCCGCGCTCATTCCGCCGGGCTTGACTTTGTAGCCTCATGTGCTTTGCTTCCGGTGCTCAGATACACCATGGAGTGCTCTATGAAGCTACGCTCATTTGTTACCACACTTGCCTTAGTCAGCCTCTCATTTTCACTTGGCAGTTGCGGTGGCGGCGGAGGAGGAAGCACTTCGGGAAGTAGTTCATCCGGCAGGCAGCTCCTCGTTACTGCCAATGTGCTCTCAGACAGCTGCGGCGAGCGACTTGCAGGCGTCCGGCAGATTTTTACCGTGCTCGGAAACGGAGAGCTCGACACTTCTATATTCACGGTTCCGGTAAGCAGCGATGGTGGCACCATCTCGGCATCCTATTCGGATACAAATGGAGATTGTCAGCGTAGCTACACGGTGACTTTGGATGGGGCAGATAGCTCCGCTGGACAGGCCGAGCTGACCGCACGAACGAACTGCGGTTCTGTCTCCTGTGAGACGCGCTGGGTAGGAACTTTCAGCGAGACAAACGAGCCCAAGATCTCAGGCCCTGCGTTGAAGGTGCGAGGAGAGAACTGTAATCCGGTCGTCCCAACCGAAGTTGGATATCGACCGTCAGCGTACGAATGTAACGGAGCGGCCGCAGTTCTACTCGGCGGTGCTCTGCGGAACAACTACAGCGTAGTGGTTCGTCGTAACGGTAAGTTCAACGACCGCGATCCTAACAACCCGACTTGTGGCACGAATCGATGTAGTCCGTACAAGACCCAGAGGAAGATCGAGCTACCGCAATATCAGGTGAACTGTTTGGGCGATAACGGTTTCTCGTCACTCTATGCGGAGGTGAATCGGATCTCGGTGAAATTTTTTGGCAAGATTGAGGATGCCAACGATCCCAATCAGTTCGAACAGTGGTGTTTGGCGAACACGACTCGGTGGATGAACTGATACAGATAGCTAAGGGCGAGCGGAGGGCTTACCCCTGGACCGCGGAGCTTCTGCTCCGCTAGCTATTAGCGTCACGAGTCTGGCGGTAGGCGGACTGGAAAGTCCGCGGTCCGGGGGCCTCTGCTCTTCATGTGACAGCGCACTTCCTAGGCGAAGGGAACCTAAGGGAAGGGGTGCCCTTGGACCGCGGAGCTTCTGCTCCGCCAGCCATTAGCGTCACAAGCCTGGCAGTAGGCGGACTGGAAAGTCCGCGGTCCAAGGGGGCCATCCTCTTCGTGGTAGAGCGCACTTCCGAAACGAACCATTTCGAACAGCGCAGGTTAGCTATTGGCTTAGGACACATGCCAGACGGGCTGATCTGCCGCTCTGAGACTTGCGATGTCCGGACTCTCCAAGCCAGAAAACTTGAGTAGGCGGCAGCCCTTTCCGTATCCTTGGGGCTCCAGCAGACGATCGGTAAACGGAGAGCATACTGCTCACGAAGACGTTAGGAGTGCGCTGTCACCGTCATGAAACCTGAGCCATCCTCCTCACAGCGACAACTCTCTAGTCCCGAAGATGTGCAGCAACACCTGGCGACGTTGCGCAGGAGCCAACGAGAGGTCGGCAAATTCGTTGGAACGGTTCGGGAGCTGTCGGAACAACAGACTCAAACACTGGCAAAATTTCTCGCAAACAACTCCGAATGTATTGCTGGCAATGAAATGAATCCGCGCTTTCGTGATGCATGTGAGCGCCTGTTGACTAGGTACCTCGAGCTCACCCGCCGTCGCAACATGACGATCAATCCGGTGGAAAGCTGCATTCCCGTGTTCCATGAATTGGTGAAGGAGCTTCGGCTCAGTTGCGTTACCTTCAAGTTGTCTCCTGAGAAACTGGTGACAGCAACCCTCTTGAGTGAGAAACCGCTGAGAGATTTGTCGCAAGACGCAACACTCGCTCCTTTCTTCAGTCGATTCCGGGGTCTTGTCGCTCGTGCCGTTGCGAGTAATCCGGCCGATCCTCATGGATACCTGCACGATCTTCATTTCCGATATTCGACATGTGTGGAGCACGAGGCTCGACATGGAACCCCGCCGCTCACGGGAAACACCCTTCTCTTTCTGGCCAAAACACTACGTAATCTCGATCCTTTGAGTCGTCTGGCCTTGTTTCGTGCGGAATTGAAAACGCTACTCGAAGCGAAGGAATTCCAGCCATTACTAGGAATCTTTGTAACAGATTCAGCTCGGAGCCGATTCATAGAGCGGCAGTTGACTCGCTTCAAAGAGGAGGATTGTCGCCCCTATCTTCGGGAAACTTTGAGGCTGTACCGGGAGATCGCAAACGATAGTTCCTTCGCGAAGCTTCAGCCCCGTCGCGCGGATATACTTGTCGCAGTGCTGCGCCGGGGAGCTAACGCCAAGGAGTTTCTCGAAGGGATGTTGGCGCAAGAGGCTCGGATTGCCCAGCTTGCTGAGCAATGTGGAGAGCGATTGTCCGCTAAGGACATACGAGTCCTGTGTCTTCGAGCGCCACGCAAGGCTCAAGAGATCGAGGCAGCGCTTTCGCAGAGAAGCTCTGGAAGCCAGGGCGAGTTGCGCTAGGCTGGACTTTAGCCTACTTGGGCGACAACGTCCGCCTTCGCAGTTTTGGCCACCTTGGCACCGAAGTACTTACTCGCGAGGAGATCTGCCGCGTACTCTGCTCCGGCCTTGAGCTCCTTGATGATCGGGCGTTGGCGTTCCTGAAGCGTTGTGCGCGCATCCCACGCCTCTGCTAACTTGGCTCCAAGGTTTTCAGATGTCAGCGAGGCTAGCTCTAACCCGTAGTCCTCGCACTCGAGGAGCCTCAAATAACCTCGCACCTTCGGAGCGTAGATGAGGCCTACTACCGGTATCTCTACCGAAGAGGCCAAGACGATTGAGTGAAAGCGCATGCCTACCAAGAGACCACACCTTCTCAGTACCGACTGAATGTCGTGGCTAAGGTAGGTAGTGTTGGTAAGCACCTTTCCGTTCACCATCGAGGCAAGCTCGTTACACGTTCGCTCGTCCATCGGGTGGGTGCAGACTATTAGCGGCTGAAAAGGTTCCTGAACTGCTTGCTGTGCGCGAGTAATCCCTTCAGCGAGCATCGAAAGGAAGGATTGAGGGTTCTGTAGTCGCTCGTTTGGCTTGAGCCAACTGTCGAGGTAGCTCGTGGCGTTTACCGCGAGTATCGGCTTTTCAGGATCTAGCCCTATCTCTTTAAGAATACGAACTGCGACGGAGTCGGAAGAGACAGGGTTGATGAATGCGGCGTCGCCTGTAAGCTCAATCGGCTGAGTTACGCCGATCTCCTTGGCGAGTTTCTCGCTGTCACGTTCGCGCATCATCACAATGTCACAGCCGTTGATCGTCCACTTTGCAAGCAGTCTACTGATAGCGTTTTGAAACGGTCCGATGCCGCAGCTGTACGCAACCATCTTGCAGCCGAAGAGGCGTGCAAGCGGAACCAAGAACACCAGAGTGATGAGATAATTGAAGGCCGGATTGAAGAGCTTCTTACCGAAAATGATCCCATCGCAGATGAGCGCGCAATCGCTTTTGGCGAAACATCTCAAGGTCGGCAGCCCGAGCAATCTGATACTGAGGGTCCACGGCATCACGTTCACTGCTTTGACATTGTATTTGTCACCGTAATGCTTTGTGACCCAATCGGGGTTGATTGTAGGAACGAAGAACTCTGCGTCTGGGTGTCGCTTCGAGATGCTCTCCATAATGCTCGACATGATCGCCATGTCGCCGAGGTTTCGACCGGAGTTGTTACCGAGCAGGGTGATACGAGGATGTACGCCTTTCATAGTGAGTCTCTCAAGATGCTCTGGTGTACTGCAGCAGGAACAGCCCAGGCTACAGATAGACTGTCTTTGTATGGTTTTGCCTACGCTATGGCAAGTGTACCGCGGTGGGAAAATCACCTAACCAGGCGATTGGACGAAGGCTGTAGCCTTACTCGTCGAGATCCTTAATTTCGGCAACGGTGCCTGTGTGATATGATTAGCACCTAACGGGCGTACCATTCGAGCATGGCGGTAGGTCACTTTCGTAAGTGTCCGGGTCATCGTCGTTTGAGGCGCCATCTATACTCCGAGAGTTCTCTATGACGCTTCGAAACCTGGTCCTCTCCTTAATTGTTATCTCTGGGCTTCTTTTCGCTTCTCGGGTTTCACATGCGGTGCCAGGAGTCGACCTGCGACCTGAGATCTCGAACGTGACAATTCGTGTCGGTCAAACGGTGGGTTCTGCGGATGTGGCGGAGGGGTGTGCAGGAGGAACTGAAAATCGAACCCTCATAGCTTTTGATCACGCGGCCTGGAACGACGGCCCAGGTGATCTGTCGCTCGGCGAGCCCGGCTGTCCTGACTGCGAACAGGTACCCAACCCGGTCTGTTCGAATCCACTCTTCGAGTGCAGCCTTGCAGGGGGACACAACCATCCGCACCTGAAGAACTTCTCCGACTATTCGGTGACCACCAAGGGTGATGATGCGGTCATAGTACGAGGGCATAAAGAGGGCTTCTGTCTGGTCAATTCGATCTGCCGGCCTGATGTTACACCACCTATAGGAGGAGGATCGTGCAACGAACTATCGGCTGGGTGCGCGGATTTTTATGGAAGTGGATTGGGGTGTCAGTACGTCGACGTCTCGGGCCTGCCGCCGGGGCAGTATACTCTTCGAGTCGAATTGAATCCACTTCGGTTCATTCCAGAGGTTAATTACCTCAACAACGTTCAAACGTACGATTTCGAGATCTGTAAGCAGCAGCGCGGTTCCGTGGATGTCAAAATTGGAGTCGGTGATCCGCAGTATCAGAACAAACGACCGGTGACTTTGCGAGCGACCCTTACATTTCCCACTGAACGGGAGCTTCGAAAATACGATCCGATCAAGGATGGACTTACGGTCATCCTTAATCTCGGAGGTCGGGATTTACTGGGGTATGCGGGGTCGGTGTTGCCACCAGGGAAGGTCGGCAAAAATTGTTATCCAAAGGACGGATGGAGAAAAACTGGTCGCAGTGCCTGGGCCTTCAGAAGTGATTCCGAGATGGACCCGAGCTGTAGTTATATGACAACTTCCGGAGTACACACTGCTAGCGTTGAGAAGCGCGGCAACAAACTAATCGTTTCTCTCCGGGCGCGAGTTGACCCAATTTATGTAGCGCCGGTACCCACGGGAGGAAAGCTGCAGGTAATTATTCCTGGTGTCTCCAGTGATTCGTCGAACGACACGTGCGGCTCAACCCTCTCACTTAGGGGATGTAAACGAGGCGGTCGAGGAAAGTCGCTGCTCGTCTGTCGATAAACAGTCCGCACATCAGAGAAAGGGTGTCTCGGCGGGGTGCTACCTGATTTTTCTTAACAATCAGGGTAGCTTAAGATCGCCGGGCGTCGTCATAAGAGCTTACGGAAAAGGCTCCGATAATTGCAACGTAAGATTCCAGGTAGTGTACACTAGTAAGTATACGGTGCGTCGAAACGCACCTCACTCGTATCATGGTATTCAAATTATTAAACTCAGTACGTGGTAACGCCACGAGCCAGAAAAGCGAACAGCTTGCACCTAAGGCACCCGATCCAGAAGCGCTCGCCCGTATCGCGCGGCTGACGTCAGAGGATCGGCAGGCGGTCGACTCGGCTCGGCAGCGTTTGACCGATGCATATCAAACATTTCTGGGGCAGCTCGATAGAGCGTACAAAACCAAGAACGCAGAACAACGACTTCGAATCGAAGCGAACTATGCGGTGTGGGCTGCGTTGTTCGAACTGCTCAAAGACAACTTTAAAGATCTGTGGGCCTTTCTCGGTGTGGTCGATGCCGATGTCGAGGGTTGGTTCCGCATCTCGCCGTCCGGTAGTCCGCTCGGTTTTATGGCGATAGGGAGAGAGGGATACAGCTTCGCTGCAGGTATAGAGCAGAACTCCAAGCGCGGCGTCCCTTTTCCCAAGAAGTGGCTGACCGTATCGCTCGCGCATACTACGGGCTATGCGAGCGGTATCGGCGACGAGCGCATGGTCGGTCGTGTGGACCCGATCGACGAGAATCTTGTAGGCCTCGAGAAATGCACCGCCAAGACTGGCGACTACCAAGAGGAAGGTGCATTGGCCCTCAAGAACCGCGCGACGAATTTCCCACTCGTGTTTACCCTTTCGAGTGAAACGCATGGGCAGCACATGACGCAGGTGCCCGTTTCAGCTCTGGAGAAGTACACCTTAGCCGAGATGGTGCAGCCGCTCATCGTAGCGCTCACTCACGATGATCTTCGAAAAGCTACGGATCTCTTGCCGACTAGCCAGCGGTTGATGCTCAAGTGACAAGGCCAAGAGACAGATTCTAGACGGAAAAACGGAGAGGTCTTCTCCTCAGCAAGCGTCGATCGGTGTGCTAGCTTTTTGGTTAAGTAACGCGGAGGCGCGGAAGACGCGGAGGGCGCCGAACCTAAGGTCATTTAGCTAATTGGATCGGCCCAGATCGAAATCAATCTATTTTGCCTCTACCTACCTGAAGAAATGGCAGCTGCAATAATCTGGTCAGTAACGTCGTTAGTGTTCATCTGTGCTCTCCGCGTTAATTAACCAAGATATTCGAACGCCGAAGAACCTAGTTGTTTACCGAGCGAGGCATGATTAGTACTCCGTGGAGAACATATGCATAGACGGGGCTATCGCCGGTCACGCAAGCGTTCTACTTTCCGCTCTCCGCACAAGCCGCCTTCACCTGGGAATCAGACAATCCCGAACTCTTCATCGATAAAACTTGCTCGATAGAGCAGCCTCCCAAACCCTTTCCGGAACTCTGCGTGCCTGCTGCTGCGCCCTTAGCGTCTGAGGCCTGCGGCTTCATGTGCTGCGTCAACGCGACGGGGGATGCGCGCTCAGACTCAACGAACTGAGTCCCTCCCGAGGAATTCACAGCGGCCCTTACTCGTGAGCTCGCGAAGAGCTGGTCGAGCTTCTCTTTTTGCTTCGCTACAGCCACTCTCTCCGACTTCCCGATCGGGTTCCAGAAACTGCCGTCGAGCTTTTCATTTCCATTCACGCGCTCTTCTGCAACTTTGACGCCGTTGTTGAAAACCTTAAGCGTCATATCGTACGCGAAGTGTATGTCTGTCATTGCGTCGGTCTTCCAGTTCGCGATCTCCAACAGGATACCCGTACCAGTAGAGGGAATTAATTTCTCCACCGCGGCCACGTTCATCATTCTGTCCGGAATTTCGACGGTTCTGGCAGCAACACCCGAGCGGCTGAAAGAGTTCACTATCGCCTGCGCGAACTCGCTCCTCAAAGGAGCGCCGGACTGAGTGTGAACGCCATAAGGAATGGCGAAGCCTGAGCGTTGCAAACCGACCCATTGAGGACTCTTCTCTCCAGAGAGAACGTACGGACGAGCGTCCCACACACCTACAGCGACCTCTCCTCTGACGGGCGGGACAGCCAAAGCTGTCTTGTCGTAGCTCATCTTGGTGCCGAAGGCACAGCCGCTCAGGTAGGCAACGAGAAGAACGAAACCTGTCAAACGCAAAAAGTGGGGTCGTGCTGCCATGTGTCCTCTCCCTCTCATACTCGAAATTGGATGAATCTCGGCACTATAGGAGAAGTGCTCTGAAAATCAATCGCTCTTTTTGGTGTCTGACTCCACGGTTCTAGCCCGCTCTGAATCTTTCTCTGCTTGACTTACCGATACCAACTCGGCTACGAACACCTTGATTGCGAGCGCCAGGGAAGAACGGTGTAATTCCGTCGCGGTCCCGCCGCTGTAACTGGGAGGCGCCCCTCATACAAACCCACTGTTCCGTAGTTTACGAGGGAATGGGAAGGGGAGGGGCTAGTAGCCCAGGAGCCAGAAGACCTTCTCGCAATGGTGAGCCGTACGTATTCGGCACTCATCCGGATGACACCCTCGTGGATTGGGGTGGTGTTCGACGCAACAAGACATCATTGCCTACTCTCAATGGAGCGCGTGTGCAATCACGAACCCCTGCTCTTGCCCGAACGTTCGGCGTGAGCGTGCTTTTCGTAGCGGCTCTTGTCTCATCTCAGCAGGGTTATGCTGAAGACGAAATGAACGACGCAGTCACGGCGAGTCCGATCATCGTAACTGCCAGCCGATTGGAGACAAATCAAGCCAACGTCGCCAGCTCCGTTTCAACGGTCACCGAAGAAGATATCGATGACGGGCAGTATCGAAATGTCACTAATGCTATCGAGCCCGTTCCGGGCGTCGAGGTCGTTCAGAGTGGTGGACCGGGTGGAGTGGCGGTCGCATTCATTCGCGGTGCGAACAGTGAGCACACCTTGGTCCTGCTCGACGGAATAGAGCTTAATAATCCGGCGTCTCCGAATCGAGCATTCAATCTTACGAATCTGACATTGGAAAACATCGAGCGGATCGAGGTTTTGCGCGGGCCACAGAGTTCCCTGTACGGTTCGGATGCAATGGGTGGCGTCATCAACATCATCTCCAAGAAGTCTGACAAAGGGCTTCGGATGGACGTTCGCTCCGAAGCAGGCTCCTACAATTCCTTCACACAGGTCGGCAATCTCTCGTATGGGAGCGACTGGTTGGAGGTCTCCAACGGTGTCACACGGCAAGATGTCGGAAGCATCTCCTCGGCCAATAGTCGCGATGGGAACTTCGAGCACGATGGCTACGAAAATACCTCGCTATCGAATCGGGTGAAGGTCCTACCCTCGGAGTTGTTCGACGCTACCCTGACCACTCGCTACGATCGCTCCAACGCTGCACTTGATAACGGTGGGGGAGTCGGTGGAGACGACCCTAATCGCCGTTTCAACAACGAGGAGTTCTTCACGCGCGGTGAGATCACTGGGCATCTTCTCGACAAGGCCCTGACACCCAGCCTCTCTCTCTCGTATTCTCACCACAACCTGGACGACACTAATGACCCTGATACGGCGTCCTCGGAGTTGCTTCGCTCTAATTACAAAGGCGATCTCCTGAAGCTCCAAGGGGTGACGAAGTGGAGCCCCGTTCAATACTTCTCTGCGGTGTTGGGGGCGGAGACGGAACGAGAGCGCGCTGACTCATACTACAGATCGGATGGCGCTTATGGGCCGTACGAAGATGCCCTCGGTTGGCAAGATGCTCGAACCAACGCGATCTTCTCTGAAACCCGCCTTTCATACGATAAGAGTTTGTATCTCGACCTTGGCGGACGATTGGATGATCACTCCCGCTTCGGAACGTACAAAACGTGGCGTGTAGCGCCCGCATACCTCCTGGACGAGGATACGAAGCTGAGAGGGTCGGTGGGTACCGGCTTCAAGGCTCCGTCGCTCGTTCAGTTGTTTTCGAGTTACGGCAATGCGGATTTGCGCGCAGAGGAGAATGTGGGATGGGACGTTGGAATCGACCGAGATCTGGTGAAGAACAAGCTCTCGGTGTCCGCTAGTTACTTCCATAACTACTTCGACAATCTGATCGCCTTTGATCCCAGCACCTTTATTCTGAACAACATCCGCAACGCGGAGACGAGCGGTTGTGAGGTATCAACTGATCTCAAGGTAACGGATAGCCTCTCCCTCGGCGCCGCCTACACCTACACCGATTCACGCGACGACGATACCGGCGAAGCCCTCCTTCGGAGACCAAAGAACAAGGGGACCGTCACCGTGGTGTATCTCCCCACTTCGCGCCTCAAGACACAGCTTCAGTGGAGGGCCTATAGTAGCCGCTTCGATACGGACTTCTCCGAAAGCGAACCTAGGCGCACAACTCTCGGAGGGTACGGAGTAGTTAATTTTACTGTGTCGTATCAAGTCTCTGAGAAAGTCGAGCTCTTCTCGCGAGTCGACAATCTCTTCGACAAGGAATACGAGGATGTGTTGGGCTTCGGCACCTTGGGAGCTGCAGCGTACGGTGGAATTAAGCTTACCTTGTACTGATCTTTGAATGCGGTATCTGACGATCTTGATAGCGTGGACTCTATCCTTCGGCGCTGCTGCCGAAGAGGGTGGATGTTCGCGAATCGTTTCCTTGGCGCCGAGTGTCACTGAGGTTGTCTATGAGCTCGGCCTTGGAGACCGTCTTGTAGGAGTTACCCGCTTCTGTCGCTATCCTCCTCAGGCCCAAAGAGTAGAAAAGATCGGAGGTCTCTTCGATCTCAATGTCGAGCAGATAGTTACCTTGAAACCGACACACGTTCTGGCGCTGCAGGAGAGCATCGATGCGTTAGCTCCCCTCGCGCGATTCGGAATTGCGATAGTGCAGGTGGATCACCGAACAGTAGCGGGTATCCGTGAGAGCTTTGCTACGATCGGAGAGGCGTGTGATGCGCAAACTCGCGCAACGGCTGTTTTGCAGGATTTAGAGCAGCGCGAGCATGACTTACAAAAGAAGCTGGAGGGCGCGCCGTCTCTAAAAACTCTCGTTGTAGTGGGAAGGACGCACGAGGGAAGTCGTCTGTCGGGAGTTTACGTATCAGGAAATGATGGGTTCTACTCTGATGTGCTGTCGTTGGTAGGATCTACGAACGTCAATCAGCAGCGCACGATAGCTCTGCCGACGCTTTCACCCGAGGGGCTCCTATCGCTCGGCGCAGAGGCAATCATAGAAATAGTGAGCGCAGACGATGGGCCAGTGGATATTGGGCAGCTTCAGAGCTTTTGGAGGCAGTACTCTCGCATTCCCGCCGTGACTAGGGGCCGTGTCGGCATATTCTCCGAGGATTACGCGAGTATTCCGGGTCCGCGCTATCTGCTCCTAGCAGAGCGCTTTGCGAAGGTGCTCCATCCCGATCGATTCTGAACGGATCGGCTCGCTCTGGAGACTGTCAGGGGGTCGCTGCTTTGACTTGTGCCGAAGACGCCACTATACGTCCATGACATTAGGTCCGCGCACGACGATTGAGGCAGCGGATCCCTGAATTTTATGAATTTTCATTCCGACCTTCGAAACGACGAGAGTGGTAAACGGCACGCTCTGACCTTCTCCACGGGCCGCTTGTGTCCGCCTGCTGATAGTGGCTTGAGTCTTTGGGATAACCCCGAGGTCGTAGCAGGGTATACTCGATTTGCCCAAGCTTCCTGGTACCAGACAGTTTTGGACACTATGATCGACATGCTCCCGCGAGTGTCCTCCAGCTCACTGATCGACGTAGGCAGTGGGACCGGGGAGGGGACCCTTCGCTTAGCTAAACATGCTGGCCCGGGCTCGCACGTTTTGGGTATCGATCCCTCGGCCGTACAAACCGAATTTGCGAGTACTAGGAGTGCGTCAGGGGCGCAGGTAGAGTTTTTGCCGTGCAGTGTCGCGGAGGCAGTAGAACGATTCGCTGGAACGTTCGACGGTCTCGTAGCATTCAACTCGATTCACCTACTAGGATCGGCTGAACGATCGCTCGTTCAACTAGCTTCGTTGGTGAGACCGGGAGGCTTCCTGGCCTTTTGCACCGGTTATACCACGGAGGCACTAGAGTTTCCGGAAAGGCGCGCATCGGTCCAGATGCTCGAGGTTATGATTGCCCTCGCAGCTCGATATCGGGTAGCGAATAGCGCTCCCTCGAGGGAGGGTGCTGGTCAAGAGATACGCTCGATCCATGTGAGATTGCTCCGGGAGCAGTTGGATGCGGCTGGACTCGTTCCTGAGAAGATAGTAACCCGTCCGTTCGAGATTCCAGCCGAAAGCCTCGCTGATTTTTTGGCTCTGCCCGGTATGACGTCGGCAATCCTTCCGGCAGGGCTTTCGAGCGAAATAGTCCGAGAGATCGCTTCCGAAGCTTTGGCGAAGTGTGGGATCTCCTCTCTCTCTCGTACATGGCACTTCGTTGTGGCGAAGCGGCGCTGAGCTGGGAATGCTCTGATTAAGTCCGGATAATGGCAATAATCTGGGTCTTTGTGAAAGTTTTGGCGTGATATTCTCCTTAAGATTCCTCGATATCGCACTTCGAACTCTCCCCTAAAGCTCGTATAACGTCTACGCCACCGTCAAACGATGGACGGTAGACGCCGACGTCTACCGTTTGTCGTCTGACGTCAACGTAATTCGTCAGCGTCAGCCATCAAATCACCACTGATCCCCAGCAAAACACAGAGACTTATTCAGAGGCTCCCTAGATAAAGCGCGTACAGGCTTCGGTCAATCTTCACCGATGTATCGACGCTTTAGCGCCATGATACGCACTCGATATCCCTCTTTGCTAATGCGAGCGGCCTTGTAGTCGAGCTTGGTCTTTCGCACCTGCATGTCGTACTCGTCTTCGAGGCGAGTAACGACCTCGCGATAGCGCTCCTTGCTAATTCGGCCAGCTCGGTAAGCCTGCTTGGCTTCGATGATTGTGGACGGTGAGTAGACCTTTGGCGCGGCTGGTCTGCTCTGCTTCATCGCCGCACGCGCAGTAGAGGGTTGCTGATCGGAGGTCTGAGGGAGTGATGGTGTTGGCGCCTCAGGGGCGGTAGTTGCAGAGGAGGTTGGAATGGCTTGCGGTGTCGCCTCGGTGGTTGCTACTACGACGGGTGTTATCTGGGCAGCAACGGGTGGAGTTGGGAGTATTGCACTCGAAATCGTTGGTGCCAGAATCGTTGGCGCCAGAGCTGCTACTTGGACGGCGGTCACTGTGGGGGGCGCATCCTGTCGTGGTGAGCCGTTGAGCATCAGGTAAAGGCCGACACCGCACGCTGTAAGACATGCTGCTGTCGTAGCGATGTGTTTCCATCCAACGCGGAGTGGTTCAGAGCGTTGCGGTAACCATCCTTTGGTCGAAGGGGCACTCACGAGGTGCATGCCCCCGAAAGGATATCCGATCTGCGACTCTGTTGGTGGTGTGACTTCGGAGTCGGGTACGAGGCGTGTTTGCACGAAGCGCGGAATTGCGAAGATACGGATAGGTTTGGAGATGCCCTTGAGCTCCTTGATGCCGACGTCGATTGCTGGAACCTCAGCCTTGTTCATGGCCAGGTACACAGCCTCGCTGAAGTAGATCTCATCTGAGGGCGTTATACCCTCGATGCGACTTGTCACGTTTACTGGCTCGCCGAAGATGTCGGTTTTGGTGACCCGCACCTCTCCCAGGCTCGCTGCGATCCGGATGTGAATCTCTTCGTCCTTTGGGACGCTGGTGTTGTATTCGTGGAGCACATCCTGCATCGCCATGGCGCAACGCATACCATCGGTCGGAGAAGTGAACGCAAGAAGTAGGGCATCTCCGATGCTCTTTATGTGTCGCCCCCTGAAACGTCTGACGATCGGGAGGAGTAATTGGTTGTGCTTGTCGAGGATGCGCTGACTCTGCTCACGGGACATCTGCGCAGTAGCTTCGGTAAAGCCCACGATATCGGTGAACACGATTACGAGATTCTCGGTTTTCATCGAAGAAATAGCCTTTTGTACCTATGCTACCGACAGCTCGGTGTGTACCAACATGCGCAGTTATTCTCAAGTGGCGAGAAGACTGGTAGCAGATCGATCTCGCACCAAAAGAGCTCCGCGACACCATAGACCACTGTGTAACCACCTAGCTTTTCAGCGGTTTGTAATACGAGTCGCAAAACTCAAAGGAACTAGGGGGCCTTGAACAGCATTCCGTAGTCGTTTCTCAAGGCGAGTGAGCTGCCTGTGCGGGATGCGTATTCCCCGAGTTCTCGTCATCGTGAGAGTATTTCACGTGTAAGGCCGAGAATATCGGCGACGCCATAAAGGTGGTCACGACTGCCATCATAACCATCATGGCGAACAGGGTCGGGGTAATGACTCCCCGCTCGAGCCCGATATTGAGTAGGATCAGCTCCATGAGGCCCCGGGCGTTCATGAGGGCACCGATCATCAACGATTCGCGAGGTGGTTGCCCTGCATACCGAGCTGCCAATGCGCACGCTAACCCCTTTCCCAGGGATGCTAGTACGATGATTATGACGCTGTAGAGCAGTACTGTAGGGGTGAAGAGTAGGCTGATGCGGGTGTTCAGGCCCGAGTAGACGAAGAAGAGGGGAAGAAAAACAACGGTGACGAGAGGTTCGATGTCTCGTCGCAGGCTCGGGGCTACGTACTTTCGCGGCATCGCTACGCCCAGTACAAAGGCTCCGAACACGGCATAGATACCAACGTAATCGGTGAACGATGCCCCAAGACACAGCAGGATCATAGCGGCGCCCAACAGCGATCCTTTGGAACGTAGACGCAAGCTGATTTTGGACTCCCAAGCCGAGAGGAGGGGCAGCATAGCGCCCAAGGCGACGATCGCATATGCAGCGCCACCCCCTATGGCCAACCATGCGAGAGTCGAGTTGCCCTGAAAGCTCGAGAGTACGATCGCCAAAATACACCACGCCGCCGCATCGTCCGTAGCACCGGCAGTAAGGGCCAGAACTCCAGCAGGGGTTCCGGTCAGTCCCTTTTCTTTGATGATCCGGGCGAGCATCGGGAACGCCGTGATCGACATCGCTGCTCCCACGAAGAGCATCGCCTGGGTAAGAGACAAACCCGAACCAAAGAGGATCCCGTCATCAAAGGTAGCCTTGGCAAACAAAGCTCCCAAGAGGAAAGGCACGGCGATTCCAGCCACGGAAACCATAAAGGCCCCACGAGCGTGGTGGCGGAATATGCCCCGGTCGACTTCGAGGCCGACCACGAACATGTACAGCACCAAACCGATCTGCGAGAGCGCGAAGATAATCGGCAAGCTCTCTTGCGGAAAGAGCCATGCCTGCGCACTAGGGGCCAGGTGACCGAGTACCGATGGTCCGATTAGAACCCCGGCTATCATCTCACCTACAACGCGTGGTTGACCGAGGTAGCGTGCAAGATAGCCCACCCCCCGTATTACACACAGGATGAAGGCTAGTTGAAGGAACATCCAGGCGGCGAGTTGCGAATGACTCATACGCCAGACCTCCTACCATGAGCGACGATGTCGATCCACCTACAGACGGGATCCTACTAACATCTGGATGTCACGCTCGAGGTTCGTGACCCAACTGTTGTAGGTCTTATGAATCATCGGTCCTTGGCCGGTCCCGTTCGGTTGGTAGTCGAGCCCTGAGCTTTCGAGCAGGTCGATCGATACTATCGAGCCTATATGCTTGACCTTGATTCGAGCGGATATCTCAGGGCCTCGCTTGTACTCGGCTTCGAAGGCAGAGGGCTCGTTTTTGAGGATAATCCAGCGCCTACGAACGAGAGCCTCGCGAATCACCTCGTGGATCTCTTTTGAGTTGCTGATGGAAACGCTGAACGAAGGGGTGAGAACCGGTTGCTGAGTGCAAGCGGTAGCTACTACGCATAAAAAAAAGAGTAGGGATGCGAACAAGCGTCTTTCACGAGCCATAACGACCTCCTCGAACATTGTCGATGTAACGTACCGAAACCTTAACAAGTGGGGGCGAAGCGGAAAAGACGGCTTTTGCGCGGCGTTTGGCAGGTTGAGGGCCGGGGGACCGAGAACGGACAACGTACCTGCTGACCCAACACGCTCAGGGGGAGACGTCGGAACATAAGCAGCAGTATCAGAAACAGCTTGACGATGCGATCGATCAACTCGCGGTCAACGGGACCGATGCGGATCGGGCGTACAACTATCTCAAGGACCTGAGCGTCGACCCCCACGGCGTGGCTGCACAATCGCTTTTGAGGGCTCTGAATAATCCCTCGAGTGATCTGCAAACTGTGGCAGCCTTAGGCCTCGGTCGCTTCGGACGAGGGGTTCCGGGGGTCGTCGATGCTCTTGCTGGCCTGGCGTTGGATAGCTCTCGAGATCAGTTTGTGTGTTCAGCGGCGCTTCATGCACTAGCACAGCTTCAGACTCCCGAATCGACTTCTCGGTTGCTCGACATCATGCAGCAGACAGTGGGTGACCCCTAGCGCGCTCGCGCTGAACATCCTGAATTATTTTGTGCCACCGGGTTCTGACAATCGCCCCGCATAGGAGATGTCTCCCTGCTACTGGTCGCGAAACCAGAGATCAAACGTCTCCGATACTGCTGTGCGGCTAGCCGACGATTTTCGGGAGGAGCTCATAACAACGCTACCGCCGTTCGGTGGCTTCATCTCCGCAGCGAGGGTCCGGGAGTGGATCCTGCGTCACGCCTAGCAATCCAGGAAGGCGTTGATCTCCAAAAAGCTGTGAAACAGGCGGTGTTACAATCCTGGCGTGCTACATTGAGCCTCGCAAAGCTTTTGGGGACCGCCCAGTGTGGTGCAGCAGGACATACATGTGTCTTTCTCCTTGAGCCGCGAGCAATCGACCCGCTCGGTAATCGTCTTCCCGTCGCAAAACGCGGGTTCCTGCAGGAGGCCCTTCAGTGCGTTCCGTAACTCTTCGCATGCCTTCCTCTCTTCTTCGTTCAGCGACGCGAATAGTAAAACACACCTTTCCACCTGTGCACCGAACTCAGTTCGTTGAAGAGCTTGATCAAATTCTCCAAGATTCTGCTGAAAGCCAGCCTCTGGTGACAGCGACTGAGCATACAAGCTCCGCATAGGCACCCCTGCCATGAAAATCGCACATAACGAACACAGTAATCTCAGATTCATGAGTGCCTCCACGCATATTCCCTCTTAATCATCGGCCCGAAAACTCGCGTACTTTATCATTCCGCGCTCCTTCACATGCGCCAGAGTTCGCTTGTTGATAGTGGTCGATTCCTGTGGTTGTTTGGGATACAGTGCCGTATTGATTCCTTTTTTAGCGATTTCCCTAACTTGGAAGTTAGTCAGGCAGAAATGAGCACCCCACCTCCTCTACAAGCCGCTCTCTTGGCATGGGCGTACGCCCCCGAAGGGGTTCCTTTCGACAGTGGTGCTCCAGGGGCTACAGGGTACGCTGACTCGCTCTCGTCCGAAGGGCTCAATCTGGACTTCGTCCCCGCATCGCAGCGGCGCCGCTGTTCCGTTTTCTCGAAAGTCACCTTGGCCGTAGCGCATGCTGCGGTGCGTGATGTCGCAGAGGGCGCGCTGTTTCCTACCGTTTTTGCCTCCGCGCATGGAGAGTCGGATATCACTGCGGCCTTGTTGCGAGAGCTTGCCGAGGCTCTGCCCCTCTCTCCGATGGGGTTTAGCTTGTCGGTGCACAACGCCGCTTCCGGCTTGTACTCGATCGCGACGGGCAACCGAGGTCCGGCAACGGCTCTCGCGGCAGGAGACAGAACATTCTTGATGGGGCTGTGTGACGCCCTTTTGACGTTGCAACAGGACAACGTCGAACGTGTTCTCTATGTCTGCTCGGACGAGCGAGTCGCAGAGGTCTTCTTACCAGCTGACAGTGTGCAACCTGCGCCGTATGCCTTGGCGCTGATGCTCGGGAGGGCTGACGAGACCTCGGGTGCGCGACTATCCGTGAAGATGCAGTTCGACGAGAACAAATCCGACTCGACGAGCGGTTGGCAGCATGCTGCGATCTTTGCGAAATGGTTAGCCGGCCACGAGGCGAGCCTCTCTTTGTGCGCTTCTGGGGCGCGATGTGAGTGTTCTCTCGTCGGCTGCCGCGAGGGGCTCTATCGCTCGGCAGTTCGTGGGTGAGTTATGCAGCAGGCGCGTGAGATCTCTAGCTTGGATAGCTCCGGTGACCTGAGCCGATCCCGGGAAGTTGGAGGACTTCTCGACGCCGCGCGATATTTCGGAGCCGTGACGATCTTCGCTTTAGGCGCCGTATGCTTCTATCTCTTCATAGTTATCCGCACATCGTGCATGGAGACGAGCAAGGCACAAACCCTTGTTCGCCGGACGATTCACAACGGTGCACGACTCCTTTTCTACACTCTCGAGCGTTTGTCATTGGTGCATGTGAGTGAAGGTGAGAGAGGCGCTCTGCGACCTCACATCGATCGCCCGAGTGTTGTGGTCGCAAATCACCCCTCGCTCCTCGACGCCTTGCTGATCCTGAGCATGGTGCCGAACGGAGTGTGCATTATGAAGCGCGCCCTCAGATCCGTCCCGGTAATCTCCGGGTTCGCGCGGCGCGCTGGATATATCCCCTATTCAGAGGCACCTGAGCTCATACAAGCAGCCACAGCGGAGCTGAAGCGCGGCGGGGTTGTTATCATATTTCCGGAGGGAACGCGCTCTCCGTGCGGTGGCTGTGGGTCGCTACAGCGGGGCGCAGTCAGGGTGGCCTTGGAGGCCGACGTACCTCTCGAGGTTTTCGGTCTGCGGATGCAGCCGGTGGTTTTGGGGCGGGGCTTGCCGTGGTGGCGGCCTCCACGGGCCCCGATTCTTTACCAGGTTGTTCGGTTGGATAGTGTAAGGTTCGAAATCGACCGTTCGGAGGGGGCTCCGGAAAGGGCTCGTGCCGAGAGCATCAAAGGCACCCAGTGGCTTGAAGAACGCCTCAAGAGTTGGGTATCGTAGGGAAGCGGGTCGAAACTGTAGCCTTAGCGCCACGGGGGTAGCTGTGTCACCTCCGCGAACCCGCGCCAGCTTTGCCAGTAGGGAGAGTTATGACCGTATCCGACCCAGTAGAACAGGAAGTCAAAGAGTTCATCATCTCTACACTGAAGCTCGAAGATATTACCCCCGATGATATAGCACCCGAGGCGCCGCTCTTTGGCGAGGGCCTGGGATTGGATTCGGTCGACGCGCTCGAACTCGGAGTTGCACTGCAGAAATGTTATAATATCAAAATCGATTCGAAATCCGAGGAATCCCGGGCGCATCTAGGCTCCGTAAGGTCGTTAGCGTCTCTCGTGCGTAAGCACCGAGAGTAAATGTAGGGGTGGTGCTTTCGTGATGGACTGCGATCTGCAACAGGAGGTTTTGGCGGTGCTGGGCGAGCGCTTCGATGTCGATCCGGCAGTAGTTACAGCGGAGAGTCGTCTACGGGAGGATCTCGATCTCGACAGTATCGACCTCTTTGACATCATGGGCCTGATTGAGCAACGTACAGGCGTAGGCGTCGAGCTCTCCGATTTTATGCAAGCCAAGACGTTCGGCGATTTCATCGCAGTGCTGGAGCGTGTCCGTCTCAAGGCTCAGGTCGCATGACGATCCCAGTGTCGGAAATCTGCTCGGAATCTTCCGGTCCCGTTCATCGAGTATGTTCTTTTTCGGGTGGGCATCCCGTGATGAGCGAGCACTTCCCCGGCGACCCTGTCGTACCGGCGTTTCTTCAACTTCTCCACGTACGCGAGATGGTGTGCGCTTTCCTCGATATCCGACCCGAGCGCGTGCGGGTGAGGAGCGTAAAATTTCTTGCCCCCTTGAAGCCCGAGTGTTCGGTGGATGTCTGGTTAGAGAGAAAATGCGGGGGCGGAGTGACATTCAAACTTCTGCACGATGGGCAGACGATCAGTCAAGGTGAGATCGGTGTCGGCTGAGCGCGATAACTTTCGCCCGTGTGTCGTCATCCCGAACTTCAACCACGGCTATGCGCTAGCGGGTATCATCGCTGAGTTGG
The DNA here is from genome assembly GCA_044351885.1 of Bdellovibrionota bacterium. Classification (GTDB taxonomy): domain Bacteria; phylum Bdellovibrionota_C; class UBA2361; order UBA2361; family OMII01; genus OMII01. Next base: position 23,470 of record JBILEW010000034.1, read on the forward strand.
AGCGCCATGCGCTGACGACGATAGTCATCAACGACGCGAGCACTGACGACACAGCGCAGATCTTGGACGATCTTGCCCGTAGTCACTCGTGGGTCAAGGCGGTTCACCGTACTGTGAACGGAGGTAAGGGCGCCGCCATCAGAGACGGGTTGCAGTCGGCGCTCGGGCGCGGCTTTTCGCATGCGCTGTGCATCGACGGTGATGGGCAACACTCTACGGATGATATTCAGCGCTTTCTCGAGGAGGCGCGTCGTCATCCGGCTACGCTCATCTTGGGCACCCCGCGCTTCGGCCCTGATGCCCCCTATGTGCGGCGGATCGGACGCGAGTTCTCGAACATCTTAGTTGCCCTGAGCACGTGGAGCTTGCAGGCGCGCGATGTGCTGTGCGGATTTCGGGTGTATCCGCTCTATCCCGTATTGGAAAACGGTGATCTGGAAAGCCTCGAATCACGCATGGGATTCGATGTCCAAATCGTCATCAATCTCGTTTGGAAAGGAGTTCCTGTCGTCAACGTGCCCACGCCCGTGAGGTATGACCCCGCAGGAGTTTCACATTTCCGCTACGGGCGCGACAACGTGAAGATGGTAAGACTCTTTACGGTCGCGGTAACCAAGGGTTTATGGTGTGGTCCTAGACGATTAATCCGTTCTTGTCGCACGCCACGACCAGATTCCAAGACCTGGTATCAGATTCGTGAGCGTGGTTCGGTGCGGGGGCTGCGGCTCCTGCTGAGGGTGTTCGAGTTCTTGGGACGCACTCCGTTACTCGCCATCTTGATGCCGGTAGTCCTCTATCTATTCTTGCGGGGAGGTGAGGCTCGACGTTCTGCGCTCTCGTTTCAGAGGCGCGTGATGCGTCTTACTGATACACCTGAGAGGCTTCTGTCTGTGTATTGGCGGGCATTTCGACAATTCTGGGAGTTCGGTGTGTCTATTGTGGACAAGGTCGTATCCTGGCGCTCGGGACTTCCCCTTGAGCGCTTCACCTGGAAGGGGCGAGATGAGGTCAAGGCTCGTCTCGCGCAGGGTCAGGGGGTTGTGCTGATGGGAGCACACGTTGGCAATCTGGAGGTGATTCGGGCTCTCGGACATTCGCGCAACGTAGTCGTCAATGCGCTCATGTTCACCGGAAATTCTAAAACCTTCAGGGTATTCCTGGAGGAGGTGAATCGCACGTCGTTCGTCCGTGTGCACGACCTCTCGGGGATGGACGCGAATCTGGTGTTCCAGCTCCAAGAGAGTATCGCGCGTGGGGAGATTGTTGCCCTCTTGGCGGATCGACTTCCGAAGTATTCTGCGGGGCGCTCGATTCCAGTGCCGTTTCTCGGCCAGCAGGCACAGTTTCCCGAAGGTCCGTGGATCTTAGCTAGCATGCTCGAGGCACCGGTTTATTCGGTTTTCAGCATGCGGGGACGTGATGGTCGATACCATGTTGAGTTCGAGGAGATGACTGAGAGAGTCAATCTTCCACGTGACGATCGCTCCGCAGCACTTGCGAACTACGCTCGTCGTTTCGCCGATAAGCTTGGATCCGTTATCCTGAGACGGCCGGATCAGTGGTTCAATTTTTACGATTTTTGGCGTGAAGCGACTCCAGCAACCGAGGAACAAACGTCTCCGCAGGCTCAGCAGAATCCGCCACATACGAGAGTTCGTCGCGGAAACTCCCATCGAACCCAAGCGTGATGGTGCGCACGCGCATTCCGAACGCGTTGAATACGACGATTACGAGCCCTTGTCCCGAGCACTCGAGAGATGCCGTGCTTCCCGAGGCGGTGTTGTCGGTTATCTCCATCTGCGCTCCTTGATATGCGCAGAGAAGGCGTGGCTCAGTATCGGGGGAAATGTGACCTGAACGGATGGTTGGGGGTGGTATGCGCAGGGAGCAGCTACACACGACTGTGAGCAGCACGAGCGCCAGCGAAGGCCACTGAGGCTTGATACAGGCAGAGGTTCGGTTGTTTCGAATTAAGCTGATCACGACGCTATACACCATACATTCACTTTGAAGGTTCCTCCACCCTCCTCGTATACGCACTTAACCTTGTTTGTGTTCTCCACGGCCCGTTAGCTATCCCTGTTTGCTTACTGAACGAAGCATAGTCAGCAGCCTGTGGAGAACATAAGCATGGACGAAATTGTCGCCCGTTACGCAAACGTTCTCCGCTTCAGCAAACGTCGATCGAGAGCCTAGCTTTTTGGTTAATTAACGCGGAGGGCGCCGGTCACAATTTCACTTGGCTAATTGGATAGGTTAGGGGAACGAAATCAAGCCATTTTGTTTTTACCTACCCAAAGAAATGGCAGCAGTAATAATCTGCTCGGTAATATCATTAATCCTCATCTGTGTTCTCCGCGTTTTCCGCGCCTCCGCGTTAATTAATCAATACGCTCGATTAACTACCAAAGTTTGGGGGTTGGCAGAATGGTAGCGCTAGGGCCGATAGTCTCGTCGACCTTCCTGTTCTATTCAAGGAGTCCCCTGTTTGCTCCGCCGAGCAACTCCTAATGGCGCGTCGCTGGCAGCCCTTGCGCAACGACTGCTGCCACCGCACATCCTACCGAGAGGACGATCCCGAAGCTCTGCAAGGCTGGAGTGCTGCTGAAGCTGAGTAATCCGAAGGAGATCGCGGTGGTCAGCGCGGAGAGGAGAACAGCGAGTCCAGTAGCAGCGTGTTGCTCCTTGTCCTCGGCAAAAAAGATCGAATAATCGATCGATACTCCGAGAAGAACGATCATCGCGAATATTGTAAAGGCATTGATCGGAACACCAGCCAATCCTAAGGCGCCGAGCGCTGCGAGCGAGCCTGCAATACTCGGCAAGAAGACCCGAAGGGAACCCGATAATCCGTACCGGACAAGAAGGAGTAGGAAGACTCCGAGGTAGATGTACCCTGTATACGTGATGGCTGACGATCGGTAGAGTTTCAACGCATTCGATATTGCATCGGCTTGGTTGATCGCTGTTACGCCAGCCCGGTCGAAGAGTTGCGTGTAGTCGCGAGAGGTGAGACCACTTAAGGCGATGATGGTCACAAGTTTGCCGTCGTCGGATCCGATCCAGAGGTCGCGAACCGAATCGCACGCTGTAGAAGAGAGGCACTGTGAGATAGTAAGAGGTGGCGGAGCCTCAGAGACCGATAGTGTCGCCAAAGCATCTCGCGCCTTAGTTGGAAGGTGCAGCTCCTCGGAAAGCTCCAGTAGTCGATCCGGATTAGATCGTAGCAGTGCTGCAAATGCGGCAAATCTTCGGGTTTGAAGCTCCTGCGAGGGAACGACGCGCGATATAGCCCGATATGCTTGGAGCTCACCGCGAGTAGTCAAATCCGTCAATAGCGGCTGCAGGGACTCTTCTCGCCGAAGAAGCTGCTCCTCTGTATCACCTTCAATCACGAGCACTGTGCCGCCATCACTGAATCCTACCAGTCGTGCTGCTTCCCGCTGGTTGTTTATGAGCTCTTCTGAAGGCTTGTGCAGTGCTCGGATATTGTCGATGACCCGCACCCCAGGAAGGCCGATAATGCACAGCAAGATTACAAGGCATGCGCAGGCGACTAGTACAGAACGAGAGCGAAGAAGCTGAACTTTTTGTGCAAGCTGCGCTAGACGTGGGTCGTGAACGGGCCTTCCAGATAGAAGCGGCAGAAGTAGCAACACAAAGAGCAACGCCAATGAAAGACCGATGACGCAGAACAGCGCAAGCTGTCGAAGCCCTGGAAAGGGGGACACCCCTATACTGAGGAGCCCTATTACGGTGGTGACGAAGCCAAGTATAAGGCCGGGTCTGATTCGTGAGAGTGGTGATCCATATGAGGTCTTCGGCCAGGTCCGCAGCGCTATGAGATAGTGCAGAGCGTAATCGATCGACACTCCAAGCAGTGACGACCCGAACCCGATCGTAATCAAATGCAGAGGTGCACCGGTGAGACTCTTCCATGTGATATCGCCGAGGTACATGGCGACTACGAAGCTCGTAACGATACATACAGCGGTCAGTACCACCGGCCACAATGATCTGAATACCGCCAGCAAAAGCCCGACCAAGAGCGCGAGAGTGACAAAGGTAATGACGCTCACTTCCCGTTTCGTACGCGAGGCTGACTCCTCGGCAAAAAACACCAAGCCTGCCGGGTGGACTGAAACGGAATTGAATTGAGGTAGATTCCCAAAGAAAAGCGAGATCGATCCGTTGTTCGGACTGAAAGTCCCGTCTCCTTGGAGTGTCCCAAAGATGAGCACATTCTCGGATTGAGGCTCAGAGATGTGAACGAAACCGTTTCTGAGCGAGAATCGTGAACCCATATTCAGGGCGCTCTGCAGGTAGCCTGGAAGGAGAAGTAGCGGGTCGCGATCGGCGTTTTGGAGCCACAGTACGCCCTCTGGAGAGAACGCCTGCTGCCGTGTCTCTGCGAGCAATTCGTCCAAGGTCGTGGGGGGTGAAGCAAGCTGAAAAGGATGGCGCAGGAAGAGCTCCTTGATGTCGGCGAATCGCGCGCTCTTTGCACGCTCTTCGACCTGTGCAAAGAGGCCACTCTCTCGCATTCGAGCTGCAACCGCCGTTGCGGCAGCTTGGGCATCGTTGGCACGCGGGCTACGGATGACCACGATGATCTTGGAAGCAACGGATTGAGCCTGCTTTCGAACTGCCGCTTCGACAGTAGGGTTGCGATAGATCTCGGGGAGTAGAGAGAGGATGTTGCTCTCAAACTGGGGCCGATTCGTGAAAAACCTGCAGCTCAGCGCAAGCATGACGACTAGAGCGATCAGATAGCCAAACGACACGCAGCGGCTGAACCAACGTGAATGCTCCGTTGTGGGTGCAGAGTGCATGCTAGTCATTGGACGTATCGAGAGCCTCGCGAGCCTGAGCTATCTCATCGGGAGCGAGCGCTACTGGATCGGTGAAAGATGTGACGATCTTGTCGCCATTTGCATGTGCGACCTCCATTCCATCGGGGTGATCGCTTCCGAAGACTGTAATACTTCGAATTATCTCGGCAACTAGGGAGTCGCGTGGAGTGAGAACGATGCGCCACCCCTGCAGCGTTCCTCCTGTCTCGATTTCGAAGTTAGCTTCCGCTCGATCGATCTCTCCGCTCATAAGGGAGAGCAGGGCCTCGGATACACCGGCACGATCGACGGTAAAGCTTCCCTGCAAACCCTCTTTCACATGACGGATACCTCGCGGTGTGACAAGCGCTGTCCTGCGTACAGGGATGGTGGTTTCCCACAGCAACCCGAGCTGCGGAAGACAACGTAGCTCACCGCGCGATTCGAGTGGGGCCGAGAGGACTGCGACGAAACGTTTCTCAGAAAATTGGGCCCGAAAGGGTCCGGGAGGGGTAAGCTTTTCCGCGAGCTGTTCGATAGTCAGCGGCTGCGCATGAGCACTAGTGCCGTTCAGCACAACGGCCGCCCCACACAGGAGAGCAGCGAGGCCGCTTCGCAGAGCAACGCTCTTTATGATCCGTCGTCTGACGATGTACTCCACCAGAAAGATACTACCCGCGATACAGTAACTGATGAGCCCGTTGTAGAGGCTCCACCATTCGAGGGATCGAAACGCGGAATCGAACGCAACCAGGGCATTGAGTGCGAAAAAGAAGATCCATATTCGACAGACTGTGCGACAGTGGCGCACCCCCTCCGGCGGGAGCTCCCCTTTCATCTTCATAGCCATCCGCTCGATTATGCAGGGCGGAGATGCAAGAGAGAGAGAAAAAACAGAGAGTAAGGCTACATTGGTCAGAAATGGGAGGAGCAGAGGTATGTGAGTGCCGAGAGAGGCGAGAAAAAGAGCCAATATAGTCGTCCCGAGGGAAAGGGAGAGTGAGAGAAAGAGATTCATGCGCTCGCGAAGGCTGACGTAGGTACGCAAGCCGATGATCGATCCAAGAAGGATCGTTACCGTATGTGGAGCGCCGTAATGTAGGCTCACGTACACCAACAGAGGATAGAGAATCATGATGCTGGTGAGCGAGAGTTTCATGCGATCTTCAATCGGTGAGGTGATTTCGAGCTTTGAAGATGAGCGAGTAGTCCGTTCAAAAGCCACAACCTGAGCTTGCTGGTCGGTGCCACACCGCTCAATGCAAGAGCTAGTTGCTGATCCACGCAGCGCACGACGTACGTAAAGAAGCGAGAGCCACCGTACAGTCGTCGTAGCCTGAAAAGGGAGAACATCCGCCCGTCGTAGAACGAATCAATCAACGAACGCCACGCAGCAAGCTTCTTCGCCATCGTCATCTCGTAGCGTCTCGCGTCGTTTGTGCCCCATCCCGCCAAGATAGCTTTAGCAAGCTCGGAGGCGCCTTCGAGAGCCAAGAGGAGACCGCTCGAAAATATCGGATCTATGAACCCACCAGCATCGCCGAGGAGTGCCCACGAGCGCCCCGCCCAGTTGTCAGAGGCTAGCTGATAATTGGAGTATTTCATGACAGGGGTGAGGCGAGTGTTGTCTTCGATGTAGGAGCGCAAGATTGGCTCCTCCGCACAGAGACGCTCGTACTGCTCTTCAGCCGAGGAGCCGTATGCTCCCAAGGCTTCCTGCGGAATCACGATACCGAGGGATACCCGACCAGGTAGGGGTATACGCCACGACCACCCTCGCTTTAGTCTGTTGATGTGAATGTGTCCTTCATGCGTGATCTTGATCGCCCGTAGGTGCGCGAAGAGCGCCACGTCTTTTCGCAAGCCCTCCCAACTTTGAAGCTGAAGGAGCTTCGCCAAGGTGCGGCTGCGGCCCGAGGCGTCGACTATGAGATCCGGTCTCTCTGTGCCCATACGCTCGCGCCATACGTGCAAGGTCTTCTCGTCGAGAGAGACTGAGTCGGTCGCGTCTCCTACGCAGAGACCGGCGCGTTGGTCGATAATGACCGTACCGCTTCGGGCGGCGGCGCACTTCACGATAGAATCGAAGGCATCACGAGGAACGTTATAGGAGTACGTAGGGCAGTTTCGTCCCGCATTCGCGAAGAAAAAGGAGAACTCCTGCTCGGGACTGGTGAAGAAGGTGGCGCCCGGTTTATAGGTACTCACACTCGCGACTTCAGACTCTATACCTAGCTCCTGTAGTAGGGGAATGAGGGCGGGCACGAGAGACTCGCCCACAACGAGGGACGGCCGTCGTCCTGGATCGAAGACCGCGACCTTGATCCCTTTCCGAGCTAAGTGAATACCGAGTGCGGAGCCAGCTGGGCCCCCTCCGATGACCGCTACGCCACGAATTGCCGAACCTCTCTGCGCTGCGTTCTCTTTCACGGTGGTGGAGCCTTAGTTATCCGAGTGGTACATAACCTTGCCGGAGCCTGTGCTCGGCAGCGCCTCGACGATACGAAATTCCTTTGGAACTTTGTAGCCCGAAAGCTCCTGGTAACACAGAGCGCGCCAGGCTTCGATCGCCGGTGCGGTAGATGGTGTCACCACTACTTCAGCGATCACAAGATCTCCCAAGAGCGGATGAGGCTCGGCGCAAACCCGGACAGCCTGTATATCTGGAACTCGTCGGAGCACATCCTCGACCTCTTCGGGAAAGATCTTGTTCCCGCCACAGTTGATTACGTTCTTTGCGCGCCCTCGATAGGTAATGACGCCGGAGCTATCGCGAGAGACCAGATCTCCGGTACGAAACCACTCGTTTCTGGGGTGCAAAACTCCTGCGTTACTTCCCGTCAGATATCCTGAGAAGAGCCCCGGCCCGCGGACGACGAGCTCTCCGACCTCACCAATGTCCGCAGTGGCTCCCGACTCGTGCAAAATGCGACACTCGTAAGGTTCCACGCACCCTCCGAGAAGCGTTGGCTCGAGTGAGGCGCGATCGTTCCACAGGGGTAATCCTACCTCGATGATCCCATACACCTGAGTGAGGCGCAGCTTAAACCGCGAACTGAAAAGTTCGGCGGTGTGTCTCGGCAATAGAGTAGATGTCGATATCGCTCTACGTACCGTGGAAAGGGTATCCGATGAGGTCGAGCGCGAGAGGAGTTCGTACTGTAGAGGTGAGCCGTAGATAATCGTTGCCGCGTTCTCGGTAGCCTGGCGCAGCATCTCTGGGCCAGAGAGGTTGAGGCAGTCGAGGATCGTGGCACCAGCCCTTAGAAAGGCCAGGGCTGATGCGACGAAGTGGTACGCGAGGGGCAGGGGGGCCAAGACTACATCTGTATGGTCAACTGCGAGCAAGCGTTGGGAGACCTCGCTACGCTCGACCACGGCCGTGTGAGATAGTACAACTCCTTTTGATCTACCCGTAGTTCCAGAGGTGTATCGGATAACTGCAGCATCGTCGAATAGTACGCCAGCAGCGGGCAGTTGCTGCACGGCTTGTTCGTGGAATCGTATCAACTGCCCAGGAGAGATCTCGAGAAAGTCCTGAGCCGTCGCACCATCTGATCTCCGAAGTGATCCGCAGAGGAGAACAACCCCGGTTTCGGTGATTAAGCGGGCTTGTTCTGTGAGCGAAAGATTGGGAGCAACGGGGATCGCAATGCAATCCGCGTAGAGTACACCGAAGAGTGTCGCAAGAAAGTCTCGAGCATCGAGGATCGATATCCCCACCACGGAGCGAGCCGGTACTCCACGGGATCGGATCGCATCGCGGACGGCATGGGCGGCACGTTCGAGCTCACGATAGGTGCACGAACCGCGCGAGTCCTTTATGGCGATCCTATCGCCCCAGCGAGAGGCGCTGCACGAAAGAATATTTTCGGCTCGGATCTGTTCTGTGACCATGTCGAGTATTCGTATCCTCTGACGTACAGAGCTCAGCTCATCGGCCGGTAGAAGGGATTTACCTGCAGCTCTCGTAGATCGCGAACGATCTC
>JBILEW010000112.1:0-11447 GCA_044351885.1 Bdellovibrionota bacterium
AAGACGCTCCCTAGGAGAGGCGTGGTATTTCTCTATCTACTTCAAGTACAGAGAGTGCTCCAAACGGTACCGCTCAGGAGAGACTGACGTCGAATTTCCTAATGGTACCTACAAACCACCCCTCTTTACCGTCGCCTTTTGCGGTGGGATTTCCTGACAGTACAGGACAGGTGTATCTAAAGTGGCTCGGAAGGCGGTCTATGCCCGGCAGAAGCGGCTCCTACGCAGTCATATCACCATAAACAGCCTGCAGTACGCCCCTGCTAGGCCCCTGCTTGTTTCTCTCTCGAACAAATGAAGACCCAATGTGCTACTCGCTGAGATACCGTCCCGCGCGCTCACTGAGAGAAATAGTTAAGCCGTATCATCCACGAATAGAGTGTGAGGACGTCGCCTCATTTCAGACCACACGGACACGTAACTCCGAGCTCTGGTTCATCAATAACCCTGAGCTCGAGAAAGCTATCCTAGGCTACGCGGCTCGTTACGCTACCTGGTACGAGGCGAAGCTCTACGCCCTTGCTATAGAGGGTAACCACATTCAGAACGTCTCCCTGTTTCCCAAGGCCAACAGAGCTCATTTCATGCGCGCTTTTAACTCATCGGTAGCTCGAGCCGTCCCGCGTTATCAGCCTGATTATCCAGGTGGACCTCTCTGGGCCCGCCGCTACTCAGCAGAACATCTTCCGGGAGATGCTGACATCGAGGACCGCTTCTTTTACACCGTCCTACAGCCAGTAAACGATGGACTTGTCGACGATATCAGGGACTACCCCGAGTACAACTGCTTCGAGGATGCAATTCATGGCAGAGCACGCCAGTATCCGGTCGTAAAATGGAAGGAATACAACGACGCACGGCGTTGGAATCCTTCAGTGCCCATCGAGAATTTTACCGAGCTGCACACCCTTAAGTACGACAGACTCCCCGGCTACGAGAACCTCTCTCAGACGCAGTACGTGTCCATGATGCGCAGGAAGTTGAAGGAGCGCACAGCCGAGGTACTAAAAGCCCGTGACGGCAAGCCATCCCTTGGTGCTGCGCGCCTAAAGGAGATAAAGCCAGGTGCCAGGCCCAAGAACACCAAGACCAGTGGACCAAAAGATCACAGACCACGGATCTTGTCGAAGAACCCCGAAAGACGCTCCCTTGGAGAAGCCTGGTATTTCTCCATCTACTTCAAGTACAAAGAGCGCTCCAAACGGTACCGGTCAGGGGAGACGGACGTCGAATTTCCCAAGGGCACCTACAAACCACCCCTCTTTACCGTCGCCTTTTGCGGTGGGATTTCCTGACTGTACAGGACAGGTGTATCTAAACTAGCGCGGAAGCCGGTCTACGGCCGGCAGAACCCGACCCTACGCAGTCATATCACCATAAACAGCCTGCAGTGCGCCCCTGCCAGGAACCTGCTTGCTCCTCTCTCGAACTAATGAAGACCCAATGTGCTCCTCGCTGAGCTACCGGCGCGCGCGCTCACTGAGAAAAATGAGTGCTTGTACCCGAGGAATCTGCATGCCGTATCATCCACGAATCGAGTGTGAGGAGATCGCCTCATTTCAGACCACACGGACACGTAACTCCGAGCTCTGGTTCGTCAATAACCCCGAGCTCGAGAAAGCTATCCTAGGCTACGCAGCTCGCCACTCTACCCGCTACGAGGCAAAGATCTACGCCCTCGCCATAGAGGGTAACCACATTCAGAACGTCTCCGTCTTTCCCAAGGCCAACCGATCCCATTTCATGCGCGATTTTAACTCATCGGTAGCTCGGGCTGTCCCGCGTTATCAGCCTGATTATCCAGGCGGACCACTCTGGGCCCGCCGCTACTCAGCAGAGCATCTTCCGGGAGATGATGACATCGAGGACCGCTTCTTTTACACCGTCTTACAGCCGGTAAACGATGGACTTGTCGATGATATCAGGGACTACCCCGAGTACAACTGCTTCGAGGATGCCATTCATGGCAGAGCACGCCAGTATCCGGTCGTAAAATGGAAGGAATACAACGATGTACGACGCTGGAATCCTTCAGTGCCTATCGAGAACTTTACCGAGCTGTGCACCCTTAAGTACGACAGGCTTCCCGGCTACGAGGATCTTTCTCAGGCACAGTACGTGTCGATGATGCGTAGGAAGTTGAAGGAGCGCACCGCTGAGGTACTAAAAACCCGTGACGGCAAGCCATCCCTTGGTGCCGCGCGCCTCAAGGAGATAAAGCCGGGTGCTAGGCCCAAGAACACCAAGACTAGTGGACCAAAAGATCACAGACCACGAATCTTGTCGAAGAACCCCGAAAGACGCTCCCTAGGAGAGGCGTGGTATTTCTCTATCTACTTCAAGTACAGAGAGTGCTCCAAACGGTACCGCTCAGGAGAGACTGACGTCGAATTTCCCAATGGTACCTACAAACCACCCCTCTTTACCGTCGCCTTTTGCGGTGGGATTTCCTGACAGTACAGGATAGGTGCATCTAAAGTGGCTCGGAAGGCGGCCTATGCCCGGCAGAACCCGCTCCTACGCTGTCATATCAGCATAAACAGCCTGCAGTACGCCCCTGCTAGGACCCTGCTTGTTTCTCTCTCGAACAAATGAAGACCCAATGTGCTACTCGCTGAGATACCGTCCCGCGCGCTCACTGAGAGAAATAGTTAGGGAAATAGTTAGGTGTTTCAATTAGTCGGTTTTAGGTCGCTATTCTGCATCTGCGGCTCGCCACATTCATTAAGCTGAGAGCCTGTCTTAGTAAGAGCTTGAACGGTATTATGTCACCTACCCGCCTAAGGACAGCATATCAAGGGGCGAAGCAAGTAGTTACGAGGAAAGAGCGTATGCCGGCCCCGTCACCCGATCCCAACACACAAATAAGTAGCTATATCAATCAGTTACGCCAGACTGGGCGCCGCGAGGAGAAGTTCCTCAACCAGTATCAGGAACTACTCAAAACGCTTGCCGGACTAGGGGATGTAACCCTCACTCATAAAGGAATCTCGTACAACTTCTCGTACCTCTCAAAGGCTGCGGATATCAAGCTGGATATACTGGCACACAAAGACAATCAATCTGCGGGTGGCATGTTATCGCTCAGACAGGGCGCTTCGACCTTGGACCACCTTGCTACGCTCGCCGGGACAGTGAAAGACGCTTCTACCGGAGCGATTGATCCGCAGAAAGCCTGGGTGCTTCGAGAGATCATCACCGAACTCGCTCACCCGTTCACGACCACGCAAGATAGAAAGAATACCTGCGCGGCCGAGGCGATCTCAACGCAGCTTATGATCGACAATCCAGCCGAATGGACCCGAGTTGCGATTCAATTGCTCACTAATCCGCCGGAGACACCGATTGTCTCATCCTTGCCAGGTGTCTGCATCAAACTCCCAGCGGATATTTGGACATACGATAAATCACCTGAACGGAGCCCGATCGCTGCGGCCATTCAAGCGGCAGTGAAGAACTCCTTCGCCCCTGAGGGATGGAAGTATTCGAACAAGGACGACAAGTATACCGACGCCAAAAAGCAAGAGTACGCACCGGGGATGGACCTCATACATGCCAAGGCCGCTCTCGAGGCTTTACTAGGTCGCGAACACATTCTTCGCAATAAAGAAAGTCTCACGGCTGACTGGTTCAAAAAAGCTCCTGACCTGGGCGTCTATACCGTGCTCAAATGGAATACACAGGGGAAGAATCACGAGTACCATGCCATCAACGTGATCGGGTATGACTCACAGAGTGATCGGGTCATCTTCCGCAACCCGCACAGACAGCAGGATTGGCCAAAAGGCAACGACATACCGGATCAAGAGGGCCCCGCGCGACGCTCTGAAGACAAGGAGACCGGTCTCGAGAGCATGAAGCTCAAGGATTTCCTCAAGCGCGTTGAGTACTGCATTCCGAGCAAGGAGGCTCTCGACATGATAGAGGGCGGGAAGGAGGACCAGAAAAAGCAGATCCCCGACCCGGCCGACGACAGCAACTCAAAAAATAAGGAGAACGTCCCTGTTATACCTAAGCGTAATCTCAGGTCACCATGGTTCAAGGTAACCCCCTTCAAGGTGTTCAAGGTAGCGACCGGTCTCGGCATACTGGCGGGCGGTTATTATGCTTTCGACAACTTAAAAATCGGTCCGATGATTGAGCCAGCCGCAGCAACCTCAACGGACACACCGGGAATGAAACCTGGAGGGCTGGGCCCTAATGCTTCGCCCGCAGAAAGCCGGGACCGAACTGCAGCGGCAACCCGGCCGTCTATCCCAACTGCCGAGACCTCTACAGCGCCGGGATCCAAGCCGGAGGAGCCGACTGGTGGCACACCCTCTCCGGGAGGACTTACCTCCCCGTCCACATCTCCCGTCGAAACCGCTCGCACGGCGTTAGGCGATAAATTCTTTGGTGTTGAGCAATGGGAAAGAGCGTTCAACCGAAAAGTAAAGGGTCCCGCGGATTCCTCGTATGAGCAGGTCAACAAACTCCTTCAAACTAAGTGTCCCATAGACGGAGGTGGCCAGACCCTACGCGACACGCATCAGCTGTTCGTCGTCCCAGAAAAGCTTACATTCGATGACCTACTTGCGTTGTGTAAGGAGGCGAACATCACCCTCGAAATAGCGCCCGGACTAAACGCCCACCTACCTGGTGCTCCAGACCCTCTAAAGCTGCCCTATTCTAATGAGGCTGCACTTGCATTTCTACCAAGGGAACAGTGGAACGGAACTGCGGCTACCAATATCTTCAAAGGCAGCAGCGACTCGACGAAAGATATGAAGATGAAACGTGCCCTGCCCGACTATCGATTCGCCACCATCGCCGAAACGATCATCTCCGTTGTCCTGCACAAGCAAGCAGGCGGAGAAGTCCGAGATTTCGCGCTCATGTGCGCCGACAAAAGTGCGCACCGACGACTGTGTGTGGGGTACAAAAGTGAACCGGGAAAAGGTGGCGTCCTGCGAATCGGAACTGATTCGGATTTTTCCTATGGCGACCTAGGCGCGGCGGTCGCTCGTAGTGCGGGCGAGAAGAGATGACCGAGCCGAAGGTAAACTTATTTTTCACGAACTAGGGACAGCTTATGCCAGACCCAATCCCCAACCCCAATCCTCGACCACTGGGAGCAGCCAACCTAGCGGACCTCAACCTGAAGGAGGAAACCCGCGGGACAGACATGCCACGGCGACCTGACGAGGTCCTGAATTTGAGTCTCGCTCCAGACTCCTCTTCGTCTAAATCGGGGTCGACTAGCACCCCTAGCGCTTCGTGGACCACAGAACCGCTGATGAGTAAAGTAGACGTGCACGCATGGTACATGGAGGCTCGGAAAGGGGCCGCACAGATTCAAACCGAAGAACGCTTCCCCTACGTCCTACAGGCGGAGAGGGAGGCTGAAACGGAAGCTGCCAAGCGCGCAGCTAAGTCGTGGGGGCGCCGCGACCGCGGCCTCTCTCCAGAGGAGCAACAGGATGCGCGAGACAGCGTCTTTTTTGGCAAGAGGATAGCCGATGGGATTGGAACCCTCCTGTATGGTTCCGTTGCTGCCGGAGGTGCGGCGTGGCTCGGTTTCGCATATTTTTTTACTCAGCAGTCCATGCTCGGCATTCCAAACCCTACCACACACGCACTTACTGGTCTCGCTGCCGGCCTTGTCGGCGTGGCTGTTTGGAGGAGCAATGAATACCTCCAGCAGGTTTTGGAAGACAGATTCGAGGAGGGCATCAGACGACCATTCTCCAAAGCGCTGGGCGGACTCACCGTGGATAAGATGGCGTGGTCGGCGATTCTATTCGGAAATCTCGTCGCGATGAATCCGGTATGGTTCGGCCGTGACCGAACTACGCTGATCCCTCGATTTTTGGATTTTCGTAAAGAAGCCAAAAAGTACAGCCTTGATAATACAAAACAGGTCGTCAGAGACGCTGCCGCTTTCGCCAGGAAAAAGTTCATTGCACAAATCAGTCAAACGACCTCCCTCGAGGAACTCAACAAGGACGCCACGGATCGTCAGTTTGATCAATTAATAGACCCCTCACCGACCGATAAAAATGCCAAGAAAAATCAGACGACAGACTTTCTCGAGCGCCTCGAGAGGCGCTGGCTTGCAGTTCCCCAGTTGTTGCGCAAACCGGCCCAGGGCATGGCGGTCTTCGGTGGGCTGCTTGCCTTCTCGCAGGCACCGACACTTCTGAAGATCGGGGTGAGTCTTTGTAATTCCCTCTATTCAAGTTTAAATTCCCTCTTCTAAAGCTGATTGACACGCTCTCGGTTATTCTGCGCCGATCTCCGAAGTGGCCCCCACACCGGGAGAGAGCAGCTCTTTGGGAAGTTCCCATCACAAGGCAACTCATTTAAGACAGTACAAAGGTAACGCGTGGTTGTCGCCAGAGGTGGAGACTACCCCATAGGGCGGACGGAGCAGAGCCTATGCGGAGCTCCGGGCTCGTCCGCTCTCTCGATAAGTCGCGCAGCGCGAAGTGCGCAGGAAAAGAAATGGAGAGCTCCCTGCCACCAAACCTGCCCCAGCGAGCCGCCACTTGAACCTGTAGCGAGGACGAATCGCAGACGTGGCTCTCCCTGGGCGCTCCTATGTCCTCAATGTTCCGCGAGTGCTTATCACTTTTAGTCGACGAGACACACCGTTTACCATCTGTTGTCAGCTACCACCCTTGGAAATCTCCCGACCATGCATCATAAGGTTTGTTCGGACAAACTACCTGTTCAAGATAGCAAAGGCGACTACCACCACCCCAAAGAAGAGATTCGATTAAGCCACACCGCCCATGAACCTCGTCAATAGAACTGCTCTCAGCACTTCCGATGGCTCAAAGCTTCCGAGCAGCATCGCCCGATTCGTCGCATCTGCCTGAGGGGAGTGTACCCCAAAAATCGCCACTGTATCGCTCCACTAACTCGATCTGGGATGTTCTAAGCTCCTCTATCCCACGTCACCGACCTCCTTAGTCCTCTCTTTAAATTGGGGAAATGGGTGAGAACAAGTGAAGTGCGGTGGAGCTCCAGGAGCGTAGGTTTGACGCCGACTGAGGTTTTCCGAATAGAAGGGCAAGTCGAGTTCTTGCCGATTTTACAGAATATCAACTCTACCGACTCGACATATCTTCCTCCAAGGTGGGCAGGGTATTGAAGGATTCGATGAGGAGCTCGAAAACTTTCGAACCCCTTAGGTCAGGTGCTTTTCTTAATATCTCCCTCGATGCCCAGAAAGAGAAGGCTTGCGACAACGACCAGGTTATCGATCATGCAGCGCTCATCACGATCGAGGTCAATCTCGAAGGACTGCGGGACGTTCTTGCAGTTTCTACACCAGCATCAGACGCCGAGGTTCATTGACGAAGTTTCTGCAATCACTCACACAGCAGGGTCTGCACGAGGTAGAACTTGCTATCGGTGATGCCACACCGGATTGAATGCTACGCACAAAGCCATCTTTTTCAACGACCCGCGGAAGCGCTGTCAGAACGATTTCGCTCAGAACGCACGGAGCTGAATCCCTACGCGAGTAGCTCGGGCAGGTCTTGAGAGACATCTTAACCTGCGCGGCCAAGCATAAAGCCCGTCAGAAGCTCCGTGGAGCCGTCGATAGCTACCAAAAGACCGCTCCCGAATGGGGCCGATTCCTCGAACAGGACATTGAGGAGTTTTTCGGGGTCTATACACTCCCGCGCGACTTTCACCGAAAACTTACGAGCGGTCGACCAACTAGAGCTCGTGAATCAGAAGAACAAGCGACGCTCTCGGCTAGTAAAGATCTTTCCTAAATCCGCCCTCTGCTTACGGCTTGCCTCGGCGCTCCCCACCGAAGACACAGAGATTTGCCCCAATTCAGGCTGCCTCACGTTCACATGGGAGAACGACAGAAATCAACTAAGGCTAATAACAATCATTTTCATATTTAGAGAAACAACGCTGGTACCCTCCAAAATCATTTTTAAGGGTAACGCGCTCCTCCATCATTGCGAAGAATACGGAAGCCTTGGGCTGGAGCTTCTCCTAGAAGCGCATTTTCGGGCTGAAGCTCCGGCTCTTCAGGCTTCACCAGACAAGGAGAGAGGGCGCCTATGACGGCACCTTTTAAACTTAAACATGCAAGGCTTCTCATGCATTATTTTGGTTTAATCCCGGTCTTTATAGCACTCTCTAAACCCGCTATATCCACAATGCCTTGCCCTACCCCCGCACTAACTTCTTCTATAGCTGTCAGAGGCGCCTCGTAAAAGGCTGGCGGTTGAGTGTAAGTCATACTATCAACCTCACTCTTGTGGGTTGCGGCCATCCCGTCGACCTTAGTGATAAACTGTCCACCACCGTAAAATCCGCTACCTCGAACATCACTACCTGTTGTCATGGTTCTGAAGCCATTTGCGTCCCTCTGCCCCGCTGGCTTAGTACTGTTAAGCTCCCCGAGCATCCCCATTCCTCGCATATCTGCAGGCTTGTGACCTGGAGTTAATGCTCCGGTATTCGCTCCTGCGATACCAGCCATAGCCGATGCGTGGGCGGCGAATTGATTTCTCGCTTCCCACGCCACCATCCCAGCATTCTGCCGAGCTTGGGCCTCTACGTTACCGCGATATGCCTGATATCCCGCTTCCCGCAAGCCAGCTGCGGCCTCGTCGCCACTCAGACGGGCACTCCCAATCTGCGTATCCGCCTGCTGCTGGAGCAAACCTCCCTGTCTCGTATAAGTTCCGTAGTCTAGGGCTGCGTTCATCTTTTTGAGGAGCGGACCGGCGCCACCGCCGCCGCCGCCCCCTCCAGCCCCGGCGTTCAAGATAGTACCAACCCCTGGAATTTCAGGAAGAACGCTCTTGGCAGTGCTCGCCGCATTTTGCCACCCCTTAACACCCGTGTCTGCCAAGTTCGTCCGTGAATTGAGCAGCCCCGATTCACGGCGAGCATCTGATCCCTTGAACTTCTCATCAAGAGCGTTTTGCTCCGCACCGAATACGGCACTAGCAAAGCTCGAGTTAATGGGTTTTCCGTCCGCTCCCATCATGGCCTGCCGATACCCCTTCTGCTCAGCCGCCTGACCCAGAATATGACTATTTCCCATCGCCTGGTTAACCGCCTGATGCTGATAACCAGTCATCGCAGCCTTACCAGCCTCACCAGCAACACCACCGATAGCACTGTTGAGCATGCTGGCAGCACCAGCCTTGGCTCCGAGCACCAACTGCCCAGTCACCGCCGGCACGGCGAAGTAGAGCGCTGCCATGATGTAGATGTAGTAACCATTTGCGAGATCGAGATCTGCTCCAGCGCTCAGGACGAGTAGTTTGTCGAGTAATCCCCACGCGTCGTCCTCACGTTGGTTGGTCGCTTGGCCCGAACAGGAGTCCGCGTGAGGGAAATCGATTGAACACACCTTCGGAACGGCACACAGCTCTTCTGACATGCGTGTCGAGGATGCCACGTTACTGTTGTCGCACCCTATTCCAGTGCCAGCTCCCATGACACTCATCTCGATCAAGTTGTTCGCCATCGTAGCCACCGTTGTGGTGTTACCGATCATGGCCCATACACTGCGCTCGAGAACCGTCACGACCGCGAAGCCGACATCCCACAGCTTTACCCAGGCGAAAAAGGATATCCATGTCAGGAACGCCTTGTAATATCCTGGGAGCACCATAACCATCGCTGCGAATGGATAGGCGACTATGAGGAAATATACCAAGATGCCCTGCATGTGTGGCATCAGCACTGCCCAGTTGTACAGCTCTTGATACTTCGCTTTGGAACCCATAGTGCGCACATGTGCTTCGGAGAAGCTGCGTGACTGCTCGGACGGCGAAAAGCGTTGGTTAACTTCGGTGATTTGAGGGGCATAGAGCAGCTCGTTACGCAGGATGTACACCATGATGAGGTTCTTTACGAACACATTCATCTCCTCGGGACTCGCGTACTCACCGCCCTCCTCCCTTCTTACGTCCCACCCGTAAAAAAGCGTCCGCAAACACTGGTCACGAGTGAGTCCATTCGGACAGCTCCGGAGCATTTGCCAGTACCAGTGCCCCGCCTCGAACCGGATCATCTGAATGATAGAATAGAGGTATTCAGAGCATACGACCTGTTGAGTTCTTCCCTGTTTAAAGAAGTTTTGCTCTCCCGATGTCTTGTCAAAGAGCGGAGCGAAACCACCGAACTGTCCTGCCTCCTTACCCTCCTCGAAGACTCGCGCCAATGAGCGCGGCGTAGGGATTGCCACCGTATCGAGGTTAAGCACGAAATCGGCGAACTCCCCCTGCTCGTTGTTGGCGTCTCTGCCCCTGAAGACTGAATTTGCCTCTTTTTTACCGTATGGCGAACTAGCAGCGATGTACTTACCCGAGTCGATCCCCTTCTTGAAGGCGTCTCCGCACTCGGACCCGAGAAAGGTGACCAATGCGTCTCGGAAATCAGGATTACGCAAGTTACCCCCAACGACGTTCTCGAGCATGCTCCACTTGAGCGAGGACAAGAGATACCATGGGCCCTCTGGACTCCCCGAGACTCTTGCTAGGTTACTGTTTCCCGCACCCGTACCCTCGTGGCGATAAACACCGAGCCAATCAACCAACAGATTACTCGTGGCGCTGAACAGCTCATCCAAAAAAACCATCGGATACGCAACTACGTAGGTATTGGTTGGCCCCTCGCGTCCATTTATCTGCAGCACATTCCGTTCGGCCACCGCATTTGTGTTCGACAATCCGACCTCGGCATCGCGCCAGACATCGGTCATATCCTGAGCCTGATTCGCTACGACCCAGTTGACGCCCTGCACCTCGGAGGTTGTTCCTATGAGGAATCCGTAAATCGCAGGACCGAGCATGAACCACACGTAAGTGCGCATCGGCATGTTGATCGCCACGCCGACCAGCGCGGCCAAAGCTGCGCATACATACAGGAGTGGAGCCCACAGACCGAACTTAGTGGTCGAGACGTAATTCAGAACGTCTGAGTGGGTTACGTAGCCGATGTTGGCCCACGCAGCGGCTATCGGGGAGAACTGGCTACCGGGACACGCCTCGGGTGTACAAGTGGTTTGCACACCAAAGCTCACCCACTCCGAGGCCATGGAGATTGTCCCCACACCCTCTACCCACGCAGAGAGAACGGCGCTAGCTACGTTGCAAAGGAGTTGGAGAATGACCACTGATACCTCCATATGCTGCACCTACCGAGAGCCTCCATTTTCCGGCGCTCCCCCCCGACCACCAGCGAACTGCCCCGGTCTAAAGAATGCGCCCGCGTAGGAATCTCCCTGAACTATCTTGGTCAAGAAGGAGGTGAATCGCTCCCAAGCCTCGCGATTCCTACCCAACTCGTTGTCTATGTTCATGCCCGATAGACTTCGCATAAAAAGCTCATCGACAAGCTCGTCGAGCGCTGGATCTGTCGCAAATCGCTTTGAAAGAAGATACATCGTCCGGTACGTATGCAGCGTCCTCGACCTC
>JBILEW010000172.1:0-3047 GCA_044351885.1 Bdellovibrionota bacterium
CGGGCAGGGGGAGGCCCTGCTTCGATCGGAAACACAGCTCGTACATCCGTTTGCTTAGGTACATTCTTGGTGCTCTCACCCCCTTTTAATCGGAAGCGAGGTGATTATGTTGCGTCACATGCGAAGAAAAGTTGGGGTGTACCAGAGAAGGAGGCGAGGTGATTATGTTGCGTCACATGCGAAGAAAAGTTGGGGTGTACCAGAGAAGGAGGCGTCCGATGACTGTGCATACCCTTCCTTCGAAGGCAGAATAGAGAAGCTAGCGAGGGCAATCGCCCCACCTGCTACGCACTCTTGAAACTGCTTGCTGAACATTCTGTTTTTCACCCTCGCTTTCCTAATAGATTATGCATCATCAGTTTTGGAGCGTCTGCTGAGCAGCGAGCCTCTCCTCCACGAGCCTCCGTACATCATCCGGTCCGAGCCCGATCTTCCTGGCGACCCTTAGAGCGTGGCTCGTCGTGGATATCCCCGGGATGACTCGGTGAGTGGGGAGATCCTTCCTTAGCTCTACCTGCACCGGTTCGACGAACCCGGATTTGGACAGAGACCCTACAAGCTGGTGGTCGTGGGTAATGAGAACTCCGCTTATTCCAAGTCGAGAGAGGCCTTCAATAATGTAGGAAGCAACCTCTCTACTCTCCTGGTGCGTAGTACCCTGCGCGAGTTCGTCAAAGATCGCAAAGGTACGATTGCTAGCTCGTTCGAATAGTTCTTTGGTTTCCTTAAGCTCTGTACCGAATCGCCCCTCGGGATCAGAGAGCTGGTTGAATTTTTGCGCTTGGTAGAGTAGTTCATCAGCCATCGAGAGTGTGCAGCTTCTAGCCGGTACTGGTGCTCCTATCTGGCCAAGGCATTGAAGCTGAATTCCGGTTCGTCCAAAGGTCGACTTACCACCGCTATTTGGCCCGGTAAGCCCCTTAATCACGCCGCTGTCGAAGCTAAAGTCATTTGCAACAGAGAGGCCGTTGTTAAGTGCCAGGAGTGGATTGTGACCTTCGGTAACTTGCAGTACGTGACGGGGGCTCTCGATGAGGTCAGGAAAGACCCCTCCGCCCTGGTATTGATCAGGCAGACGAGAGAGCGCTCGTAGCTCGTCGAGTAAGCCGAGGGCGGTCAAGGCTCTACCAAACTGCGGGTCGCGCCATAGGACTTTAGCGACCGGTGAGAAGAACAGATATTCATCATAGCTTTCTTTGTTGTGGAGAATGATCGGTGAAACGCTGAGGATCACGCCTCCCGCGACGAGTGTCTCCTGCGATTGTGTGGCAGCGCCAAACAGAGAGAGTGCGGTGGCTCCTCCTACAAAAGCGAGGCCTTTAGGGCCAAGCCAACCAGGAAGGTAGCGAGAAAATATTCGATTCGTCAAAGGTGCCTCAGAGCAGAGAGCAACATCCCTTCCTACCCGACAGATGCCCTCCCGAAAGTATCGGTGGGCTTTGCTCTCAGAGAACCCTCGAAGATCCTCGATCGTCGAGTTTAGAAGTTCAGATTGAAGCTTAGGCGCGCCCGTTGAAAGCTGCGCAAGCCGCTCCAAGGAATCTCCAGTAGCCCTAAAGCTATCCGCCGTTCTCGACTGTCCCCAGGGCGGGGCGATAAATTTTATTACCGTTGCGAGGTCAGTGGCGCTACCCGTTAGGATCGCGTCAACGGCTTTTCGAGCATCCTCGCTTGCGAGGATTTCGCGAACAGCTGCCTGGCGGGCACGTGCTAGGTCGAGTTCAACGGGCGGGTTCATGAGCGAATTTTCCAACGAGCTGCGACCGATGTCGAATCGACAGAGGGTCGTTCCGATCGTGTGACAGAGATCTTGTATCTGTGCGAGTGAATATGTTTCCCCGGGGACGCGAGCCAGCAGTTGGATCTGGCGGTTTTGATCTCGTCTATGGGTGCAGCGCGCCTCTAGCGGAGCTAGATCGGTGAGTAGGCCATAAGCAGCGGTGTGCTGAGCAAATCGCGCGCGAGAGGGCACAGGCGCCTCAGTAGGTGTCGAGTCTTTATCTTCACCTGTGCTGACTGCCTGGGGCAGAGCGAGCTTGCTATCTTTTTCCCAAGAGGCGAAAGCGCAATCGACGATGATGGGTTGGGTATTCAATTGGTTCGGCATGAGCATACAGTCTAGCGCCCCGCCGGAGCTAAGCAACTTGTGTCCCAGGCTTGAGCTCTCAACTACCTGAAAAACTTAAATTACTTGGACGATAATCGCGGCATGCATACCCGCGAGCACCTGCGGATAGGGGTCCGGCATCCGAATAAAAGAGTCCCAACTGTACACACGGAGGATGTATGTCTACGGGTGATTTAGATATCAGAACAGGTTCTTGGGGCGGTTTTTCTACGGTTGTCGTCGACGAACTGGTCGAGCAAGACAAAGGATATGCCGTTGGTCCGGAGAGAGCCCTTCTGTCGGCTCTTCTCTTCGATGGTATTCAATCCTTCATAGCGTATGCACTATCGATGACTCCCAAGGAGCGCAGCGCCTACGCAGAGGCTCATCAGTGGGTCATGGATCGTAGCAAGGAGTACGTTTTCTCCTTCGATAACGTATGTGAGGCGCTGGGTATCCAGCCCGACTACTTACGCTACGGCCTCGTAAATGCCTCGAATTCCCTCCTGGCAGAGGTGGGTAAGGCTCGACGAAAAGCGTAGCCTACGGTGAGTTGAGCTTTTTGGCAGGAGGGATGACCTCCGGTCAGAGGAGGCTGGTGTTCTGATCTGATCGGAACGCACTCCGCTGGTGTGCTGGAGATGGGCGAGCGAGCCAGTCGTCTTGGCTTCTTGTCTCAGTGTCAACTGTCTTATCCACTGACTCCTCGTCCGCCCGTCATTTTTTAAGGACGAGATACTTTTTCTGGGGCCGGTCGAGGCTCTAAGGCTCAGCGAATTTTTGCGTTGTCGATGCATGAAGCAGTTGTCCTATCGTGAGAGGTCGGGCATTTTAGGTGCCGCATGTCTGAGAACAAAGACCCTTTACGATTGACCCATCCATCGTCTCGCACTCGCAGAGCTACACGTTCCATCTATCTCAATATTTTAGACTCTCTCCG